>NZ_CP070982.1:5616659-5960991 GCF_018417595.1 Pseudomonas entomophila
GACCTGGCGTTCGCGGGGGATGCCAAGCCATGGAAACCGATGTCCGAGAACACGGTGAACGCCGCGCTAAGGACGATGGGCTATGACACCAAGGTGGATATCTGCGGCCACGGGTTCCGAGCCATGGCATGCAGTGCGCTGGTCGAGTCCGGGCTGTGGTCGGAGACGGCTATCGAGCGGCAGATGAGCCACAAGGAACGCAACAACGTACGGGCCGCGTATACCCACAAGGCCGAGTTCCTCGAAGAGCGCCGGATGATCATGACCTGGTGGAGCCGGTTTCTGGAGGCGAACCGCGAGGACCATGTGACGCCGCACGAGTTTGCCAAACAGACGGGCGAGAACGTCACGCGCCTTCGCAGTGCCAAGAGGACCGAGTAACCCGCCGCACCACCATCTCAAACTCGCTGTGAAGTTACCCACAGCACCGTATGAAGCTCCCCGCGGGTCCTTTCAAACGGGGCTGCAAAGCCGCCCCGTTTGAAAGGACCATACCTAAGAAAAAAACTGCTGGCACAGCTTACGTCTGTGGAAAACCACTGATGTCCACCGGGGGATAGTTTTATCCACAGGCGCTAAATCCCTGAAATCGCTTTGCTTGACGAACATTGTCCACAGGCGTAGACCGGGAGTTGCAAGCGCTGTCGATGACAGCACCCCAGGTGACCCGAACCTTAAAGGTCACGCCGCTCTGGCGGTGGTTCTCCCCAAGGGCGATTCGCATCCGGCAGCTCGCCCGGTCACTACCCATGTGATGGATGCTCTTACACATATAGCGCTCGTGCGCCAGATACACCGTACCTCGCTGCCCTGCAGCAACCTATCCGCTTGGCCGAATATTGCGCCAACCTGTGCCCGTCTCTTTCTTCTGGAAAGAGACGGGCACTTCTACCACTGCTGCAGCCCTGATCGCACAAGGCTTTGCGGCAATCCCCCTCGTGACAATCGGCGTGACAAACGCCGATGTCACCAGCAACAGCGATGTAGATGATGGTGCCGCAGACCAAGGAATGGACTGCACCTGACTGACAGTCAGGCATGCCCCGGTCATCGCAGTGCTGCGTTCACCCGGCTCAGGATCTTCAGGCGCTGGTCTCGTCAGCCAGTGCTGCTTCCACCCGCCCACCGGTAACGGTGTTCAGGAGGTCAGATCATTGAGATGCCCTTGCTCCCGGACGTAAGGAGCCGCCAGTCCCGCGTAGAGGACATTCCCCACAGGTCGCAGGGGCCTTGATCCCTGATAACACTCAGCATTCTTGGCGGGATGACGTGGGGCGAGGATCGGAGAACGGCAGATGAGGTGATCGATATGGCATTGGTGGGTAGACGCGATGGCCGTAATTTCGGCTACGGCAGACAGTTAAGCTACGCCGGGCCGCAAGCTCTGAAAGACATGTTTGGCCGCGGCCACTACGGCACGGTGAAGGCACACAGTGATCGGTGGCAGGCATTCGTGAAGTGGTGCCGCTCCGAACAGGGGCCCAGTATCAATGATGCGCGGCAGATTGATCGCAAAGTGTTGGCAGACTACGCGGCGTATCTGCGCGACCTGGTTCGGCGCAGTGACCTCGCCGTCAGCACCGCACAAAACCGGCTATCCAGCGTTAACAGGACCATGGCGGCGCTTCGCGGTGATCAGTGCGTGAAGGTGCCAAGTCCGAGCAAGGCGTTGGGTATGCAGCGCACCCGGGTACGACAGTCTGTGCCACAGGGCCGAGACCGCAAGCAGGTTACGCAGATCGTCGATGCACTTTGCCGCCAACATCAGCAACGCGCCGCCGCGATCGTTCTGCTAGCGCGAGCCGCCGGAATGCGTTTGCGTGAGGCCATCCTAGCTGACCTGCCACGGCTGAGCCGTGAGGCTAAAGAGCTAGGTAGGATTAACATTCAGGATGGCACCAAAGGCGGCCGTGCCGGGGCAACGGCTCCCCGTTGGATATCAGTGGACAACCATGTTCGAGGTGCTATTGAGTTTGCACGGCAAGTGTCGCCTGCAGGTAGTCGCAACCTGATTGCGCCACACGAAAGCTACGTGGATCTTCTGCAAAAAATCATCCGTCCGGCACGGGACATCCTGCATGCACACAACCTCAAGGGCTTTCATGAGTTACGGGCAGCGTTCGCATGTGAGCGTTATGAGCATATAACCCAGCACCGCGCGCCTATCAACGGTGGCCAATGCTTCTTGGCAGATAGAAACCTTGATCGTGAAGCCCGACGGCAAATCAGCTATGAGCTGGGGCACGGTCGGATTGACGTGGTCGCTGCCTATATTGGGGGACGGGTGTGAACAAGACATTTGATATGGGAGTATTCCTAGCTGGCGTACTGACCGGATCGCAAGCGACACGGCAACGTCACCTACGGCAGGCGCAAACCATACAGAATAAAATTGCACTGCGCTGGCAGCGAGCGACACCCTGGGCTTGGCAGCGAAAGCATTTGATTTGGTTCATGGAGCATTGTCTTACCGACCATCACGAGACGACACGTTACTACTATTTGCTTACTGCCCGACTGATCGCTCGGCGCCTAGAGACATCATGGGTTTTGAACCTCAGACTTGGAGGTGATTCAGATAATCACGTTCAACAGCAATCTACCCAATGTAGCCAATGGCAAAATGAATGAAACGGTCAACAGTATTCATCTGACGAACGATTACGTGAAAATGCAGTCGCTCGCGAGCCAATCATCAAGTAACGCTACGCCGCCTAACGATATCCCAGTACACCAGCCTTATTAAGCGTAGTTCCTTTCGACGTCCCGCCGGGGCCAACCTGTGCTAAGGGCTTGGGACCGCACCAATCACCAGTACATCTATGCCGGCCCCAAGACTCCTCTATTCAAAGAGTGGCAGGGTTACAAGCCACAGGCGCCTTATGAAGAAGCCACCAGTAAGAGACCGCCGCAAGAATGTAACCCATCACAAAAAGCTCAAATGCTGACACAAGAGCTACGCTCAGCGCTGGAATCAATGGGCCCGCGACCAGTATAAACGCGGGGATTACAACCAAACCTAAAAAGCACTTAACAGCCAGCAAGCGCCCCCACTTTGAAACACCCTCCATCTTCCCAAAGAAGGACCATACAAGCAGATAACCTGCCAGTAACAACTCGACCACAAAGGTAAATTTGTCTAGAAATACGCCCGCAACCAGGTCAAGCAAATCGACCCACAATCCATCGTCCTTCAGGATGCCGAAGTGATATAGCGTGCCACAGATGCCACCCAGTACGGCTGGCAAAACCACAAACCACAGTGAAACTTTAACAAATTGCATTGACACCCCATATTAATTTCAAAACTTAGTCCAAATGCCGCTCACTCTGGCTTGATAGCAGCCTCTCGTAAATGGCAGCTATCGAGCCAGAACTTCTACACGCGAGCCCTACACCATAAGTACCATTCACAGAGGGCAGATAGGGATCGACAACAGACTCCAACTCTTGCGCTAACAGCTTGTCCAGCGGTCAATCTGTTCGAATAAGGCGGAGAGCAATTTCTCACGTAACCGCATCAGCGCACTAACCGATTGCCGAAGCTAGAATGCGACCAACTCGGCAATCTTTTCAGCCACCACCGACATCGAATCTTCAGAGGTGTCTAGGCCGCTTCGAGAAGCGAGCAACGGACTGACATTGCGAAGTGCGTCGTATGTCGTGTTATGCACGATGGGAACCAGTTGGTTACCCGCCAAGAGTGTCGATAACTCTTTGTCGGCGACGCTTTCTTTGGGGAGGCGAGCCAACAGAGCGGGGGTCACCAGCACAAGTCCAATTCGTGAATTTGCTAAGCCTTTGTCGATAGCGCGCATCATCGGAACGCCGAGGCCCAGATCCTTCTCGCTGAACCAAACCTTGACACCAGCCGCTACTAGAAGCTCGTGCAACTCTTTGGCCGCCCCTTGCCGATCGTCCCAAGCGTGGCACAGAAATACATCACGCAGGTCTGGTTGTGCCGCTGCTCGCGCCTCAACGGTCTGGCGAATTGGTTGGAGTGATTGAACTTGATCCGATGTGTACGACACGGACGAACCAGCTTTGGACCAGCGTGGTCTTGAACCTCCGCCCGACCTGGCAGCCCCACCACTGGTGCTATAGCTGCTATAGCTACTCCCACTGCTACCAAATGATGTGGAGTAGGAGCGAGAGCTGCTGCGGTAGCGGCACGCTGGGCAGGCTGCTGCCGCTGCCGCCGAGCTATGTCCGCGTATCGGTGCTGTACATCTAGACATTTTTTAATCCTTTCGTATACGGAGCGAGTGGCCTTCAGGACACATAAATGTGTCCTGGGCTCTGTTTAAGCGATTATCAACTGGTCGCTTTTGGGCGAATGACGATACGGAACGGTTGCCCGTTAGCACGTCGAATCACCTTCCCCGACTTGGTGGTGATGGTCATCCTGTAGATAACCTCGCCTTCCCCATCGGGTTTTTCGAACATCTCAAGCTGGGACATGGAATGTCTCCTTCGAGATGGCTCAAACACAGAACTCGCTCCCTTGCGAAAGGCCCCCATAAGGGCTACCATCCGCAAGCTTTTTTCCACAAAGCGCGAGAGACACCTGGAGCCGATTCAGCTGTCTTTTTCCGAAGGCCGGTCAAGTTCGTACCTTGACCGGCTTTTGTGTTTCTGGCGTTCTGACATTTCATCCGAGCCACCTCTTTGAAGCTCGTGAAGTCCTACAGACACACAGCACGAAACCACAACACGAATGTATCATCGGCATTTTGATTACGTCAAGTGCTCTCATGTGCTATCGTGAGATCTCAGATGCACCCGACCAGGCGTTGGGTGCATTCCGCAAAGCAGGTAAGAAGGCAAGACCGTAAGAAGGCAAGACGGAGAGCAAATGATCGATTTGAGCGAATATAGCCAGGCGCAACGGGAGCGCCTGGTGTACGTAGATTTCCGACTGTATTTCACGGGGACCGCTTCACGCACTGACCTCATGGATAGATTCGGGGTGGGTGCGGCGGCTGCCACTCGTGATTTCGCGCAGTATCGAGAGATTGCTCCTCAGAACACTGAGCTCGACACTGTGACCAAGCACTACGTGATGCGCGAGACGTTCTCGCCTCTAGTCGCACATTCGCCTGAGCGCGTGCTAACAGCTCTCTCCCATGGGTACGGATACAGCCTGGATGGAGACAAGCCATTCATCCTAAATGAATCGGTTTCGCTGCTCAGCAAGCCGAAAGTAGAAGTTTTGGCGCCAATCTCGCGCGCAATCAGCCTCAACCAAGTGGTGAAAATCAGCTACACCTCGGGCTCAGGAAAATCTGAACGAGAGATTGTGCCGTTCGCTATCAGTTGCGACGGCTTGCGCTGGCACGTCCGCGCCTATGATCGTAAGCGTGGAAATTTTGCGGACTTTGTTCTGGCTCGAATCGGATCTGCTCAAGTTCAACTGGGAGAAAAGCCACTCGGCAAAGAGAACCAGAGGAACGATGACCAGTGGAATCGAATGCTCGACCTCCCTCTTGTCCCTCATCCTGATAAGGATTGTGCACAGATCATGATGTGCGATTACGACATGCCTGACGGTGTCTTAAGGCTTCGAGTTCGTGCAGCAATGGCTGGGTACGTCTTGCAGCAGTATCACGTGGACTGCTCGCCTGACCACAGCATCAAAGACAAGGCCTACCGCCTATGGCTTAGCGATCCCTTAGCTCTGTACGGGGTGGGGAGCTCAATGTTTGCGCCCGGATACAGAAATCCAAACTTTGACGAGGCGGAAAGCGATAAAGTTGAAGGCAGCTAAGCGAGCTTCGTTGTACGTAAAATCGTGTCCAGGTATTTTCACTTTGCGATGCAGAGTTTTCTTCGGGCTCGCTACCACCTCCGCGATCTTTTGGTGGTTTGGGTCCGATGCAGAACCTGCCACGTTCCTAGTGGAAGACAATCGGGCGAGCGCCTGAGGATAGCTTTAGAGATAGAATCGGATAACCCTGACAATAAATAATCTATAAATCATATAGATATAAAGCCTTTCGACTCCTGGTGCCGGCACCATATTCAAAGCCCCGCTATGCGGGGCTTTCTTGTATCTGCCCCCCAACTCACCCCTCCATCAACGCCTTCTGCAACTTCCTCACCTCAACCCCACTCAACTCAAGCGCCACATTCCCCCCCTCCTTCCCCATCCCCCTGATCAACACAATCCCGCCCTTGTTGAAATTGCGTTCCTGAGCCAACGGATACATGGCGATGATGTGATCGACACTGACCACGTAATGCCGATGATTGGTGATCTCGAAACTGACGAATCGGCTCACTCCGTGTGCTCCTTGCAGTGCTGACCAGCGTGCCCAGGTTGCAATCCACGCCATCCAGAGGCGCCCCACAAGCCATAGTAGCCTTCCGCCAGACCAGCGACAGGTTGTCAGCCCTTTCCACTTCTTGTTTTCGCTCAATAAACCTTATGTTTAAAAGGGGTAATCCTGTGTCCGACGGCTTTCGTCGACTTAAGGAGAAGTCCCATGAGTGAGCAAGACGGATTGGCCCTGACCCGGCGCGGTATCCTGGCGGGCGGTGTGTTACTCGGTGTTGGCGGCACCCTGCTGGGCTCTGGCCTGGCCCAGGCAGCGGAGCCGGAAGCAAAAGCGTCGCCTGCAGACCTGGCGAAGCTGGAGCGGGTCAGCGTGGAACTGGTCGCACCGCCCCAGGTACACGCCCACACCCAGCGTGCGCCCGGCAAACCGCGCATCGTCGAATTCCGCCTGGTCATCGAGGAAAAGGAACTGGCCGTCGACAACAACGGCGCCTTCATCCACGCCATGACCTTCAACGGCTCGGTGCCCGGCCCGCTGCTGGTGGTGCACGAAGGCGACTACGTCGAGCTCACCCTGGTCAACCCGGCCGGCAACAGCATGATGCACAACATCGACTTCCACGCCTCCACGGGCGCCCTGGGCGGCGGCGAGCTGACCCATGTGAAGCCCGGCGAACAGGTGAAGCTGCGCTTCAAGGCCGATCGGGCCGGGGTGTTCGTGTACCACTGCGCACCCGGTGGGGCGATGATCCCGTGGCATGTGGTGTGCGGCATGAATGGCGCGATCATGGTGCTGCCGCGCGATGGCCTGAAGGACCAGGACGGCCGCCCGCTGAAGTACGACAAGGTCTGGTACATCGGCGAACAGGACTACTACATCCCTCGCGACAAGGACGGCAAGTACAAGCGCTACCCCACCCCCATCGCCAGCTTCGCCGACATGCAGCCCCTGATGAAGGGGCTGGTGCCGACCCATATCGTGTTCAACGGCAGCGTCGGCGCGCTGACCGGCAAGCAGGCCCTGACCGCCAAGGTGGGCGAAACGGTGCTGATCGTGCACTCGCAGGCCAACCGCGACACCCGCCCACACCTGATCGGCGGCCACGGCGACTATGTCTGGGCCTCCGGCAAGTTCGCCAACCCGCCGCAGCGCAATCTGGAGACCTGGTTCATCCCGGGCGGCGCGGCGGGCGCGGCGCTCTACACCTTCCGCCAGCCCGGCCTCTACACCTACCTCAACCACAACCTGATCGAGGCGGTGATGCTTGGCGCGGCTGCCCATGTACAGGTCGAAGGCCAATGGAACGACGACCTGATGAGCCAGGTGGAGGCGCCCGGGCCGATCAAGTAGCGGCGTTGACCCCGATCAAGCCCCTTGGCCATGCGCGGCATAGCCTGAGCGCAGGCATCCACTTCATGGAGGGAGACCATGGCCAAGAAATTTCCCGTGAACCCCAGCCACCCCGAACGGATCTGCTGGGGCTGCGACCTGTATTGCCCGGCCAAGGCCCTGGCCTGTGGCAACGGGGCGGAGCGCACCATGCATCCGGCGGAGCTGTTCGGCGAGGACTGGAATCTGCAAGCAGACCTGCTGGCCTCGCCGCTGCACGACACCTCCGGCATCAAACTTGAGCCAGGCAGCCGATAACGGCACCATGGCGGTCGCCCTCTCACCCAGCAAGGACCGCTCATGGAATTCTTCAAGAAGCTGTTTGGCCAGTCGCGCCCAAACGCCAGCGAAACTGAATCACAACCCCAGCCGCCAATCGCCGAACCCGAGCCGGCAATGACCGCCACCGAAGCCGCCAACCAGGCCGCGCGCGAGGCGGGCGGCGCCGTGCTCGATCGCCATTGGCAGACGGTCGGCAACGTCGAGCAGGATGTGCTGGGCTACGCCATCAGCCCAAGCTTGATGGGCGGCTCGCACTGGCCATCGACCCACCAGGCCTACCGGGTCGTGCGCCGGGAGCGCAGCATCCTGCTGGCCAGCGATGGCCTGTCTGATCCGTTCGATGATGTCGAAGGCGCCGGCAACGGCTTCGAGCTGGAACTGTTCGTCGAATCGGCCGACTTCCCCGAAGCGGTGTACGGCAAGACGGGCGATGTCAGCCCGTTCATGGGCAGCTGGGCGTTCGATGTAGTGCGCACCGTGGCCGATACCGTGGCCGACGCTGGCGGCATCAATCACCGGCTGGAGCGCTTTGGCGTGCTGTCGTTCGAGCTGCCTGGCGTGAGCCAGTCGCCGTGCATGAAGGGGCAATTGCCCGCGCACTTCGTGACCGAGGATGACTGCCTCGGAGTGCTGGTGGGCGGGCCGGCGCCTGACTTCAGCACGCACCTGGCAGACATGCCGCTGTCGCCGGTGACACTGGTGCCGGTGGTACTGATCACCGCCGCCGAGCTCGACTATGTGCGTAACGGCGGCGGCCAGGCGCGGATGGATCTGGTGGAGCGCCTGCAGGCCGCAGGGCACGGGCATGTGAGCAGTTTGCAGCGAGAGAGCGTGGTCTGAAGGTGTTGCCCGGCAGCGCTTACTTGCCCTGCAGCACCTTGAGCGCCGCTTCGGCCAGAAAACCCGAGCGGCTCTTGTGCTCGGGGTGGTTCTGCACATAGCTGTCGATGCGGGTGAGCAGGTAGGCCGGCAAGGTGATGTTGAGTTTTTCCGCCTTGCCCAGGTAACGGGTGATGTCGATGTCGATCAGCGCCCAGGTGCATCCGGCGTAAGCCGGGTTGGCGGCGTGCTCGCTGACTTTGCCGGCCTTGGGGATCTCCTGCTGGTCCTGGGCGAGCAATTCGAGGTGGCCTTCGATCGCCTCGCGGGCCATGGCAATGGCATCGTCAAGGTCGTCGCCGGCCGAGAAGCATCCGGGGATATCCGGCACCTCCACGCCCCAGGCGTGCTGGTCGTCGCCGGGGAGGATCGCGATAGGGAAAAGCATGGCTGGGGTTCTCCTGATCAGCTGGCGTAACCGATCCGTGCCTGGCGCAGGATGCTGGCCGCTGTGGCGGGCAGCAGGTCCTTCTTCGGGTGGGGGATGGTGACCAGTCCGGTCTTGTGGGGGTGCTTGAAGTGGTGGTGGCTGCCTTTCGAACGCACCCGATACCAACCATCCGCTTCGATCACCGAAATCATTTCACGGCTGTTCATGACCCAATCCTTGGGTTAGCCGAACGGTGGTTAGTATAACCACCGAACATGCTTTATCAACACCATACCCACCAAGGCGACGAGTGGGCGATCCGAAGGGAATTATGGTGATTGGTCGGTGTGACGATCGGGGAGAAGTGATGCAGGGCTTTGCACAGGGCCCGGCATAGCCGGGCATCGCCAGCAAGGCTGGCGCCTACCTGGGTGTTCCAGCCCTCAGCATGGACCCGTAGAAGCCGGCTTGCCGGCGAGCATTGGCCACCTCAGGTCGCCAGCCCCGCCACCTCCTGCGCCACCCCCAGGAACGCCGCCGGCAAGCGCGCCTGGCGCCGCTCCTTGAGGCAGTACAGGTACTCGTGCATCACCGGTGCTTCCTCCAGCGCCAGCACCCGAAGCTCCGGGTTGTGCGGTACTTCGTGGCGGGCAATGATGCTGATGCCGATATTGCGCAGCACCGCCTCGCGGATCGACTCGCGGCTACCGATCTCCAGCAGCGCACCGGCCTTGACGCCAGCCTCCTGCATCATCTGCTCGGTCAGTTTGCGGGTGGTCGAGCCCTTCTCGCGCATCAGCAAGCAATGCCCGGCCACCACGTCGATGGACACTGCCTGGCGATGGGCCAACGGGTGGTTACGGTGCACCGCCACCACCAGCGGATCGGTGCCCAGCACCCGGCGTACCAGGCGCGCGTCCTCCAGCAGTTGCGAAGAGGCGGCGATGTCCACCCGATAGTCCTCGAGCATTTCCAGCACCTGCTGGGAATTACCAATCTCGACCGCCACGTCCACCTGGGGCAAGCGTTCGCGGAAGATCTTCACCAGGTCGAGGATGTAGTACGGCGCGGTGGCGGCGATGCGCAGGCTGCCCTGGGCCTGGCCGCTGTTGCGCAGCTCGAACTCGATGTCGGCCTCCTGCTGCAGCAGGGCCTTGACCATCGGCAGCAGGCGCACGCCCTCCTCGCTCAGCACCAGGCGCCGGCCGCCGCGGTAGAACAGCTCCACTGCGTACTGGCTCTCGAGGTTGCGGATCTGCGTGGTCACCGTGGGCTGGCTGAGCCCGAGCTTCTTCGCCGCCAGGGTGATGCTGCCCAGGCGGGCCACCATGTAGAAGGCTTTGAGCTCGGCGCTCAGCATTGTGGATAACCTCTATTTTCGCAGCAGGCGCAAGCCGTTGAACACCACCAGCAGGCTCACGCCCATGTCGGCGAACACTGCCATCCACATGGTGGCCATGCCGGCAAAGGTGATCGCCAGGAAGACCGCCTTGATCCCCAGGGCCAGCACGATGTTCTGGGTGAGGATCGCCGCGCTTTGGCGCGACAGCCTGACGAACGCCGGGATTTTGCGCAAGTCGTCGTCCATCAGTGCCACGTCGGCAGTCTCGATGGCCGTGTCGGTACCGGCGGCGGCCATGGCGAAACCGATCTCGGCGCGGGCCAGGGCCGGCGCGTCGTTGATGCCGTCACCGACCATGCCGACCCGGTGGCCCTCGGCGTACAGGCGCTCGATGGTGGCGAGCTTGTCCGCCGGCAGCAGGTTGCCCTCGGCCCGGTCGATCCCCACCTGGGCGGCAATGGCCTGGGCGGTGTGGGGATTGTCGCCGGTGAGCATGACGGTCTTGATACCGAGCTCATGCAGTTCGGCGATGGCCTGGCGGCTGCTGTCCTTGACCGTGTCGGCCACGGCGAACAGCGCCAGCGGGCCACTGCGGTCGAGCAGCAGCACCACGGTCTTGCCCTGGCGCTCCAGCTGGTCCAGCTGGGCTTCAAGCTCGGGCGAGCACAGGCCCAGTTCCTCGACCAGGCGATGGTTGCCCAAGTGGTAGGTTTCACCGTCGATATCACCGCGCACGCCACGCCCGGCCAGGGCGGCGAACTCGGTGACTTCGCTCAGCGCCAGGTCCTGCGCCTTGGCGAACAGGGCGATGGCACCGGACACCGGGTGGTCGGAGCGGTCGGCGAGGCTTGCGGCCAACGTCTGGGCACGGCCTTCGAACAACGGGTCGAGCACCTTGCTGTCGGTCTGCACCGGCTTGCCGTGGGTGATGGTGCCGGTCTTGTCCAGGGCCAGGAAGTCCAGCTTGCGCCCGCCCTCCAGATACACGCCGCCCTTGATCAGGATGCCCTTGCGCGCCGCGGCGGCCAGGCCGCTGACGATGGTCACCGGGGTGGAGATCACCAGCGCGCACGGGCAGGCCACCACCAGCAGCACCAGGGCACGGTAGATCCAGTCGAACCAGGCACCGGCCATGAACAGCGGCGGGATGATCGCCACGGCCAGGGCCACGGCGAACACCACCGGGGTGTAGATGCGCGAGAACTGGTCGACGAAGCGCTGGGTCGGCGCACGGGCACCCTGGGCCTCTTCGACGGCCTTGATGATACGGGCCAGGGTCGACTGGCCAGCGCCTGCGGTGACGCGGTACTCCAGCGAACCCGCCTGGTTGATGGTGCCGGCGAACAGCTTGTCGCCCACTGTTTTCTCCACTGGCAGGCTTTCGCCGGTGATCGGTGCCTGATCGACGCTGGACTGGCCGCTGATTACCTCGCCGTCCAAACCAATGCGCTCACCCGGGCGTACCCGCACCAACGCCCCCAAGGTCACCTCGCGCACGTCGACTTCGCGCCACAGCCCGTCGGCCTGCTGCACGGTCGCCATGTCCGGCGCCAGTTGCATCAGGCCGCCGATCGCGTTGCGCGCGCGGTCCAGCGAGCGGGCTTCGATCAGTTCGGCCACGGTGAACAGCACCATCACCATGGCCGCTTCCGGCCACTGGCCGATCAGCACGGCGCCGGTCACGGCGATGCTCATCAGCGCGTTGATGTTGAGGTTGCGGTTCTTCAGGGCGATCCAGCCCTTCTTGTAGGTGCCCAGCCCGCAGCCGAGGATGGCCGCCAGGGCCAGCGCCGCCACCACCCACTCCGGCGCCTTGCCGGAAAAATGCACAAGCTCGGCGGCGATCGCCGCCACACCGGACAATGCCAGCGGCCACCAGCGGGTCTTGCTTGGCTGGGGCGCTTCGGTGCTGCCGTCGTCCTCGTCCGCCAGCGGTTCGGCCTTCATGCCCAGGCTGTCGATGGCCTGCTCGATCTGGCCGGTGCCGTCGTGGGTGTGACGCACCCCCAGCACGCGGTTGATCAGGTTGAACTCCAGTTGCTCGATACCGGCCAGCTTGCCCAGCTTGTCCTGGATCAGCGTCTGCTCGGTCGGGCAGTCCATGGCCTGGATGCGGAAACGGCTGAGCTGGGCCTGGGCGCTGGCCTTCTCGGTCAGTTGCACCAGGGCCGGCGCGGCATGGGAGCCGCAGCAGCTGTGGGCATGGGTGTCGTGGCTGTGACCCTTTTCACCATGGTCGTGGTCATGCTTGTGTTCGGGGCTGACTGGCTGGTTCATGGAATCATCCTTAAAAAAGGGCACTAGCTCCCTGTAGGAGCCGGCTTGCCGGCGCCTACAGAGAGGGTTGTTGCCAAGTGAACACCCTGTAGCCACTATAGGGTCAAGTCCCTTGCTGGAGATTAGCCATGAAGATCGGAGAACTGGCCAAGGCCACCGACTGCGCCGTGGAAACCATCCGCTACTACGAACGCGAACAACTGCTGCCCGAACCTGCCCGCAGTGATGGCAATTACCGGCTCTACACCCAGGCCCACGTCGAGCGGCTGACCTTCATCCGCAACTGCCGAACGCTGGACATGACCCTGGATGAGATCCGCAGCCTGTTGAACCTGCGCGACAGCCCCGAAGCGTCGTGCGGCAGCGTCAATGCGCTGATCGACGAGCATATCGAGCATGTGCAGGCGCGGATCGACGGGTTGGTGGCGCTGCAGGCGCAGCTGGTGGAGTTGCGCCAGCAGTGCAATGCGCAGGGGGCGGAGTGCGCGATTTTGCAGCAGCTGGAGACGAATGGGGCGGTGTCGGTGCCGGAGGTGGAGCACTCTCACGTGGGCAGAAGCCACGGGCATTGAAAATCCTGGGTGCGCTGCGCGCCCCTTTCGCGACACAAGGCCGCTCCCACAGGTTCTGCAGCGTACCTGTGGGAGCGGCCTTGTGTCGCGATGGGCTGCAAGGCAGCCCCGGCAATCTGAAAAGCTACACCGCCATCGGCGCCGTCATCGGCGCATGGTGCTCATAGCCTTCCAGCGAGAAGTCGCTCGGTTCGATCTTCTCCAACCACTCCGGCTCGTACTTGCCAGTCTTGGCGAACTCCGGCACGCGGTCGCTGATCACCAGCTTCGGCGCCGCCAGCGGCTCGCGCTTCATCTGCTCGTTGAGCATGTCCAGGTGGTTCTCGTACACATGGGCATCGCCGATGAAGTAGGTGAACCAGCGTGGGGTGTAGCCGGTCAGGCGGCCGAACAGCGACAGCAGCGCCGCGCCTTCGGTGAGGTTGAACGGTGTGCCCAGGCCCAGGTCGTTGGAGCGGATGTAGAGCGTCAGGGAGATTTCCTTGGTCTCGACATTCGGGTGGAACTGGTACAGCAGGTGGCACGGCGGCAGGGCCATTTCATCGAGCTGGGCGCAGTTCCAGCCGTGGAACAGGATACGCCGGCTGCCCGGGTCGTTGGCGATGGTGTCCAGGCACTGGCGCACCTGGTCGATGGCCTTGTACAGGATGACGAACGCCTCGCCGCCCTCCTCGTCCTGGGCGATGCGACGGAAGCCCGCCTTTTCAGCCATCTCGATGGCGGCCGGGTTGCTCAGCGGGATGCGCTTGTAGCCCGGCCACTGGCGCCATTGCACGCCGTAGATCTCACCGAGGTCGTCATGCCCCTGGCGGAACGGGTTGGCCAGCCACTGGGCGTTCTCGTTGGCGTTCTGGTCCCAGACCTTGCAGCCCAGCTCGCGGAATTCGCCGGCGTTCTTCACGCCGCGCAGGAAACCGACCATTTCGCCGATCGCCGACTTGAACGCCAGCTTGCGCGTGGTGATGGCCGGGAAGCCTTTCTGCAGGTCGAAGCGCAGCATCGCGCCCGGCAGGCTGATGGTGCGGATGCCGGTGCGGTTTTCCTGCAGCGTGCCGTTGTCGATGACGTCACGGACCAGATCTAGATACTGTTTCATGGCTTACCTGTAGCAAGAACGGCAGGGGGATCGCCCCTGCCGTGGGAATCAAACGGTGGCCTTGGCCGTCGGTTTGCGGTTGTAGGCCAGCCAGATCAGGAAGATGCCGCCGATGATCATCGGCACGCAGAGCAACTGCCCCATGGTCAACCAGCCGAAGGCGATATAGCCGAGCTGGGCGTCGGGTACCCGCACGAACTCCACGATGAAACGGAAGATGCCGTAGAACAGCGCGAACATGCCGGAAACGGCCATGGTCGGGCGCGGCTTGCGCGAGTACAGCCAAAGGATGACGAATAATGCCACACCTTCGAGGGCGAACTGGTACAGCTGCGACGGGTGACGCGGAAGCTGCGCCGGGTCGCTGAACGGCGGGAACACCATCGCCCAGGGCACGTCGGTGGCCTTGCCCCACAGTTCGGCGTTGATGAAGTTGCCGATGCGCCCGGCGCCCAGGCCGATGGGTACCAGCGGCGCGACGAAGTCCATCAGCTCGAAGAACGACTTGTTGTTGCGCTTGCCGAACCACAGCGCCGCCAGCATCACGCCAATGAAGCCGCCGTGGAACGACATGCCGCCCTTCCACACCTCGAAGATCAGCGTCGGGTTGGCCAGGTACTGGTGCAGGTCGTAGAACAGCACATAGCCCAGGCGCCCGCCGACGATCACCCCCATCGACAGCCAGAACACCAGGTCGGAGAGTTTCTCGCGGCTCCAGGTCGGGTCGAAACGGTTCAACCGGCGTGAGGCCAGCAGCCAGGCGCCGCCGATGCCGATCAGGTACATCAGGCCGTACCAGTGGATTTTCAGTGGCCCGAGGGCCACGGCCACGGGGTCGATCTGCGGGTAAGGCAGCATTGTCTTTCCTCTAGTTTCAGATAAGGAAGCTGAGTCCGACGCAGAACAGCAGTGCGGCGAACAGGCGCTTGAGCACGCGCGGCGACAGCTTGTGCGCCAGGCGCGCGCCGAAGCGGGCGAAGAACATGCTGGTCACGGCAATGCCGACCAGCGCGGGAAGGTAGACGTAACCGATGCTGTGGGCCGGCAGGTGTTCCTCGTGCCAGCCCAGCCACATGAAGCTCAGGGCGCTGGCCAAGGCGATCGGCAGGCCGCAGGCCGATGAGGTGGCCACCGCCTGCTGCATGGGCAGGCTGCGCCAGGTCAGGAAGGGCACGGTGAGCGAACCGCCACCGATCCCGAAGATCGCCGAGGCCCAACCGATCACGCCGCCGGCGGCGGTCAGGCCGGGTTTGCCGGGGATGCCGCGGCTGGCCTTGGGCTTGAGATCCAGGGCCATCTGCGCGGCGATCACCAGGGCGAACACACCAATGATCTTCTGCAGCATCGGCCCCTGGATCAGCGAGGCTGTCTTCGCGCCGACCAGTGCGCCGAGCAGGATGCCCACGGTCATCCAGGCGAAGATCGGCCATTGCACCGCGCCCTTGCGCTGGTGCTCGAGCACGGCGTTGATCGAGGTGAAGACGATGGTCGCCAGCGACGTGCCGACCGCCAGGTGGGTCAGCACCGACGGGTCGAAGCCCTGCAGGGTGAAGCTGAACACCAGCACCGGCACGATGATGATACCGCCACCGACGCCGAACAGCCCGGCCAGCACACCCGCGCAGGCGCCTAGCAGCAGATAGAGAGCGAATTCCATTCATGGCCCCAGTGGAAAACAATCCGGCATGGTAACGGAAGCCACGCCCGGCGCTCTAGTGAAGTCTGTGTCAGGTGATGGCGAGTGGTCGGCGGCGCGGGTAGAGTGGCCGAAAACACAGGGGACAACCTATGTGCCTGATCGTATTCGCCTGGCGGCCGGGGACAGCCCGGCCGCTGATCGTCGCGGCCAACCGCGACGAGTTCCATGCCCGGCCCACCCAAGCCTTGGCGGCCTGGGAGGATGCACCGGGGGTGTATGCCGGGCGGGATCTGGAGGCAGGCGGGACTTGGCTGGGGGTTGGGCCACAGGGACGGTTCGCGGCGCTGACCAATATTCGCGATCCGCGTCAGCCGTTGGGGCCACGCTCACGGGGTGAGCTGGTCGCAGCTTATCTGCGGGGCGAACTGGGGGTCGAAGCTTATCTGGACCAGGTAGCCAGCCGTAGTGGGCAGTATTCGGGGTTCAACCTGCTGGTCGGCGATGGGCAGCGGTTGGGCTACCTGCATGCACGTGAGGCAGGACCGCGCCTACTCTTGCCCGGTGTATACGGGCTGTCGAACGCCGGGCTGGATACGCCTTGGCCGAAGCTGGTGAAAGCGCGTAGCGGGCTGGAGGGATTGCTTGATTCGGACGATCCACGGCGGCTGCTGGCATTGCTGGCCGATGCGCAACCTGCGCCGGACAGCGAATTGCCCGAGACCGGTGTAGGGCTGGCAACCGAGAAGCTGCTGTCGAGCGTGTTCATCGCCAGCCAGAACTATGGGACGCGGGCGAGCACGGTATTGATCGTGGATGACCAGGGGCGACGACGGATGATCGAGCGCAGCTTCGGGCCGTTTGGTGGGCATTTGGGCGAGGTGGATATAGACGTCTGAAGCCATGGGCGCGCATTGCGCCCCTTTCGCGGCACAAAGCCGCTCCTACAGGGATCTGCACGCTCTGTAGGAACGGCCTTGTGCCGCGAAAAGCCCGCTGGGCGGGCTCAGGGTCTCAAAGGGTCTTGTTCGGCCCGATCATCCGCGCCAGGCCAAGGTTCTTCAGCGCCAGCTGCAACGAGCTGTGGATAACCTGCGGGTTGTCGTGGCTCATGGCGTCGGCCAACAGCTCCTCGGCCTTGCTCTTGTTGATCTGGCGCAGCATCCACTTCACCTTCGGCAGGTTGGTGGCGTTCATCGACAAGCTGTCGAAGCCCATGGCCATCAGCAGGATCGCCGCTGCCGGGTCACCGGCCATCTCGCCGCAGATGCTCACCGGCTTGCCTTCTTCGTGGGCCACGCTGACCACTGTCTGCAACGCCTGCAACACCGCCGGGTGCAGGTAGTCGTACAGGTCGGCGACCCGCGGGTTGTTGCGGTCGACGGCCAGCAGGTACTGCGTCAGGTCGTTCGACCCGACCGAGAGGAAGTCCACCTGCCGCGCCAGCTCGCGGGTCTGGTACACGGCGGCGGGGATCTCCACCATCACCCCGACCGGCGGCATGGGCACATCGGTACCTTCGTCGCGCACCTCGCCCCAGGCACGGTGGATCAGGTGCAGCGCTTCTTCCAGCTCATGGATGCCGGAAATCATGGGGAGCAGGATGCGCAGGTTGTTCAGGCCCTCGCTGGCCTTGAGCATGGCGCGGGTCTGCACCAGGAAGATTTCCGGGTGGTCGAGGGTGACGCGGATGCCGCGCCAGCCGAGGAAGGGGTTTTCTTCCTTGATCGGGAAGTACGACAGCGACTTGTCGCCGCCGATGTCGAGGCTGCGCATGGTCACCGGCAGCGGGTGGAAGGCCTGTAGCTGCTCGCGGTAGATCGCCAGCTGCTCTTTCTCGCTGGGGAAGCGCTGGTTGATCATGAACGGCACTTCGGTGCGGTACAGGCCGACACCCTCGGCGCCGCGCTGCTGGGCCCGGGCAACGTCGGCGAGCAGGCCGGTGTTGACCCACAGCGGCATGCGGTGGCCGTCCGGGGTGATGCAGGGTAGCTCGCGCAGGGCATCGAGGCCGCGGGCCAGCTGGCGTTCTTCCTCGACCACGTCGCTGTACTGCTTGCGCAGCACCTCGCCGGGGTTGGTGAATACCTCGCCCTTGTAGCCGTCGACGATCATGTCGATGCCGTCGGCCTTCGAATACGGCAGGTCGACCACACCCATCACGGTGGGGATACCCATCGCCCGGGCGAGGATCGCCACGTGGGAGTTGCCCGAACCGAGTACCGAGACCAGGCCCACCAGCTTGCCTTCCGGCACCTCGCCAAGCATGGCGGGGGTCAGCTCCTCGCTGACCAGGATGGTGTTGTCTTCATAGACCAGCGACTGCGAACGGGCTTCCTGGAGATACGCCAGCAGGCGCCGGCCCAGGTCCTTGACGTCCGAGGCGCGCTCGCGCAGGTAGTCGTCGTCCATCAGCTCGAAGCGGTTGACGTGCTCGCCGACCACTTGGCGCAGGGCGCCCTGGGCCCACTGGCCGGTCTTGATGACCTCGACCACCTCGCCACCGAGGGCGGCATCCTCGAGCATCATCAGGTACACGTCGAACAACGCGCGCTCCTCGGGGCGCAACTGGGTGGCGAGCTTGGCCGACAGCTTGCGCATGTCCTCGCGCACGCCTTCGAGGGCGTTGTTGAACAGCTTGAGTTCGTTGTCGATGTCCTCGACGGTGCGGTCCGGCACCACTTCCAGGTCGGCGGGCGGCAGCATCACCACGGAGCGGCCGACGGCGGCGCCGGGCGAGCCCGGAACACCGACGAAGCGGGCCTCCTGGATGCCCTTGCCCTGGCGACCCAGGCCGCGGATGGAACCGGTGGCCTCGGCGTGGGCGATAACCCCGGCGAGCTGGGCGCTCATGGTGACCAGGAAAGCTTCTTCGCCTTCATCGAACTGGCGGCGCTCCTTCTGCTGGATGACCAATACCCCCACCACGCGGCGGTGGTGGATGATGGGGGCACCGAGGAAGGAGGCGAATTTCTCTTCGCCGGTTTCGGCAAAGTAGCGGTAACGCGGGTGGTCGGCGGCGTTCTCGAGGTTCAGCGGCTCCTCGCGGGTACCGACCAGGCCGACCAGGCCTTCGTTGGGGGCCATGCTGACCTTGCCAATGGAGCGCTTGTTCAAGCCCTCCGTGGCCATCAGCACGAAACGGTTGGTTTCCGGATCGAGCAAGTAGACCGAGCAGACCTGGCTGCCCATGGCCTCCTTGACGCGCAAGACAATGATACCCAACGCCGTCTTGAGATCTTTGGCGGAGTTCACTTCCTGGACGATCTTGCGCAGCGTATTGAGCATGGCTCGGGGTCGGACTCCGTCGTCAGTCGCGCGTCAGCAGGCGCGGGGCTAGCTCTTTCAGGGCGCGTCGGTAGACCTCGCGCTTGAATGTCACCACCTGGCCCAGCGGATACCAGTAGCTGACCCAGCGCCAGCCGTCGAATTCCGGTTTGCCGGTGAGGTCCATGCGTACCCGTTGCTCGTTGCTCACCAGGCGTAGCAGGAACCACTTCTGTTTCTGGCCGATGCACAGCGGCTGGCTGTGGGTGCGCACCAGGCGTTGCGGTAAACGATAACGCAACCAGCCGCGGGTGCAGGCAAGAATTTCCACATCGTCGCGTTCAAGGCCAACTTCTTCGTTCAGCTCGCGGTACAGGGCGTCTTCCGGCGTCTCGTCAGGGTTGATGCCCCCCTGCGGGAATTGCCAGGCATCCTGGTTGATCCGCCGAGCCCATAGCACCTGCCCGGCATCATTCGTGAGAATGATCCCGACATTGGGGCGAAAACCATCCGGGTCGATCACGGCAGCAACCTCGCAAACGCATGTCGCGGCATTGTTCCACAAAGCCTGAGCGCGCAGCAACGCGCCCGCCAAGCTTATGTGCAGCGAGGTGAAAACTCCGTATTCTGCGGGGCTCCCGGAAGCTGATGCGAGACTCCCCATGCGCCTGGCGTTATTCGACCTGGACAATACCCTCCTCGGTGGCGACAGCGACCACGCCTGGGGTGACTACCTGTGCGAACGGGGCATCCTCGACCCGGTCGCGTACAAGGCACGCAACGATGCCTTCTACCAGGACTACCTCAGCGGCACCCTGGACATGCAGGCCTACCTGGCCTTCTCCATGGAAATCCTCGCCGCCAGCGAGCCCGCGCAGCTGGCGCAGTGGCACCGCGAATTCATGCGCGACTGCATCGAGCCGATCATCCTGCCCAAGGCCGAGGCCCTGTTGCGCCAGCACCGCGAGGCTGGCGACCAACTGGTGATCATCACCGCCACCAACCGCTTCGTTACCGCGCCCATCGCCCGCCGGCTCGGGGTACGCACCCTGCTGGCCACCGAATGCGAAACGCAGGACGGGCGCTACACCGGGCGCAGTACCGATATACCGTGTTTCCGTGAAGGCAAGGTGACGCGGTTGAAGCGCTGGATGCTGGAGAACGGCTTCGACCTCCAGGGCAGCTGCTTCTATAGCGATTCGCTGAACGATGTGCCGTTGCTGGAGGTGGTGGAGCGGCCGGTGGCGGTGGATCCAGACCCGAAACTGCGGGCGCAGGCCCAGCGCAGGGGCTGGGAGATCATCTCACTGCGCGAATGAACTGGCTCCTACTGGTTCAGCGCCATTCCTAGATTGGCTTGGCGCCCATCAGGCCGGCAATGGACAGGAAACACACCCCGCTGAATACCGCCAGCGCCAGGGTGAACTTCAGCCCCACCACTTCAGCCTTGCGCAGCCGGTTGAGGCGCACCAGCAACCACCAGACGGCAAAAGCACCGAAGGTGTAGATGACGCTGGAGGCCAGCACCCAGGTCTGCCCCAGCGGCCAGCCGACCAGGTGCACCAGCCACCAGCCGGTGAACGGCATGCTCACCAGGCACAGGCCCATCAGCAGCCAGACGAATACCAGTGGCCGGCGCAGCAGCTTGCCGTAGGCGTCGACATCGCCCTTGCGCCGCGCCTGGATGGTCCAGACGGCCAGGCCCAGGGCGCCCAGCAGCAACAGGGCAGTGGCGAGGATGTGCAGGGTCTTGAGGGTGGTCAGGTGTTCCATGTCTCAGTTGTCCTAAAGCAGGCCGATTCGCGTCAGACTCATCGCGGGTAAACCCGTTCCCACAGTGACTGCATAGAGCTCAAGGTCCATGCGGTACCTGTGGGAGCGGGTTTACCCGCGAAGAGGCCCTTCAGGCCAAGCGTAGCCGCTCAGCCCAGGAACAGCCGGTAAGCCGGGTTCTCGGTCTCGTCCCAGTACGGATAACCGATCTTGGCCAGCGCCGCCGGCACCAGGTGACGCTCCTCCTCCGGCACCTGCAGCCCCGCCACCACGCGACCATCGGCCGCACCGTGGTTGCGGTAGTGGAACATCGAGATGTTCCAGCGACCGCCCAGTTTGTTGAGGAAGTTGAACAGCGCGCCCGGGCGTTCCGGGAATTCGAAGCGCAGCACCATCTCGTCGCTGGCCCCCGCCGAGTGGCCGCCGACCATATGACGGATATGCAGCTTGGCCAGCTCGTTGTCGGTCAGGTCGGTGACCGGGAAGCCCTGCTCGGTCAATTGCTGTACCAACGCGGCGCGTGGGTCGGTTTCCGGATGGGTCTGCACGCCAACGAAGATATGCGCTTCGTCCGCCGTGTGCTTGCGGTAGTTGAATTCAGTGATCTGGCGCTTGCCGATGGCCTCGCAGAAGGCCTTGAAGCTGCCCGGGCGCTCGGGAATGGTCACGGCGATGATCGCCTCGCGCTTTTCGCCCAGTTCGGCACGCTCGGCCACATGGCGCAGGCGGTCGAAGTTGACGTTGGCGCCCGAGTCGATGGCCACCAGGGTCTGGCCCGTCACGCCCTTGAGCTCGACATACTTCTTGATCCCGGCAACGCCCAATGCGCCGGCAGGCTCGGTGATCGAGCGGGTATCGTCGTAGATATCCTTGATTGCCGCGCAGATTTCATCGGTGCTGACGGTGATCACCTCGTCCACATGATGGCGGCAGATATCGAAGGTGTGCTGGCCGATCTGGGCCACCGCCACGCCGTCGGCGAACAGCCCGACCTGTGGCAGCACCACGCGCTCGCCCGCGGCCATGGCGGCCTGCAGGCAGTTGGAGTCGTCCGGTTCGACGCCGATCACCTTGATCTCGGGGCGCAGGTACTTCACGTAGGCGGCGATACCGGCGATCAGCCCGCCACCGCCCACCGGCACGAAGATCGCGTCGAGCTGGCCCGGGTGCTGGCGCAGGATTTCCATGGCCACCGTGCCCTGGCCGGCGATGGTGTGCGGATCGTCGTAGGGGTGGATGTAGACGAAGCCCTTCTCGTCGACCAGCTTCAGCGAGTACGCCAGCGCCTCGGGGAACGAGTCGCCATGCAGCACCACCTTGCCACCCCGCGAACGCACGCCCTCGACCTTGATCTCGGGGGTGGTGCGGGGCATCACGATGGTCGCCTTGATGCCCAGCTCACGGGCCGCCAGGGCCACGCCCTGGGCGTGGTTGCCGGCCGAGGCGGTGACCACGCCACGGGCCAGTTCTTCCGCGCTCAGTTGCGCCAGCTTGTTGTAGGCCCCGCGGATCTTGAACGAGAACACCGGCTGCAGGTCCTCGCGCTTGAGCAGGACCGTGTTGCCCAGGCGCTTGCTCAGTTGCCCGGCGCTGTGCAGCGGGGTTTCGACAGCAACGTCGTAGACGCGCGAGGTGAGGATCTTCTTGACGTACTGTTCGAGCATCGGAAAGCATCACTGGGCCGCGGGACAAGGCCTGGGAGTCTACCGCAGCGTCACGTCGGGCAGCCACAGCAAAGCCGCCGGAGCCGTTATACTAGGCAACTTTGAAATCCGCCCTGCCCCTCCCGGAGCCCGCATGACCCAGGACCAACTCAAACAGGCCGTCGCCCAGGCCGCCGTCGACCTCATCCTGCCCAAGCTGGATGAAAAAAGCGTCGTCGGCGTTGGCACCGGTTCCACCGCCAACTTCTTCATCGACGCCCTGGCCCAGCACAAGACCGCCTTCGACGGCGCCGTCGCCAGCTCCGAGGCCACTGCCCAGCGCCTGAAGGGCCATGGCATTCCGGTCTATGAGCTGAACAGCGTCAGCGAGCTGGAGTTCTACGTGGATGGCGCCGACGAGAGCGACGCCCACCTGAACCTGATCAAGGGCGGTGGCGCGGCCCTGACCCGCGAGAAAATCGTCGCGGCGGTAGCCAAGACCTTCATCTGCATCGCCGACGCCAGCAAGCTGGTACCGCTGCTTGGCGCCTTCCCGCTGCCGGTCGAAGTCATCCCCATGGCCCGCAGCCACGTGGCGCGCCAACTGGTCAAGCTGGGCGGCGACCCGGTCTACCGCGAGGGCGTGGTGACCGACAACGGCAACGTCATCCTCGACGTGCACAACCTGCAGATCACCAACCCGGTGGAGCTGGAAAGCCAGATCAATGCCATCGTCGGCGTGGTCACCAACGGCCTGTTCGCGGCGCGCCCGGCAGATGTGCTGCTGCTGGGTACCGCCGAAGGCGTGAAGACCCTCAAGGCCGAGTAATCCTCTTCGCGGGTAAACCCGCTCCCACAGGTATCGCCCCCTGTGGGAGCGGGTTTAGCCGCGAATGCCCCGCCCGTCAGTCAGATGGCTGCTTGAACACGTAGAACAGGTTCGGCTCACTGACCAGGTAGATGGTCCCGGCATCGTCCATCGCAATCCCTTCCGCCTGCGGCACCGTCTGCTTCAGCCCTTGCATACCCTTGCGCAGCGACAGGGTGCTCAACGGCCGCCCCTTCACATCCAGTTCCAGCACCAGCCGCGACTCGTCCGACAGGGCCAGCAGATGCCCGCTGCGCTCGTCGAACTGCAGGCTGGACAAGTCCCGCACGAACAACCGCTTGTCGCGCTTGCGGTCCTGCACCACATGCACCGCGTAAGGCTTGTCGGGGTTGTCATGGGGGAAGCCGTGCACCTCGTAGATCATCATCGGGTCGCGCTCCTTGGCCACGAACAGGCGCTTGCCCACCGAATCGTAGGCCAACCCCTCGAAGCCCTTGTTGCCATTGAGGCCGATGCCCAGGGACAGCTGCTCGGCATCGTTGGCATCGAGGAACTGCGTGTCATCTTCAAGGCGCACGCGGATCAGCCGCTGCTGGCGCTCATCGGTGATCACGTAGCTGTTGGGGCCCACGTATTCCACGGCCTCGGGGTCGCCGAAGCCGGTCAGCGGCACGCGACGCAGGATGCGCCCGTCCAAGGATAGCTCGATGAGCTCGGAACGGGCATTGGTCACGGTGAACAGGCTCTTGCGGTCCGGGTCGTAGGTCAGGGCCGAAAGATCGTCGTCCAACCCTTCGATGGGCTGCGCCTCGACCGCCACCCGATAGCGGTCCAGCCCCATGCTCTGCTCGGCCGGCTGCCACCAGGCCCGCAGGTTGAACCAGCCTCGCTCGAACAGGCGGAACTCCTGGGCTGCCGCACCCAGAACAAGCAAGGCGGCAAGCACGGTCAAAGCGAGGGTGAGGCGGTAACGACGACGCATGGAGGCAGACTCGGCAAAGGGGACGCGAATCTAACCATCTACAACTGAAGCAAAGCTTAATGCCGTCGTCGGAAACGCCGAAGGCAGTGTCAGTGCTTGCGGAAACGATAGAACAGGTTGGGTTCGCTGACGATGTACAGGTTGCCCTTGTCGTCCATGGCCACGCCTTCGGCGCGCGGCACGGTGTCCTTCAGGCCATTGAAGCCACCCAACAAGGTCATGAAGCTGACCTGCTCACCTTTCTCGTCCAGCTCCAGCAGCATGTTCGAATCCGCCGACAGCACCAGCAGGTGGCCCGTGCGCGGATCGACACTCAAGGCCGACAGGTTGCGCAGGTCCAGTTCATCGCTGGGCAGCACCTGCTTGTCCCCCGTGAGCGGACCATGCCCGTTGGTGCTCCAGGTGTACAGCTTCGGCGGACGCTCCTCGCCGATGAGCAGGCGCTGGCGCATCGGGTCCCAGGCCACGGCCTCGAAACCCTTGTTGCTCTTGACCGACTCGCCCAGGTCGTAGCTCTTGAAGTCGGTGCGGGACAGCGAAGCCGTAGTGGCGTCCACCTTGACCAGGGTCAGGTCGTGGCGGCGCTCGTCGGTGATCGCGATCTGCCCGTCCTCGAGCACGGCGACACCCTCGGGATTGTCCCAGCCCTGCAAGGGGATCTTGCGCAGCACATCGCCATCCAGGCTCAACTCGGCCAGGAACGGGTGCTTGCCCATGACCGCGAACAAGGTGCGGGTATGTGGGTTGAAGGCCACGTCCGAGGCTTCATCCTCCTCCATACCCACCAAGGGCTTGGCGTCTATGTCAGCCACGTAATCTGGCAACCAGATACTTTCCTGGCGCTCGGCAGGGGTTTCGAAGCGCTCTTTCAGCCACAACAGGCCACGGTCATCCCAGTGCATGGCCACGACCACGCCATAACTGATCACTGCCACAGCGGCAAAGCCGATAAGCCAGCGCAGCGAGGCACGGCGCTTGGGTGCAGGCGGGAGGGATGCACGGGTGGAGGTGGCCATTGAAGGAAATTCCTGAAAGCGAGCGGTGAGGTATAGCCCAATGCCGACGAAAATGCGCAGGTTTGCGCATTATCCGCACCGATTGTGAAAAAAATGGCAACGACCACCCACGGTCAGGGAGACGGCGACGGCTTCCAGCCGCCGCCATGCAAGGTCAGAGCACGCGCCCTTCGAAACGGCTCGCGCCCGGAAGTTCCAACACCAGCTCATCGCCCACGTTCAGCGGGCCGACACCGGCCGGGGTGCCGGTGAGAATGACGTCGCCCGGCTGCAGCGAGAAATGCCCGGCGATGTGCTGGATGATCGGCACGATCGGGTTGAGCATCATCGCGCTGCTGCCGTCCTGGCGTATTTCGCCGTTGATGGTCAGGCGGATACCGATATCGGTCAGGTCCTCGAAAGCATCGGCCGACACGAACGGCGGCAGTACACAGGCGCCATCGAAGCTCTTGGCCAGCTCCCACGGCAGGCCCTTTTCCTTCAGCTTCGCCTGCACCTCGCGCAGGGTGAGGTCGAGCGCCGGCGCGTAGCCGGAAATGGCGTCGAGCACCTCTTCCTCGGACGGTGCGGTGGACAGCGGCTTGCCCAGCAGCACGGCAATTTCCGCTTCGTAGTGCACCGAGCCACGCTCGGTCGGGATCTTGAAGCCGCCTTCCAGGGGCACCACGCAGCTACCGGGCTTGATGAACAGCAGCGGCTCGCTGGGGATGGGGTTGTCCAGTTCCTTGGCGTGCTCGGCGTAGTTGCGGCCGATGCACACCACCTTGCCCAGCGGGTAATGGATGCGAGTGCCGTCTACGTACTGGTGCTGGTAACTCATGGCCGACTCCTGTGAACACTGCTTTTTATTCGGGAGCGAAGATCTTACCCGGATTCATGATGCCGTTCGGGTCGAACACGGCCTTGATCGCCTTCATGCAGGCGATTTCATCCGCCGAGCGGCTATAGCCGAGGTAGTCGCGCTTGGTCATGCCCACGCCGTGCTCGGCGGAGATCGAGCCGTTGTAGCGCTCGACGATCTCGAACACCCACTTGTTGACCTTGGTGCAGGAGGCGAAGAAATCGTCCTTGGTCATGTGGTCGGGCTTGAGGATGTTCAGGTGCAGGTTGCCGTCGCCGATGTGGCCATACCAGACCACTTCGTAGTCTGGGTAGTGTTTGCCGACGATAGCGTCGATATCGCGCAGGAACGCCGGCACTTTCGACACGGTGACCGAAATATCGTTCTTGTAGGGCGTCCAGTGGGAGATGGTCTCGGACAGGTATTCGCGCAGCTTCCACAGGTTCTTCAGCTGGGTTTCGCTCTGGCTCATCACCCCGTCCAGCACCCAGCCCTGTTCGACGCAGTGCTCGAAGGTGGCCAGCGCCTCGTTGGCCACCTCCTCGGTGCTGGCCTCGAACTCCAGCAGCGCATAGAACGGGCAGTTCGTCTCGAACGGTGCCGGTACATCGCCACGGGCGAGGATCTTGGCCAGGCCCTTGTCGGAGAAGAACTCGAAGGCGGTGAGGTCGAGCTTGCCCTGGAAGGCGTGCAGCACCGGCATGATCGAGTCGAAGTCCGGCGTGCCCAGCACCATCGCGGTGAGGTTGCGCGGTGCACGGTCCAGGCGCATGGTCGCCTCGACCACGAAGCCCAGCGTGCCTTCAGCGCCAATAAACAGCTGGCGTAGGTCGTAGCCGGTGGCGTTCTTGACCAGGTCCTTGTTCAGCTCCAGCAGTTCACCCTTGCCAGTGACCACCTTGAGCCCAGCGACCCAGTTACGGGTCATGCCGTAGCGAATCACCTTGATCCCGCCGGCATTGGTGCCGATATTGCCGCCAATCTGGCTGGAGCCACTGGAGGCGAAATCCACCGGGTAGTACAAGCCCTGGTCTTCGGCGAACTGCTGCAACTGGCGAGTGATCACGCCCGGCTGGCAGGCCACGGTGCGGTCGAACGCGTTGAAGCCGAGGATCTGGTTCATATAGTCGAAGGCCACCACCACCTCGCCGTGGGCGGCGACCGCGCCTCCCGACAGCCCGGTACGCCCACCCGACGGCACCAGGGCGACCTTGTGCCGGTTCGCCCACAGCACGATGGCCTGGACCTGCTCGATGGATTTGGGGAAGACGATGGCGCTGGGCGCGGGCGGGTAGTGCTTGGTCCAGTCCTTGCCATACGCCTCGAGCGAGGCGGGGTCGGTAAGGACCTTGCCAGGGTCGACCAGGGTCATCAGCTCATCAATTACCGCAGACTGGGTCATCGCTGGAACTCTCGACTTATTCATAGTCACCCTGAGCACGCTTCACCTGTCGGGATAAGCTCAGATCAGGTCGCGTATGCTAGCATAGCCCTCCCGCTGTTCGTGCTAAGGCCGACGCCGCGTCGCTTCACCCTCCTCGCCATTTTTCTCCGGGATACAGGTTTACGCAGATGAGCAAGACTTCTCTCGACAAGAGCAAGATCAGGTTCCTTCTTCTTGAAGGCGTCCACCAGAATGCGGTGGATATCCTCAAGGCTGCCGGGTACAGCAACATCGAGTACCTCACCGGCTCGCTGCCGGACGCCGAGCTGAAGGAAAAGATCGCCGATGCCCACTTCATCGGCATCCGCTCGCGCACCCAGCTGACCGAAGAGGTCTTCGACTGTGCGAAGAAACTGGTCGCGGTCGGCTGCTTCTGCATCGGTACCAACCAGGTCGACCTGAACGCGGCCCGCGAGCGCGGCATCGCGGTGTTCAACGCACCGTACTCCAACACCCGCTCGGTAGCTGAGCTGGTGCTGGCCGAAGCCATCCTGCTGCTGCGCGGCATCCCCGAGAAGAACGCCTCCTGCCATCGCGGTGGCTGGATCAAGAGCGCGGCCAACTCCTTCGAGATCCGTGGCAAGAAGCTGGGCATCGTCGGCTACGGCTCGATCGGCACGCAGCTGTCGGTGCTGGCCGAAGGCCTGGGCATGCAGGTGTATTTCTACGACCCGCTGACCAAGCTGCCACTGGGCAACGCCACCCAGGTCACCAGCCTGCACGAACTGCTGGGCCTGGCCGACATCGTCTCGCTGCACGTGCCTGAGCTGCCGTCCACCCAGTGGATGATCGGCGAGAAGGAAATCCGCGCGATGAAGAAGGGCTCGATCCTGATCAACGCCGCCCGTGGCACCGTGGTCGAGCTGGACCACCTGGCCGCCGCGATCAAGGACAAGCACCTGATCGGCGCCGCCATCGACGTGTTCCCGGTGGAGCCGCGCTCCAACGACGAAGAGTTCGAAAGCCCGCTGCGTGGCCTGGACAACGTGATCCTCACCCCGCACATCGGTGGCTCCACCGCCGAAGCCCAGGCCAACATCGGCCTGGAAGTGGCCGAGAAGCTGGTCAAGTACAGCGACAACGGTACCTCCGTGTCGTCGGTCAACTTCCCGGAAGTGGCCCTGCCGGCCCACCCAGGCAAGCACCGCCTGCTGCACATCCACGAAAACATCCCGGGCGTGCTCAGCGAGATCAACAAAGTGTTCGCCGAGAACGGTATCAACATCTCCGGTCAGTTCCTGCAGACCGACGAGAAAGTCGGTTACGTGGTAATCGACGTGGACGCCGAGTACTCGGACCTGGCCCAGGAAAAACTGCAGCACGTGAAGGGCACCATTCGCTCGCGCGTACTGTTCTAAGTTTCACTGCGGCATGAAAAAGGGAGGCCCTGGTGGCCTCCCTTTTTCTTTGTCGTAGTACACCGACGATTATTGTAGGAGCGGCTTCAGCCGCGATCACCCGCGAAGCGGGTGCCAACCAGCGCGGTGCCTATTTCGCGGCTGAAGCCGCGCCTACAGGTTCTGCGTCACTTGACGTTGACCGTGATCTTCTTCGACTTGACGCTTGGCTTGAACGGCACGTGGTACTGGTCACCCAGCACCAGCTGCAGGGTGTGCTTGCCCGGCGTCAGGGTGATGGTCGCCTCGGTCTGCGCCTTACCAAAATGCAACACCTGCGGGCCGGCCGGCAGTGGCGCGTTGTTTTCCGGCATCAGGCTGGTCGGCAGCGGCAGGTCAGCGGCCGGCGCTTTGCCCACATCCACCAGCAGGTGGTGATGGCCGGTATGCGGGGTCGGGTCGCCCGCAGGCTTCAGGCTCATGCCCTCGATGCCGAACTTGACGGTGAAGGTCTTGTCGACCGTGGCGCCGTCGGCGGGGGAAACGATGAAGACCTTGGCGCCTTCCGGTGGCTGCTGGCTCTTCAGGGCATCCGCGGCACTGGCGAACACCGACACGCCCATCAGCAGACCGGCGACGACAGCACGCGACATTAGGCTTTTCATTCACTTCTCCTGTGATTCACTTCAATTGACCGCTATCACTTAAACGAAGCAAGGCGGTACTTCACCATAGTCCACCCACACCGGAAGAGGTTCAAAAACAGCCGAGGAAATATTTCGAGGCCCGATCAAACATTGATTGGGTATTGAGGTCTGAGGCTGCGCTCGACCGAGGCAGGTAATAAGTCCCGGCGAATGACATTCTTCTGCCGAACAAGAAAGGGGCATTCATGCGTTTGACCATTGGCGTGCTGCTGGCAGCACTGTTCACTCCACTGGCCCAGGCCGAACTGATCGATGAAATCAACGACCGGGGGGAATTGCGGATTGCCGTGCAGAGCGACGCCGCGCCCTATGCCTTCAAACTGGATGAACACCTGACGGGTTTCGATATCGAGCTTGGCCGGGCGTTGGCCGGTGAACTGGGCCTGCGCGTCGAGTTCATCGAGACGCCCGCCGCGGAAGTGCTGGCGGGGGTGGAGAGCGGCAAGTTCGATATCACGGTCGACAAGCCCGATGCGCAAGACAAACTCGCACCCGCGTTGAGCGCCAGCCAACCGTTTGGTGACCTGCACTTGGTTATTCCATTCCAAAAGGATAATCCGGCATTCGAGAGCGCGGTGAACAACGCCTTGCAGCGGCTCAAGGACAACGGGCGCCTGACCGAGCTGGAAAAGAAATGGCTCCAACAGTAGCCTCGTCACCGACCCCGTAGGAGCCAGCCTGGCTGGCGAACAGCCCTGAAGGCGATGTGAAGCCATTCGCCAGCCAGGCTGGCTCCTACAGGTCCGCGTGGCTCAGGGCTTGCGCAGCCTGCTCCAGCTCCAGCTCGCTGAACACCTGCACCCCTTCGCGCCGCAGCAACGCCGTGGTCACCCCTTCCCCCGCCACCTTCACACCCGTGAAGCTGCCGTCGTAGGTCAAACGGTTACCACACGAAGGGCTACCGGACTTGAGCACCGCCACCGCGATGCCGTGCCGCCGCACCAGGGCCAGGGCCTGACGGGCGCCAGCAAGAAACGCCTCGCTGACATCCTCGCCCGCGACAGTCACGACCGGCACCCGCCCATCCAGCACTTCGCCACCCTGCCCGCCCGGAATCTCCGCAGGCGGGCGTGGCGTCGGCAAGCCACCGGCCACCTCCGGGCACAACGGCACCACCCGGCCTTCGGCCTGCCAGCGTTGCAACAGGCCAGGATGGCCACTGGCACGCCCGTCGTAGCGCACCGGCTGGCCCAGCAGGCAGGCGCTGACCAGTACCTTAGAACAGGTCGTTGCCACGGCGGCGGAACCAGCCCGTCAGCGACAGGCGCTCACGCCCGGCCGGGAGGACTTCGTGAGGGATGTCGCCCGACAGGAACACCACCAGGGTGCCCGCCAGCGGCGGCACGTCATGCTCGACGTCACCCTGCAGGAACATGCGCAACTGGCCACCGTCGTCGGGCTGCCAGCCTTCATTGAGATAGAACACAGCCGAAACGGCGCGCCGGTCGTCGTCGCGGAAGCGGTCCAGGTGGCGGCGGTAGAAAGCGCCCGGCGGATACAGGGCGAAATGGCACTCGAAATCCTCGAGCCCCAGGTACAACCCTTGGTTGATGGCCTGGCGCAGGCTGTCCATGGCCCCCAGATAATGGTCGCAGGCCTCGGAGTCACCCGGGTCGATCCACTGGATCTGGTCGCCGCGAATGGCCTCGCGCACTTCCTGCGCGGCACCGCGCCCGACGCCGGCCGGGTTGAGTTCGCCTTCGGCGTGGCGACGGCGGCATTCGAGCGCCAGCGCGCGGGCCAGTCCGTCGGGCAAGAAGAGCGGCTGCTGCGACCAGCCACGGGTGGCCAGGTCATCGACGATCGCCGACAGCATCGGATGTTCAGGAGGAATGTGCATGGCGCATCATAGCTATTCGGCATGCGCTCGCACAGCGCCACTTGGTCGAGAACTGCCGCTGGCGTCTCGACAAAGCCCCGCCGCGCCACGGACAATAGCGGCCTGCCGACAGGAGTCCTGAATGCGCCGTTTGTTTTCCCTGCTTCTGCTGATGATCTGCACCATGCCTGTCTGGGCAGACAGCCTCGATCAACTGTACAAGGCCGCCGGCTGGCCCGACCAGCGCGCCCATTTCAACGATGCCGTGAGCGCCGCCCAGCAGCGCTACCGCAACAGCCTGCCGCCTGCGGTCTATCAAGCGCTGGTCACCAACAGCAATCAACGCTTCCAGGCCCAGGCCATGGACCGCCGCGCCCTGGCGCAGCTGCGCACGAACCTGCAGAACCCTGCGCCGGCCCTGAACTTCTTCCAGTCGCCGCTGGGGCGCAAGGTGGTGGCCGCCGAACTGCTGGCCACGCGCAAAGACCAGTTGGCCAAGAACGCCAAGGGCCTGCCCAAGATGCAGGTCAGCGACAACCGCCTGCTGATCGTCGGCCACCTGGCCCAGGCCCTGCCGGCCCGCGAAGCCGGCGCCGAGGTCAGCCTGGCGATTGCCGGGGTGGCTGCGGACAGCCTCAGCTCGATGATCCCGGGCCTGTTCGGTGGTGGTCAGGCCCAGGGCCTGCTCGATGGCCAGCGCCAGCGCCTGATGAACCAGGTCGGCGAAGACCTGAACAACACCCTGCTGTATGTCTATCGCGACCTGTCGGACACCGAGCTGGAAGAGTTCGCCACCTTCGCTGAATCACCGCAAGGCCAGGCCTACTACAAGGCCGCCGTGGCCGCCGTGCGCGCCGCGCTGGCGGTCGGGCAGAACGCCGCGGACCTGAACTGATCAGCCCAGGCGCTGGCCGATGAAGTCGAAATAGCGCTGGCGGATGCCCGGCAGCTCGTTGGCCAGGTGGTGCCGCGCCTCGGGCAGCATGAGGATCTGCGGTTCACTGAACTTGGCCTTGAGCACCTTGAGGTTGTAGGGCCAGTCCACGGTACCGTCCGCCTCCCCTTGCACGATCAACAGCCGCCGCGTGCTGCGCGGTGCCTCCTCTATACGCCGGACCCATTTCAACAGCGCGCCGACCCAGGCTGTCGGCAAACGGCGCGGTTGCAGCGGGTCGGCTTCCAGAAACGGCAGGAACGCCGGGTCGTTGGTGTTCTCGCTGAAGCGCCGCTCGATGCCGTTGACGAAGTGGCGCAGCACGCAATAGCTGAGCTTCGACCAGTGCCAGGCGCGTGGGCGCACCAGCGGCGCCAGCAGGATCACCTCGCCGTCGGCCGGGCTGTGGCCGTCGCAATGCAACAGGTGATCGACCACGATCGCCCCGCCGGTGCTCTGCCCGCACAGATGCCACGGGCGTGGCAAGCCAAGCTGGCGCGCCTGCTCGAACAAAGCGTCCAGTGTCTGCTGATAAATGTCGAAGTCTTCGATGCTGGCCCGCTCGCCGCTGGACAGCCCATGCCCGGGCAGGTCGCAGCTGATCACCGCATAGTGCTGCCTGAGCGCCCAGTCGATCACATGCCGATACAGGCCCATGTGGTCGTAGTAGCCATGCAGCAGAAACAGGGTCGCCACCGGTTGCTCCGGCAACCAGACCTGGCCGACCAGGTCGAAACCGGCTGCCTGGAAGCGACCGAGCCAACTGGCCACCGGCAGGTCCAGGCCATAGAAGCGCTGGTAGTCACGGCCTTGGGCCGGCAGCGCCTGGCGCTCGGTGAGGGGCGACAGGCCGGCGCGCAGCGAGTCGGGTTGGAAGGCGGCGGGCATCGGGTACATCCACACTGAAGCAAGTATTGACCTGTGATATTCAGGTCTGGGCCGCGCCATGGCAAGCTGACGCACTTCCACAGGCGCCTCTTTTGCCTGTGGGAGCGGGTTTACCCGCGAAGGCGTCCGTGAATTCACCGCCGTATTCGCAGGTAAACCCGCTCCCACAGGGGCTCGCGCCCTAGACCGATTCCGCGGATAAACCATGCCAACCCGAAGCATCAAGTCACTGGCCGGTATCACCGCCACCCTGCTCTGCGCCGCCGCCCTTTGGTGGGCCTACGACAGTTTCCAGAGCCGCTACCTGCGCCCCTTCGACAACCAGGCCACCTTCTTCGACGGCAGCCAGTTGCAACTGCCGCCCGAGCTGTCCGGCCCCGGCCCGATCCGCGTGGTGCACTTCTGGGACCCGGCCTGCCCGTGCAACGTCGGCAACCAGCAACACCTGGGCGAGCTGGTCGCGCAGTTCGCCCCACGGGGCGTGAGCTTCCACGTCGTGCAGAAGCCCGGCAGCCATGGCCAGCTTCCCGCGAACCTCACCGCCCTGAAACCACTGGCCAGCCTGCCCGGCAGTGAACGACTACCCGCCACGCCCGCCGTGGCAATCTGGGACCACGAGGGCAACCTGGCCTACTTCGGGCCCTACAGCGAAGGCGCGGTGTGCAACTCGAGCAACAGTTTCATCGAACCGATTCTCAAAGCACTGGAACAAGGGCGCCGGGTCCAAGCCTCCAACACCCTTGCGGTGGGCTGCTACTGCCCCTGGGCCGGCTGACGCACCCGCGCCGGGTTGCCCACCACCACCGCCCCCGCCGGCACATTGCGGGTCACCACGCTGCCGGCACCGACCACGGCGTTGTCGCCGATGGTCACGCCGGGCAGGATGATCGCCCCGCCACCGATCCACACGTTGTCGCCGATAGTCACCGGCCGGCCGCTTTCGAGGCCGGTACGGCGAAGCTCAGGGTCCATCGGGTGGTCGGCGGTGTAGATCTGCACCGCCGGGCCGATCTGGCAGTCGGCGCCGATGCGCACCGGCAGCACATCGAGGATCACGCAATTGAAGTTCATGAAACTGTTGGCGCCGATGCTGATGTTGTAGCCGTAGTCGCAGTAGAACGGCGGGCGGATCACCGCGCCGTCGCCGACCTGGCCGAAATGCTCGATCAACAGGCCATGGCGCGCGTCGTTGAGCAGCTCGACGCTGCTGTTGTAGCGGTGCATCCAGTGCTTGTTGGCGATCTGCTCGGCCTGCAGCTCGGGGCAACCGGCGTGGTAGAGCTCACCGGCCAACATCTTCTGTTTTTCGCTGAGGGACATGGAAACTCCTTTCAGGGACTATGCTCAGTTCGCGAATCCGCCGATGATCGGACCACATTTTTCGCTGGCGTGCACAAGGAGTTTCGATGAAGCGCAGCCTGACCCTGCTGGCGGTGGTGATCGCCGTGGCCGCCGCTGGCACCGGTTACTGGTACGTGCAGGGCAAGCAGCCCCAGCGCGAGGGCGAGGTGGCCGTCAGCGGCTTGCAGGCGCCGGTCAGTGCGCGCTACGACGCCCGCGGCGTGCCGCACTTGCAGGCACAGAACGAACAGGACCTGTACCGCGCCCTGGGCTACGTGCACGCCCAGGACCGCTTGTTCCAGATGGAAATCATGCGCCGCCTGGCCCGGGGCGAGCTGGCCGAGGTGCTGGGCGAGAAGCTGGTGCCCACCGACACCCTGTTCCGCAGCCTGCGCATCCGCGACCAAGCCGCGTTGATGGTGCAGCGCCTGGACCACCAGTCACCAGCCTGGCAGGCCCTGCAGGCGTACCTGGACGGCGTCAACCAATGGCAGGCGACGCACCCCAAACCCATGGAGTTCGACGTGCTCGGCATCCCGAAGCGCCCGTTCACCGCCGAGGACACCCTGAGCATCGCCGGCTACCTTGCCTACAGCTTCGCGGCAGCGTTTCGCACCGACCCGGCGCTGACCTATATCCGCGACCAGCTCGGCCCCGAGTACCTGAAGATCTTCGACCTCGACTGGAAGCCCGACGGCGCCGTCGCCACCCCGCTGGCCGCCGCCGACTGGCGCAGCCTCGAGCAGCTGGCGCGGCTGAGCCACGATGCCCTTGGCGAGGTCGGCATCCCGCAGTTCGAGGGCAGCAATGCCTGGGCCGTGGCCGGTAGCCACACCCGCAGCGGCCGCGCGCTGCTGGCCGGCGACCCGCATATCAGCTTCGCCGTGCCGGCGGTGTGGTACGAGGCTGAACTGTCGGCGCCGAGCTTCAACCTGTATGGCTATTTCCAGGCCCTCAACCCGTTCGCCCTGCTCGGCCACAACCGCGATTTCGGCTGGAGCCTGACCATGTTCCAGAACGACGACGTCGACCTGATCGCCGAGAAGACCAACCCGGCAGATTCGAATCAGGTGATGGTCGATGGCCACTGGCAAGCGCTGGAGAAAACCGAGCAGCAGATCGCGGTCAAAAGCCAGGCGCCGGTGAGCATCACCCTGCGCCGCTCGCCCCATGGCCCGATCGTCAACAGCGTGCTGGGCGACACGGCCGGCCCGGCGCCGATCGCCATGTGGTGGGCGTTCCTGGAAACCGAGAACCCATTGCTCGACGGTTTCTACCAGATCAACCGCGCCGACACCCTCGGCAAGATGCGCGAGGCAGCGGAGAAGGTCCAGGCGCCGGGGCTGAACCTGGTGTGGGCCAACGCCCGTGGCGATATCGGCTGGTGGGCGGCGGCGCGCCTGCCGATCCGCCCGGACGGGGTCAACCCGGCGTTCATCCTCGACGGCAGCAGCGGCCAGGCCGACAAGCCCGGGTTCTACCCCTTCAGCGTCAACCCGCAGCAGGAGAACCCGGCCAGCGGCTATATCGTCTCGGCCAACTACCAGCCACCGGCCTCGATAGCGATACCCGGTTACTACAACCTGGCCGACCGTGGTCGCCAGCTCGATCGCCAGCTGAGCAACCCGGACATCAAGTGGGATATCCAGAACAGCCAGGCCCTGCAGCTCGACACCAGCAGCGACTATGGCCCGCGGACCCTGGCGCCGCTGCTGGGCACCCTGCGCACGGTCGCCAGCGGTGACGAAGAGAAGGAACTGGTGGAACAACTGGCCGCCTGGCGCGGCGACTACCCGCTGGACTCCACCAGCGCCACGCTGTTCAACCAGTTCCTCTACGAGCTGGCCTTCGCCGCGCTGCACGACGAGTTGGGCGACACCTGGTTCCCGGTGTTGATCAGTACCCGCGCCATCGACGCCGCCCTGCCGCGCCTGGCTGCCGACGTGGATTCGCCCTGGTGGAACACCCGTGGCGGCAACGAGCACACCGACCGCGCCGCCATCGTGCGCCTGGCCTGGCAACGCAGCCTGAAGCACCTGCGCGAAACCTTCGGCAAGGACCCGGCCAGCTGGCAGTGGGGCAAGGCCCACACCCTCACCCACAACCATCCGCTGGGGATGAAGAAGCCGTTGAACCTGCTCTTCAATGTCGGCCCGTTCGCCGCGCCGGGCACCCATGAAGTGCCGAACAACCTTTCGGCGAAGATCGGCCCGGCGCCCTGGCCGGTCACCTATGGGCCTTCGACCCGCCGGGTGGTCGATTTCGGCGACCCGGGGGCGGCGTTGACCATCAACCCGGTCGGGCAGAGTGGCGTGCTGTTCGACAGCCACTACAAGGACCAGGCCGAGGATTACATCGAAGGGCGCTATCACAAGACGCGGATGGGGGTGATTCCGGCGCAGAGCACCTTGCGCCTGGTGCCGGGCAAATAACGCCCAGCGCGTCACGCGATCCCTGTAGGGGCGGCTTCAGCCGCGATCACCCGCACAGCGGGTGCCACACACCGCGGTGCCCGCATCGCGGCTGAAGCCGCTCCTACAGGGGGCCATGGCTCAACCCTGCCACTTGCCGCCTTCGACGATCACGCTCTCCGGCTTGGTGTCATCGCTGAGTTCTTTGCGCACGTACTGGTCGTACAGCTTGAGCAGGAACTTCTCCTCGCCCAGCTTGGCCAGCTCGGCGTTCACCCAGTCGCGCAGCTCGGTGTTGCCCTTCTTCACCGCTGGGGCGATCGGCGCCTCGTCACCCAGCAACTGCGGCAATACGCGATAGCCCGGGTTCTGCTTGGCCCAGCTGAACAGGATCAGGTTGTCCTGGGCATAGGCCTCGCCACGGCCGCTGGCCAGGGCGGCCAGGGACTCGGTGTTCTTCTCGAACTTCAGCAGCTTCCAGTCCGGGTGGTTCTTGGTCAGCCAGATATCGGCGGTGGTGCCGGTGGTGACGATGATGGTCTTGTCGGCCAGGTCGTCGAGCTTCTGCACCGGGCTGCCATCGGCGACGATGGCCTGCACCGCCACGCGCAGGTTGGGGTTGGTGAAGTCCACCGCCTCTTTGCGCTCGGGGGTGACGGTCATGTTGGCGAGGATCAGGTCGACCTTGTCGCTCTGCAGGAACGGAATGCGGCTGGCGGGCTCGACGGCGACGAACTCGACCTTGTTCTCGTCGCCCAGCAGCTCCTTGGCGAAGCGCCGGCCGATATCGGTGTCAAAGCCCACGTAGCGGCCGCTTTCATCGACGAAGCCGAACGGCGGCTTGTCGGTGAACACCCCCACGATCAGCTTGTCGCGGGCCTTGATGGTTTCCAGGTAGCTGGTGGCCGGCGAGGCGGCGGCGGGCTTGGCCGCGTCTTCGGACTTGTTGCAGCCGGCCAGCAGGGCCAGGCCAAGCAGTGGAGCGAGCAGTTTGGCGAACGGTGCGGTCTTCATGACAGTTCCTTGTGCAATGACTTGGGCAGTGACTTGGGCAGGCTTTCGACGAACGAGAATTTCTCCAGGAACTGCTGCGCGCGTGCGCTCTGCGGTTGGGTGAAGAAGCGCTCGGGGTCATTCTGTTCAAGGATCCTGCCGGCCTCCATGAACACGATGCGGTCGGCCACCGCGCGGGCGAAGGCCATTTCGTGGGTGACGATGAGCAGGGTCATGCCGTCGCGGGCCAGGCCCTGGATCACCTGCAGCACCTCCTTGACCATCTCCGGGTCTAGGGCCGCGGTGACTTCGTCGAACAGCATCACCTGGGGGTTCATGCACAGCGAGCGGACGATGGCGATGCGCTGCTGCTGGCCACCGGAAAGCTGCCGGGGGAAGGCGTCACGCTTGTCCAGCAGCCCCACCCGGGCCAACAGCGCCTCGGCCTGGGCCTGGGCTTCGCGGCGCTCGCGCTTCTGCACCTTGAGCGGGCCCAGCAACAGGTTGTCGAGCACGCTCATATGGCCGAACAGGTGGTAGCTCTGGAACACCATGCCGACCCGCTGGCGCACCTGGCGCCAGTCGGTGCCCGGGGCGAGCAGTTCCTGGCCGTCGAGGCGCAGGCTGCCGCCTTGGGCTTCCTCCAGCCCGTTCAGGCAGCGCAACAGCGTGCTTTTGCCGCAGCCGCTGGGGCCAAGAATCACCACCACTTCGCCGGCCTGCACCTGCAGGTCGACATCCTTGAGCACCTGGTGCTCGCCGAAGAATTTGTTGAAACCCTGGAATTCGATCAATGCGTTCATGGCTGGGCCCAGCGGCGTTCCAGCACGCGCGAAGCGGCGGAAAGCGGATAGCAGACGAGGAAGAAGAACAGGAACAGCGCGCCGTAGATCAGCACCGACTCGTAGGTACGCTCGATGATCTGCTGGCCGACCTTGATGACGTCGACCACACCGATCAGCACCGCCAGCGAGCTGGTCTTGATGATGCGCGTGTAGATGTTGATGGTCGGCGGGGTCATGCGCTTGAGCGCCTGGGGCAGCAGCACGTAGCCATACAGCTGCCAGCCGCCCAGGCCGATCGACAGCCCGGCCTCGCGTTGCCCGCGGGGTAGCGATTGCAGGGCGCCGCGCACCACCTCGCCCACCTCGCTGGCGCCCCACAGGCCCAGCACCAGTACCGCGCACCAGAAGCTGGGGATGCTCAGGCCGAAGAAGATCGGCAGCCCGAAGAACACCAGGTACAGCCAGACCAGCACCGGAATCGCTCGGAACAGTTCCAGGTACACCTGCAACAGGATATTCAGTGCCCGATTGCCGAGGGTCGCCAGCACGCCGTAGAGCACGCCGCCCAAGGTGGCGAACAGGATGCCCAAGGCCGAGATCGCCAGGGTCTGCGCCGCGCCCGCAGCCAGTTGCGGCAGCGACACCAGCAACAACTCAATGCCCGAACTGGCCATGTTGCAGCCTCCTTTCCAGGTAGCGCAGCAGCAGCGACAGCGGCAGGAAAATCAGCACGCAGAGCAGGGTCAGCACGGCGAGCATTTCGTAGGTCTTGTAGTACAGGGCGATGTAGTTCTTGGTGGTGTAGAGAATCTCTGGCACCGCCACCGCCGAGACCACGGTGGTTTCCTTGAGCAGGAACACGAAGTTGGCGAACAGCGCCGGCAGGCTGAGGATGCCGGCCTGGGGCAGGATCACATGGCGCAGCAGCTGGCCTTCGGAGAGCCCGATGGAGCGGCCGGACTCCAGTTGCGCACGCGGCACCGCTTCAACGCCGGCGCGCAGTACCTCGGTGAGGTAGGCGCCGCCCATGAAAGTCATGGTGATGATCGCCGCGGTAAAGCCGGACACCTTCAACCCCAGGCTCGGCAGGGCGAAGTAGACGAAGAACAGCTGGATCAGCAGCGGCGTGTTGCGGGCAAGTTCCACATAGCCCTGCACCAGACGGCGCAGGTAGGGCGTACGAAACACCAGGATCGTTGCATTGACCAGCGCCACCAGCATCGAGGTGGCGATGGCGATCAGCCCGACCTGCAGGGTCACACCCACGGCCTTGAAGAACGCGGGCAATGTGCTAAGCATGAAGGCGGTGTCGAAGCTCATGGAAAGGGCCTCGGCACGGGGGTTTGAAGGTATGGCATGGGGAGGTTCCAGCTCGGCGCGAGGGTCGCTCGACGTCCTTGTACAGAGTGATGGCGCTGTGCCGGTAAGCACGATAGGCAAACTCTAAAGGCATAAGAATGTTTTTCTAAATACCTTTATTGCATATCGATATCCCCCTTCGAACTGCTCGGAAATTTCCTTCATCACAAAGGGATCTTTCTGAATAAACCCCTTTCAAAAGAGTTTCAGAATGCGACCTGCATGGCCCATCACACCTACAAGGACGATAACGATGAACAGCCCCTGCTCTCCCGCCTCGAATGAACAATTGCTCTGGTTGCTGGCACTGCGCCGGGCGCTGGCCAGCCAGCGCTGAGCCCACTATCGGGGTTCACACCTCTCCCTGTAGGAGCGGCCTTGTGTCGCGAAAGGGCTGCGCAGCGGCCCCAGGATTTCAGCGGCAATGCAGAAAATGCCGGGGCCGCTTTGCGGCCCTTTCGCGACACAAGGCCGCTCCCACCGGAATCTCGCAAAGCTGAGGCTGGTGTGGTCACCCGCGAAAAAGGCATTGCGGTGGCTGGCACCCGCTTCGCGGGTGTTCGCCGGCAAAGCCGGCTCCTACAGGTTCCTGCCCAATAAAAAACCGACGCAATTTGCGTCGGTTTTTCGTTCAGGCGTAAGTCGTGTCGGGTATCAGAACGCCGGCAGTACCGCGCCCTGGTACTTCTTGGCGATGAACGCCTTCACCTCGGGGCTGGTCAGCGCCTTGGCCAGTTTCTGGATGGCCGCGCTGTCCTTGTTGTCCGGGCGGGCCACCAGGAAGTTCACGTATGGCGAGTCGCTGCCCTCGATCACCAGGGCATCCTTGGCCGGGTTCAGGCCGGCTTCCAGGGCGTAGTTGGTGTTGATCATGTCCAGGTCGACCTGGTCCAGCACACGCGGCAGCATGGCCGATTCCAGCTCACGGAACTTGAGCTTCTTCGGGTTCTCGGCGATGTCTTTCGGGGTGGCCAGGGCGTTCTTCGGGTCCTTCAGGGTGATCAGGCCAGCCTTCTGCAGCAGGAGCAGGGCACGGCCGCTGTTGCTGCCTTCGTTGGGGATGGCGACGGTGGCGCCTTCCTTCAGCTCGGCCAGGCTCTTGACCTTCTTCGAATAGCCACCGAACGGCTCGACGTGCACGCCGATCACGGTTTCCAGGTGGGTGCCCTTGCCTTCGTTGAAGTTCTTCAGGTACGGCAGGGTCTGGAAGTAGTTGGCGTCCAGGCGCTTCTGGTCGACCTGCACGTTGGGCTGGACGTAGTCGGTGAAGACCTTGATTTCCAGGTCCACGCCCTCTTTGGCCAGGGTCGGCTTGATCAGTTCGAGGATTTCGGCGTGCGGCACGGGCGTGGCGGCGACCACCAGTTTTTCAGCGGCGTTGGCGAGGCCCGTGAACGACAGGGCGGCAGCCAGGGCGGTGGTCAGCAGGGTCTTTTTCATGGTGATCCTTGTTCTATAGCTGGGCCATCGCAGATGGCGACGTCGGGTGCCCATCCGTTCGGGTGGGCGTGAAACGGACAATACCGATTATTTTTATTCCGTAACAATATCTTTTGATTAGCTGCTTATTCCGATTAGGCATTGGAGAGTTGCAGCGCGTATTAGATCGAGCGCCGCCCGCGCGGCGCATCGCGGATGAATCCGCTCCTACCGCTACCGCCGCTCCGTTTGCCTCAAGCCCTGCGCCAAGGCTTTACAGGTGCGGCACTTGTGTAGGAGCGGATTTATCCGCGATGCGCCGCATAGGCGGCGCTCGAACTCAAGAGCCCTGCAAGACGTCGTCTAGGACGCGGTTTCGTCCAGTCGGGCCAGGGCTTCATCCAGCAGCCGACGCAGCTCACCGAGGGTCTGCGCCTCGCCGCCACGACGTAGCTGCTCCAACTGTCGCGCCAGGCTGGCCAGGGGGGCGATGTCCGGCAGGTCGAGGTGCTCCGGGAGGATTTCATCGCCGTCGCTGACCAGCAGTGCAAAGTGGATAACGTTCTCCAGCTCGCGGGTGTTGCCCGGCCAGGCATGAGCTTCCAGTGCCTGCTGCGCCGCCTCGCTGATCAGCGGCACCGAACGGTCCAGGCGCACGCTGTAGATGCCGACGAAATATTCGGCCAAGGGCAGGATATCGCCGACCCGGTCGCGCAGCGCCGGCAGTTCCAGCTCGCCCTCATGCAGGTAGTGGTACAGCCGCTCGTTGAAGCGGCCGGCCCGCACCGCCTGGGCCAAGTCAATGCTCGATGCGGCGACCAAACGCACATCCACCGCCTGGGCCTGGGTCGCGCCGACACGGGTCACTTCACGGTTCTCCAGCGCCGCCAGCAGCTTGCCCTGGATCGCCAGGGGCAGGTCGGCGATCTCATCCAGGTACAGCGTGCCGCCGTTGGCCGAACCGAACCAACCGGCCCGGCTGCTGGCGGTGCCGCCCTGGGTGCCGGCGCTGTAGCCGAACAGTTCGGCGTCGGCATAGGTCGGGCTGATGGCCGCGCAGTTGACCGAAACGAACAACCCACCACGATCACTGGCGCGGTGGATCTGCCGGGCCAGCAACTCCTTGCCGGTGCCCGTCTCGCCGCAGATCAGCACCGGCAATGGTTGAGGCGCCAGGCGCTCGAGGGCCCGGCGCAGCGCCTGCGAGCGTTCATCGACGAACACCAGCGCCTTGGCGCGGATGCTCAGCGGGCTCTTGTCCAGCTCGGGGAAGGTCAGCAGCGGCTGGCCGAAAGGGCTGTGAAACGTCATGGAATACTCCCGCCCCGACCGCAAGCGGCCGAGGCTCAAGGCAATGCTGTGGATAAGTGCCGAATCAGGCGCGGCGCAGCGCGCGCTGGTCGATCCGCGCCTGCAGGCGGTAGAGATAGGCGAAGCCCTGCTCCCAACGCTCATGGCCGGACTTGACGTTGATATGCCCGGCATTGGTCAGCAACCCCGCCTCGGCTCCCCAGGCACTCGCCAGGTGCAGCGCACGGGGCACACTCACTGCCGGGTCGTTGTCGGAGCTGACTACCTGGCTGGGGAACGGCAGCGCCTGCAACGGAATCGGCGCGAAGTTGCGCAGGGCCGGCGCGCAGGTCGGGCGTTCGACGTCGGCCGGCGCCACCAGCAACGCGCCACGCACCCGGCGCAGCAGCTCAGGGCTGGCGTGCGCAGCCCAGTGGGCGACGGTGATGCAGCCCAGGCTGTGGGCGATGAGAATCACCGGCGAGCGTTCGGCGGCAATTGCCTGCTCCAGGGCCTGCACCCAATCGCGCCGCTGCGGGGTCAGCCAGTCGTGCTGCTCGACCCGGGCGCTGTTGGGCAGGCTGCGCTGCCAGTGACTTTGCCAATGGTTGTCTGGCGATCCTTGCCAGCCCGGCACAATCAGGTAACGAATCGACTCATTGCGCATGGGGACGCCTCCAAGGTGTTTGCGTGCTTGGGGGCCAGTATAGGGAGGGAATCTCTAACGTAAAGGAATAAGAAGCTATTTATTAATAACCAAAATCAAGATCGCTTTACATGCCGGGGCTCGTGGAACCAGGTCTTTCACGGCTGCATCTGGATAGCAGTCCAAAGGATCTCGCTTGCCTAACCCAGGTGAAGCCCCGCTCGGTACGGTCGGTGTGGCGGGTGACCAGGTGATTGCGGTACTGGTAAAACCCGACGGCGCCTTTTTCTTCCTGGGCGGTGGTGAGTTTGCCCACGCCTGCGTGTCACCCTTCATGCTGCTAGGGTAGGCATCAATGCAATGGGTTCTGCTATTCAAAACGCCCGCCAATCCTTCATCACCTTAACCCACCCACATGCAATTCTTCGAACACAACATCATCATCCAAATCGGAGAAACTATTGAAGTCGTCAATATCATCCGGCATGCTGTAGTAAATCAGATAATTTCTATCGACAATCAAGTAACCACCCATCACCTCTTGCCTTCTGGACACACGCTTCAACTCCCCAGCCGTTATACCCGGATAAAAACGTCTATCAAATCTTCCTTTATAGGGAGGTTTACACCGCAACGCGGTTATTTTTCCGTCGTCCTTGGCGGAAAATGAAATTGCCCCTCCAGCTATCTCATAGCATACGTACCTGACACCAAAATTTTCAAACTCAAAAACTTCCACATCAAAGGTATCGGCGACACAATAAAAAATATCCTCAGCACAATCGCCCAAGGAAATCCCACCGATCGACCTGCCAGGAACTATGTCGGAATCAAAACGAACAACAGTATGATTTTGCATTGCCCACTCCATGGTTTCATGAGTACGTCACCTGCGTAGACAGGAGCGTTTTATTCTGCCGTGGCGCTCAAAGCCACCAAGACCTATGCGACCCTACACCTAATCATCTGGGTGGATTGCTCGGCAATAGTCGCCACCTTGGGTTTTCCATACATTCCTTGTAACGACTTAATAATTTGTCCCGACATAACGTTCAATGTCATGCCCCCGGTGGACCTTAACACCCCAAGAAATCCGAAACATTGACAGATAATTCATCAACACAAAAGCCTATGGCATCAGACAACCGCTCAAAATCTTTGCGCAAATACACTATATAGAGATCAGTAGCATCCTCATATTTATCTAAATAATGATCAAAACCCACACCAAACCCAACACCAGACTTCCTAAGGAAAAGCTCTTTCCTTATCAACTCTCCCTCCTCCACATATTCTACATTGATCCAAATGCACCCCTTACATTCAAGACGAGCATTGATTTTTCTCAAATCACTGGCCTCGACCATAAACTCTCCCATTCCAGCATCCATTCCAGAGAGGACTATGAAAATTTAAATACATCTACCATCACTCCCACACTAGAAACCTCAGAGACGAGATCATTAACCAGGCGAAAGAAAGCAGATTAATTTTTCCCACTCACCCCGACGGGCAGAATCATAGTAAAAATATACCCACCCCTCTTTTCTCCTCACCCCTAAACCACCAACTCTTAACTGGAAACTAAATCACCCACATAGCCGATAAAATATTTTACTAGTATTTCATCCACCAGCTTGTAGTTTTCACCGCCACATTCAAGAAACTCCATGAACCAGCTTAGCTTCTCTGACATCATCTCTTGATCATCAGATTCATCAATACTAAGCAGCAGCATGGCCAAGCGGGCGCTCAATGAATTTTTGCTATAGAGATCTCTTGCGTCTGAAATCTGTCCTCTCCATTTTTCGGCCAGCTCTTTACACTCCAGCTGTCCGCTTTTACATAAGACATAACCATCAGTCAGGTCCATTGGGTTCGGCAGCACCCCAGGAAATTCATAACCAATTGCCCTGAGGGCTTTGAGCATAAAGTCCCTCAGTAAGATATTTGCCTCTCGGCCATCTTCAGGCCATACGATCTCACCGTACGCAAAGCTCATTCCCATTCCACTCCTAAATTTTTCATTACATTACGACCGCTTTTGCAGGCTAGCTTGTGAGTGCTTGCTAGACGCGCCGCGCGAGCGGCGCTCGATCTGATAGGCGCTGATGATTTTGTGACTGGCCCCTCACCCACAACGCCGATCAAAAATGAATCCCCAGCCCCCCACGAGCCACCAAAAAATCAGATTAAACCTCTTCCTTGTAGTCCATTTCCCAAACATACTCCCGCCGCCTTTTTTCCGTTGCGGCTGCTCAGGGAGCGTTCTAGTCTCGGCGAGTCGTTGCATATCAACGACACAGCTTTGACAGGCTGCGACGAAAAATCGTGTACGGCTCGCCCTCTATGGCGGCTGTGCGTGCGGGCACGCTCGCGTGCGCCGGAATTTTACGATTTTCGCCGGTCTGTCAACCCACGCACAGCTGCCACCCTCTGTTTGACAGCAGACAGGTGGCCGCACCGGAAAGGAAAATCGTTATGCTGAAGATCGTCCCCGACCCACCCCATCACCACCACTCCCTCGAAGACACCCTCATCCAGGCCACCGAGTACGCCCTGTGCGCCTTGACCGTAGCCCATCAGGCGGTACTGGCCCAGCCCAAGTCCCCGGCCACGATCCTGATGATGGCGTCGATGCACGAAGTCGAATCGCTGCGCGTGCTGCTCGAATCGGCGTTGATCCAGGTGCAGATGCCCAAGGCCCCACAGACGCTGCAGTAGCCCGCGCCCGGCCCTGTTCGCCGGCAAGCCGGCTCCTACCGGGTGGACTGCCCCCAAAAACTTGGACAGATCAGCTAGCAGCCTGGGCCCTGTACTCAACAGGGCTTAGGCCGTCCAGCTTCAGTCTGATACGGTCGTGGTTGTAGTAGCGGATGTATTCGTCCAGGCCTGCTTTCAATTCTTCCACGCTTTCGAACCGCTTCAGATAGAAAAACTCTGACTTGAGCGTGCCGAAAAAGCTTTCCATTGCCGCGTTGTCCAGGCAATTGCCTTTACGCGACATGCTCTGCTTCACACCGTGACGCTTAAGCGTGTCGCGGTATTGAGCCTGCTGGTAGTGCCACCCTTGATCAGAGTGGATTACCAGCTTTGGCTCATCGCCCAAACAGCCCAGCGCCTTATCCAGCATGCTTCCAACCAAGCTGTAGCTGGGGCGGCTGGCCGTCTCGTAGGCCACAATCTCGCCGTTGTATAGATCCATCACTGGCGAGAGGTAGAACTTCTGCTGGGCCACTTTGAACTCGGTCACGTCAGTCACCCACTTCTGATTCGGGCGCTGGGCGATAAAATTTCGCTCCAACAGGTTCGCCGCGATCTTGCCGACAATTCCGCGGTACGACCGATATTTCTTGCGGCGCACAACCGATTGCAGCCCCATTCCAGCCATCAGTCGCTCCACGACCTTCTTGTTGACCACTGTCCCTTGGCGCCTGATCGAAAGCGCAACACGGCGGTAGCCATACAGCCCCTTTTCCTCGTGATAGACGCGCTGAACCAACTCTTTGAGCGCAGCATCCTTGTCCGGCTTTTGCTGGATTTTCACTTGGTAGTAGAAGGTGCTGCGAGCCAACTCAACCAGCGCCAGGAGGCACGCCAAGGGGAATCGATCCTTGAGCTTGGCGACGATCAGCGCTTTTTCGTCTGACTTCGCTCTTTTGACTCCCTCAAGGCCTTTAACTCCTTTAGGACAGCATTCTCCATACGTAGATATTCGAGTTCAGCCAGCAATTGCTCGCGAGGTTTGTCCGCATCATGGGCGTCGGTTGGCTTTACAGGCTTGATGTTCTTCGGCACGGCAGTCGGCTTTTTGGGTTGCTCAGGTGTGGGATGACCACTGTAGTACTGCTGCTCCCAAATGCCTATTCGCGAAGACTGGCCAAGGCCAAAATGCGCTGCAGTTTGGCGCATCGAGAGCCGATGCTCGCGCATGTGCCGCACTACTTGCTGCTTGAAGTCATCACTGTAACGAAGGCTCTTTGGCTTAGGCGCAACGCTGGAGTGCGCCTGGTGACTGGCGACCCATCGCCGCAGCAGACTGACATCGATACCAAAATGCTGCGCCACCTTCCTGAAGCCATTGAGGCCTTCAAGGTAGGTGGTGATGGCTGTGAGCTTGAAGCGCTCGGTGTATTTGCTCATAACTCCCCCAAGGGTTGGATTGGTGTCCAACTTCTTGGGGGCAGTCCAGGGGGCTGCGTTTCACCTGTAGGAGCCAGCCTTGCTGGCGAAAGGGCCCGCCCAGGCCCCGAAAAATCCAGGGAGACAAAACAATGACAACAGACGAAACCACCCCCAACACCACCGCCGGCAAAACCAAGTTCTACCAAGGCGAAGGCCAGACCGCCCCGCTGTTCTGCATCGAGCCCGGCATCCCCTGCCAGCACGCCCGCGAACAGGCCTCGGAACTGATGGGCTGCGTGCGCGACCTGACCATCGCCGGGATCATGGAAGAAAAGCCGCAACTGCTCTGGGCCTCGTATTACCTGAGCGCGCTGGCCAAGGCGCTGATGGATGACGCCGAGCTGGGAATGAGTCACTGAGTGTCGCGGTGCCTGGGGGCGGTGCGCTGTCTCCCAGGCAATCGTGTTGAACGCTACGGAAGCCGACCATGCCCCACCTGCCGTGGCCACGTACCGACTGTTGCCCGTCAGCCTTTCCAAAGAGGAAAGGGGGCAGATTTATTCTCCCTACTTTAATTCAGGCTATCCTGCTTCATCGGCTCGATGCACTTACTGGAAATTTGATTAGCGCATGAGAATAAATCTGTGCCCTTTTACTCCGCTTCGGCCCCGCACAGTCAGAAATTAGCGCAAAAAATAAGCCATGCCATTTTTTCTGAAAAAACATTACTCCACATAAGAACCAAAATACTCACACATCATATCACCAATCACCCCAAAGTCCTGCCCTCCTGCCTGAAGCAACTCAGTAAACCAACTAAGCTCGTCCGCCAAGATTTCTAAGTTTTCTTCATCTATACCCAAGACTGACTCTGCCAAGCGAGCCTGCAACGCCCTGGAGCTTTTGAAGTCCCTTACCGAGTCTTCCTCGACAAGTTCCCCCCTCCACCTGGATGCCAACTCCGAGCACTGCTGCGCAGTTACATCCCCTGACACATATTGCTCCAAAAAGCTTATCGGATCTTGTAGCCCACTCGAAAACTCATAATCTATTTTTCTAAGAAGCTTGAGCATAAAGCCTCTCAACAATACGTTCGCATCATGCCCATTCTTTGGCCAACGTATTTCCCCCATCGCAAAGCTCATTCCAATTCAACTCCAAAATAGCTCATGACACACTTAAAACTCCTGCATACTGAATGCGAGAAAAATGCAATAAGAGGAGGCTGCATTTCCCCGATTCTGGGCTGCGCCCTTAACTTAATGGTGCGTGCTATCAAGGCCAGTCCTTCGTATTTACCCCGGCACGGGTGGGTACCGCAGATCACAGGCTGACGTTCGGATCACTCAGTTTTAAACGGATGAATGTAATCTTCAAAATATTCGATCTCGCTAATCGCCTTGGCTTTCATCTCTCCTTCGAATTCACGCTGACCATTGATTTTCCTTAGCACATGCTCTTCCACATCTGTATTTCGCGTATTGTAAAATTTCCGCTCTCTATCTGCAGACCTGCTGCCGGCAACCAATTTATCGAAAGCAGAGTTTATCAGCTCACTACCCGTGTATATTAGGGAACTCGTCTCCTCACAATCAAATTTCAAGTAAAGCATTGCTTTTTTCAAGGCATTAATTTCCCCTTGATTAAGCATTATAGGGCTCTCTGTAAATTCATCCACAACGCGCTCCTTTTCTCGCATTGACTTGCACTAGAAAAGGGTGATTTATTGTCCCTACTCTAATATCAGGATGCCCTGCCTCATCTGCTCGGTGCGTTCCCTGGAAATTCGATTAGAGAATAAAAATAAATACATCCCCTTTTCCTGAACACTACAAAGCTAAAACGGCAATGCAATTTTCTTGTTAATACATTTATCAAAAAGGTCAGTCAACTCTTTAAAAACCAAGCCCCACTCAGTTACGTAATTCGCCCTACTAATGACAACCACAGTATCAGGGATATTTCCATGATATTGACCTACACCAGGGCCTTTTTTGTATGCGAGCACTACGTCTTCGCCTGTTACTTCGTAATGCAGATAAAAATCAGCACCTTGCTCACAGAACCAAATATAACCCTTACCCTCCCAGTCACTTTTAACACGCACAACTGAATTAACGATATCTTCGTAGCATATCGTTACGTCCGGCCAAACCTCAAGATACATCGCACAATCATCACTCAACCTTACCAACAACTCACAATAAACATACCGCCTTAACTCTTCCAAAGCATATTGAAAAGGCGTCAACTCTTCATCTATATCGTCCGCATCGCCAACTGGATCTCTATATAGGGTTTTTATTGAAATCTCCATTATCAACCTCCTGGAACTTATGGATAAGCAGTTATAGGCCCACCCCCTAATTACCCCCTTATAACATCTATTTTTTGGTTGTGCCGCAAGCGTAGAAAAGGGGACAGGTTTATTCCCCCTACTCAAAAATAGGAAAATAAACCTGTCCCCTTTTACTCACTTCGGCCGGGGCCCAAGCCTGGGGCTTTATCAGATTATTTCCCTGACGTCACCCCATGCGCAAACCGCGCCCCATCACCCAACTCAATATAACATCTGAAAATACCTAATCTTAGCTGCGCCTTATTCCATCGTATTTTTCAATCCTCCAAATACGGATCAAAATAACCAATCATTATCTCCCGAACCACTCTGTAATTCACCCCTGCGGACTGAAGAATCTCAGTAAACCAACTTAACTCATCTGCCAAACCATCCACATTGCTTTCATCAATCCCTAAAATAGAGTCGGCAAGTCGGGCCTGAATAGCTATAGAACTTTCAAAATCTCTTACTCCATCCTCTCCAGAAAGCTCACTCTTCCATCTCGCAGCAAGCTCAGAACAGTGCTCCGAACTAATTCTCCCGGAAACATATCCCTCCAGACATTCAATGGGATCCTGCAGGTCACCTGCAAATCTGAATTCAATCGCCAAAAGAGCTTCCAGCATAAACTTTCTTAGCAACAAATTCGCATCGCGCCCGTTTTCAGGCCACACTATTTTACCCATCGCAAAACTCATTCCCATTCCACTCCAAAATGACCCATGATATCCCTACAGCTTCTGCATGCAGGCTTTGGTGTATTGTGACCTCGGCCGGACTCCCCTACGTTGACTGCCTTAGCTTTTCCGCCCGCAGGGTTAACCCCATCTTCAAACGCTTTATCTAGACAAACAACTTCAGCGCATCCACCATGCCATTTCTCTTGACTCGACAAAGGCGTCCCCATTAGCGCCCCGGTTACAACTGGAGAGTGTTTAACTTTTTGTCCACTTACGCCCGTGTATACCCTATCCCCAATTCTTAGCTCAGCCGCCGCACCGGATAGTCTTCCTGATGCCAGTGCAGCGTCTGCCGCAGCCTCTGCAGAATTGTGGTTTTGACTACCAGTATTCCTTTTTTTGCTGAGGCCTAGGGGGTCAGTCCAAGATATTGTGTTAGGTGCATACACCCACAGATTCAAGCCCCCAGCATAGCCGATAGGATCCTGATTTATGAAACGGCCTGGCCTCGGGTCGTAATACCGATACCGGTTGAAGTGCAGCCCGGTCTCGTGGTCGTGGTACTGCCCCTGGAAACGAATCGGGTTGCCCAGGCCATGCTGCTTAGCCCAGTCCGAACGTTCCTCTCGGACCTCGCCCCACGCCTTGTACTGCCCGGTCCAGGCAACGTGGCCCTGCTCATCGGTCAGTTCCATCGGCGTACCAAGGTGGTCGCACTGGTACCAGGCAATCGCGTCGAACGCCTGTGGTTTCACCTCGGTGTGCCACAACGGATCCTGATCGAAGTCGTAATCGCGCTGGCTCCAGTCCGGTTGCTTGTGCAAGCGGATCGGGCTCTTGCGCAAAGCCTGGGCAACCGGCACGAAGCTGCCTGGTTCGTACAGGTAATGCACGGTGCGGCCGGTGTCGCCTTCATCGCGTGGCGGTGAACTCTCCCAGGCCAGGGTGTCGCCATCCCAGCCGAACAGGGTGAAGCCACAGCCAAGTTCACGTTGCCGCTTGGCCCGTTGCAGCTGGTTCCAGCCGGTCCCCGCCTCGGGGCGATCCCAGAAGTGCGCCACCGAGTGCTTGTGCAGACGACGCCCCAGAGCATCGTAGCTGTAGTCGACCTTGAGCTTATCGTCGTTGTAGCTGGCCAGCCGGTCGAACAGGTCCCAGGTGAAATGGGCGTGGGAGCCGTTATGCAGGCGGTGCACCAGGTTGCCGCGTTCGTCGTAACGGTAATGGGTACCGGCATACTCGCGCAGCAGGTTGTCCATCAGTTTGTTACGACGCGGATCGGCTTCCAGCGGGCGATTCAGTTCCTGAGTCTTCTGGTCCAGCAGGTTACCGGCCGGGTCGAAGGCGAAGGTTTCCACGCCCAGGCGGCTGGAGGCCTTGAGCAAGCGGCCGACGGGATCGTACTGGTACTCCAACGGCCCCCGACGGCTGTCGTGGATGTTGGTCAGCTGGCCGGCGGCGTCATAGCGGTACTGACGCTTGAGCAAGGTGGACTGGCCGTCATGGCTGCCCAGCAGCTGCTCCTGCAAACGCCCGGCCGGGTCCCAAGCCTGGGTTTGCATCAGCTTATTGCCCTGGTGCCGCACCACCTCGCGGTGCAGGTCATCCCGCTCATAGGCCAGCATTTCGTGCTGGTCGAGGGTCATGCCGAGCAGGTGGCCGCTACCGTAGGTCAGCCAGCTGACCTTGTGGCCATCCGGGCGAACCGTTGCGGTGCGCTGGTTGAGCGCATCGTATTCGTGCTGCCACACCGCAACCATCGGCGTACCGGTGGCCAGATAGTGCTGGTGCTCACGAGTCAGGTTACCGGCCTCATCGAAGAACCATTGCAGCTTGCTGGCCGCGTTGACCGCCTGAACCAGCTGACCATTGCCGTCGTAGGCGAAGGTTTCGCTCTGGCTTTGATCACCCAGGCGCGCCGTACGCTCGCGCAATCGGCCCATGCGGTCGAAGGTCAGGTCGATACGACGTTGCCCGACCTGGGTGCTCGCCAACCGACCGCTGTACGGGTCGTACTGGTAACGGGTGACCAGCCCATCGAAACCGGTCTCCTGCAGCAGCCGGCCCACCGGGTCATAGAGGAAGTTGGCCTTGCTCTCGTTTTCGTTCTCCAGCCCGATCAAGCGGCCGAGCTTGTCCCAGCGATAACGCAAGGTGTGTTCGTTGGCATCGACCCGTTCAGCGAGCAAGCCTGCGGCGCTGTACGCCCAGGTGGTACAGCGGTCGAGGGCATCGACATGGGCCAGCAGACGACCTTCGGCGTCATAGTTGAAACGCTCCTCGGTCTTGTCCGGATGAGTGACCTTGGCCAGTTGCCCGGCCTTGTACTCGTAGGCGGTCTTGTTGCCGGCTGCATCGGCGAACTCGGTCAACTGGCCAAAGGCGTTGTACACCCAGCTACTGGTCTTGCCGGAACAGTCGGTGTATTCGAGCAGTTGCCCGGCATCGTTGTAGGCAACCTTCTTCTCGTTACCGAGCGCGTCCTTGATCGCCTTAACCAACCCGGCCGGGGTGTAGGCGAACTCGGTCTTGTTGCCCAGTGGGTCGACGGTCTCGACCAGGTTGCCGCGCTCGTCATAGTCGCGTAGCCACAAACCACCCTCGGCATCACGCAGCTTGATCGGCTGGTCGTGATCGTCGTAGGCGTAGTGCACGGTGCTGTGATCCGCGCGGATGTGCTTGAGCAGGTTGCTGCGCTCATCGTAGACGTAGCGGTCCTGGCTTCCGTCGGGGTGGACGTGGCGAATGACGTTCTTGCGCACGTCACGGAACAGCCATTCCTCCCGGCCATCCGGGTACTTGATGCGGTAGGTGTAGCCCTGCTGGTCGTAGTAGTGCCAAGTTTCCTGGCCATGGGCATCGGTGACGTAGGTCAGGCGGATGCGCTCGTCCCACTGCAGGCGGGTTTCATAGCTGCCATCGTCGGCCCATTCGCGGATGGCCTTGGCGTGTGGGCCGGAACCATCCCACTCGAGGTTGATTCCACGGTCGGTGCGGTCGGTGTAGCGGGTGATGAGGTGATGCTGGTAGGCGTAGCGCCAGGCCGCACCGTGTTCGTCCTGGGCCGCGATCAGGTCGCCCTGGTCGTCGTAGTGGTAGGCGCACAACTGACGCAGCGGCTTGCCATCGACCACCTGCCACAGGCCTTGGATATGCCCATGGTCATCGAGCAACGTACCCAGTTGCAGGTGCACCTTGGTCGGGTCGTCGTCCTGATAAGTGTTGATGTCCGACAGCACAGGCCGGTCGTGATGGCGATGCTCGTAGTGCAGCATCGCGCCGGCACCACTACGCAGTTGGATATGCGTCAGGTAGAAGCGGTCGCCATGGCGGGCGTAGGTCTCGCGACGATCCAAACCACGCAGCAGCACCAGTTGCTGCTCGGCGGTACGCACCAGGGTGAAATACTCCACCGCATCGTGGTGCGGCTTGCCCTGCTTGGGCAATGGGTAGTCGTGGCTGCGACCGTCGTAGTCGTGGAACACCACGCCTTGGTCGAGCACATCGATGCACGTGGTGAACTCGGTGAGCCAGCGAGCGCCGAGGCTGCTGTCATCCAGCTTGTCCAATCGCGAGTTATAAGTCCGCGTCCACTCGATCGGGAACGGGCCGGGCATGCTGAAATCGGTGTGCGACAGCGTTTCGCTGCCAAGGGCGAAGTTGATCTGCAGTTGCGTGCCTGCGGCCACCTTGTTCTTGCAGCAACTCGGCGCGCCGGTGGCAGGCACTTGTGTGGTAATCGACTCGGTACGCCCTTCAGCCCCCTGCACCTTCGCTTCGGTGACGGTGTTCTGCTTGACCACCGCATCCTTGCCCTTGGGGTTACGGGCATGCCAGATCACGCTGCTGTTGTGCAGGATACGCCGCATGTTCTCGATCGAATGCGGGTTGGCCGCGCTGGACAGGCTCAACAGCTTGCCGCTCATTTGCGGCCCGAGGGTGCGGAACTGCTTGGTGTAACCCAGCACTTCTTCCTGCACCCGGGTAGGCACGGCATTGCTCATGAGCGTGTTGGCCGCGCCCTTGCCCATTGCCGAGTAGGCGTTGCTCAGCGCGCCGAAGGCGTTCTCGAAGGCCACCGACGGGTCGGACTTCCAAGTTTCGCTGACCTTTTGCGCCAGTTGCGCGGCCTTGTCGAGGTCGCCCTTGCTGTCGAGCTTGCCGAGGACGATGGCGTCGATGGCATCGGCGGTGTTGTTGATCAGCTTTTCGCCGGTCTTGGCGGCTTCGGTGAGGATCGGGGTGAGCTGGCCTTCTGCGTCGGCAAGGAACTTGTCCAGCTCGCCGAGCAGGTCGGCGTTGAGGTGGCCGACGATGATCTCGACCAGCGCGTCGCCGAGGACCTGTTTGCGCTCCTGGCGAGCCAGGGTCAGCATCGGCCGCAGGCCCTTGCGCGCCGCGGCCATGGTCGGTGGCGCGGGGATCACGCCGATCAGGTTGATGCCCAGGCTCACCCAATCCCACGGGTCGGGTTCCTTGGCACTGGCCAGGTTGACGATATCGCCCACGGCATCGACCAGGGCGATGATGTTGCCGATTACCGGCAGCACCTCGGCGGTGTCCTTGAGCCGTTCGAGGTTGACGTAGCCGCCGCTGATCTCGCGCAGCCAGGCGTCGAACACGGCGGCGCCGCGGCTGACGTCGGCCATGCCGATCTGGTCCAGGGGAACGACCGCCGCCTGGGCTGGACGTGGTTTTTCAGAGGTATCGGCGGTCATGACATCAGTTCACTTGGCAGAAGATCGGTAGCAGTGCTCAGGCTTGGGGCCTTGAAAGCGGGGAGTTTGGGCATCGCCGGCAGCTTGGGCAGGCTTGGCAGGCTGGCCATGGCTCCTTGCGCAGCGCTGCTTGCCTTGCCAGCGGCGCCCAGGGCGTTGGAGGCAGCCGGCAGCGCCGAGCTGGCGGCACTGGCCAGTTGCGGCAGGCCGGCGACGCCGCCTTTGAGCGCGCCTTGCACCTGCTGCGCACTCTGCATCGCGCCTTGCCCGGTCTTGAGCAGGTTCATGCCGGTCTTGGCCGCGTCCATGCCGCTGCCGGCCAGCTGCTTGGCCTTGTCGAACAGGCCACCTTCGCCCTTGGGCAGCGGCAGCTTGTCGACCAGCGATTCGAGCTGGGTCGACAGGCTGTTCGGGTCGGGTGGCTGCACCGGCCAGTCGACTTCGCCGATGTAGCTGCTCGGTGCCCACGGGGGCGTCGGGTCGCGGCCGAAGGTGACCCAGGCCGGCCCGGGCGCGGCGCCGGACACGGCGTTGAAGCCCTGCCCGTCCAGCGAGCCCTTGAGCACCGTGCCCAGGGCGTCGGTGACTTCGTAATCGCCGGCCTTGATGCCCTTGGTGTTGGCGTACAGGTTGAACAGCTCCAGCGCGCCTTTGCCGGGCTTCGGTGGCTCGGGGAAGGTGCCGGCCATGCTCGCCGCGCCGATGTGGGCGAACTGCGCCGCATGGGCGGTGTAGTTGGCGCTGGTGACGTGGGTGATGCCGCTGGCGTTGTAGGTGGTGGCACTGCCGCCGCCCTGCACCACCAGTTCGGTCTTGGCCTTGAGGATGATGCGGTCGGCGTTGGCGGTGATGTCGAGCTTGGCCAGCAGGTTGATGCTGTCCTTCAGGGCGCGGATGTCGATGTCGCCGGAGGCCGACACCAGCTTCCAGCCCAGGCTCTGCACGAAGAAGCGCATGCCCTGGCTGGCACTGGCCAGCAGGCGTTTGCCGATCGACATACTGGTGTGGCCGGTACTGCTCAGCGCCAGGTGGCTGCCGCTGGTGAGGTGGTTGGGGCCGGGGGTGGTCAGGGCGATGCCGGCCGGGCTCGAGACCACCAGGTGCGGCTGGGTGAATTCGGCGAACTCGTTTTTCGTGAGGTCGCCCGGGCCGCTGCCGAGAATGCCCATGTGCTGCTTGTGCAGGTCCTTGGCCACGGCGTCCTGGTCGCCGGGCTCCTGGGCCTGCATCTGCTTGGCCAGTTCCGCCAGGCTGTCCTGCTGCTCGCTGGCGGTGGCCAGGCGTTCGGCGGTTTCCGGCAGGTCCTTGTGGTGCTTGGCCTCGTTCGGGCGCGGTTCGGTGGTGATCAGTAGGCCACCGGCTGCACGCACGGCGCCGTGGCGGTCGGTGCGCAGCTCGAAGCCTTCGCCACGGGGTGCACCGCCGCTCGGGCGTGGGTGGGTCAGGTAACCGAGGTTCAGCGCACTGGCGCCGTGGTCGCTGCGCAGGGCGATGCTGATTTCGCTGGTGGTGTCGTCGATGCGCAGTTCGTTGCCGCGGCTGCCCTTGTATTCCTTGCTCTTGATCGTGGCCAGGGTCTTGAGGTCGGGCAGCTTGTAGTGCGGCATGTTCACGCCGTGGTACAGGCAGCCGGTCACCAGGGGCTGGTCGGGGTCACCTTCGAGGAAGCTGACCAGCACTTCCATGCCGACCCTTGGCAATTGCAGGCCGGCGATGCCCTGCCCGGCCCAACTGCTGGCCACGCGCATCCACACGCTGGACTTGTCGTCGGCGCGGCCTTCGCGATCCCAGAAGAACTGCACCTTGATACGGCCGTATTCGTCGCAGTAGATCTCCTCGCCGGCCGGGCCGCTGACCACCGCGCGCTGCTCGCCGAGCACCTTGGGTTTCGGGTGGTTCAGCGGCGGGCGGTACGGTTGCTCCCACGGGGTGACCACGAAGAAGTTGCGGTAGCCCTGCTGGAAGCCGTCGAAGCGCGGGTCGATGTCGCTGGTGATGGCTTCTTCCAGCACCTGCGGCTGGCGGCCCTGGTGCTGGATTTCGGTGAGCAGCCAGAGGTCGTTCCACTGAGCATTGGGGTGCGCACTCAGGGTCAGGAAGTGCCCGCTGGCCAGCAGCGGCTGGTCGCTGTCGCCGCTCGCCTGACGGTAGTCGCTGCGGTGGCGTTCCAGGGCGCGGTTGGCCAGGTGCTTGCCGCGCGGGCGGTCGAGGAAGCGGCCGGGGTAGTCGTAGTCTTCCAGGGCCGGCTCGTCGTGGCTGTCGGCCTCGCCTTCGAGCTGGATCAGCGGTTTCTTGAAGTCGTAGTCGCGGCGGGTGACGCTGCTGGTGCGGGTTTCCAGGCGCAGGGCGAAGCGCTTGATCATCGGCGTGTCGGCGACCAGCCCGGAGTCGTGCTGGAACTGCACCGGGGCCAGTTTCGGGAACACCGTCTGGTCGTCGCCGAACACCAGCTGGTGGCCGTCGGCGCTGTGGCGGAAGTGGTAGTGGATACCCTCCTCTTCGCACAGGCGCTGGATGAACTGCAGGTTGGACTCGTCGTACTGCACGCAGTACTCGCGCTGCGGGTACGTCGCGCCCAACTGGAATTGGTAGGCGTTGGCGAGGATGCCGTGTTCCTCGAGCACCTGGGCGATGATCTCCTGCACGGTCTTGTGCTGGAACATGCGCTGGTTGATGCGGTGGGCCAGGTAGGCCAGCTGCGGGCGCAGGGTGACCTGGTAGCGGGTCAGGCGCTTGCCGGCCTCGCCTTGCGCGGCGCGGTAGATCAGGCCGTGCAGGCCGCGGCCGTCGTCGCCGAGCTGGAGGAACGCGGGCTTGTGCAGCAGGCTCTCCAGGTCCCGCGAGGGGTGCTCGCTGACCAGTTCCAGGTCGATGGCGTAAGGTTGGCTGATGGCCTCCTTGCCGTCGAAGGCAAGCACCTGGAAGTCGTGCTCCAGGCCGTCGATGTGCAGGCTGAAATGGGTCTGGTTCGCGGCGGCAAACATCCCTGTCCCTCAATGGTGCGGAAATTGGATGGTCAAAACGACCGCAGCCCGCGGCGCGAACGCGGCGGGCTACGGTGGAGTCCAGGCCTTAGCCCGCGACCGGCGCGCGCCAGTCGTCGGAACCGGAAGTACCGGACACTTCGTGGGTCCAGGTGATCTTGCGGTAGGTGAAGTGCACGTCTTCCAGGTGGGTGAAGTGGGCATTGCCCGGGTCCTGGCAGTTGTGCATGTAGTCCTTGATGTCGACGATGATCGCGTCTTCCAGGACGGTGGTGTAGTAGTGCTCCTGAGTGCCCTGGGCCGAGGTGCGGTACCACTTGATCTCGACCTTGGTCATGCGCTCGCCCGAGGTCAGGGCGGCCAGCAGCAGTGGCGAGGATTTGTCGAAGACCTTGGTGATCTTCACCGGCTTGTGCACGCGCTGGCCGGTCGGCTGGCCGGACTGCGGGTCACGCGGGATGATCACTTCGTGTTCGAAGCCCTGGACCATGACCTGGTCTTCGTGGCCTTCCTGGTAGGTGTTGCCCACCGAGTCGGCGGTGAACGCGCCGGCGGTGATCAGACCTTGTTTTTCGCCGGTGACGGCCATGTAGGCGGGAGTTGCCATGTGTTGCTCTCCTTGCTGGATAAGTGCCTGTTCTGGCAGGAAATTGCCAGTTGGCTAGCAAGAGAGTTATCAAAAGTCGTGCCAGAAAATATTTTCTTAGTATTTTCAATTGCTTACAAACGCCATGCATCCATTTAGATGCTTCCGGAAGAAAAAACCATCCAAAAGTTGCGCAACTTTTTGCGCAGTGGTGGCAAAAAGTTGCGCAGTTGGCTGCAGGCCTTGCTGCGCATGCTCTACATCAATGTATTCACACACTTATCCACATTCGAGTGCGCAACTTCTTGCGCAGTTGACCAGAAAGTCAGATTTCCCAAGCAAGGCCAAAACGAGTGATCCCAGGAAGCTGGCCCGGGCATAAAAAAAGGGGCCAACCCCTGCCAAGAGATATGGCCCCAACGCACCTGCGAGAATCGCTTGCCTGAAGAGGGTCTTGCCGGTCAGCGCGCGGTGATCACCGCCAGCTTGCTGATGCCGGCCCGTTCGATGGCCGCCATTGCCCGGGCGACCTCGCCGTAGTTCACGCCATCGTCGGCCTGCAGCTGCACGCGCAGCTCGGCATCCTTGCCCTTGGCGGCCTTGAGGTTGGTCTCCAGCAGGTCCGGCTGGATCTCGTCCTTGTTGATGAACAGCTTGCCGCTGCCATCGATGCTCACCACCAACGGGTCCTTCTGCTCCACCGGGGCGACGGCCTCGGTCTTGGGCAGGTTGATGGGGATGGCGTTGGTCAGCAGCGGCGCGGTGACGATGAACACCACCAGCAGCACCAGCATGACGTCCACCAGCGGCGTGACGTTGATTTCACTCAACACTTCATCGCTGTCCTGGGTCGAGAAGGCCATGTCAGGAGGCCTCCTTCACAGGTTGGGTGAAGCCGGTGTGCTGGCGCTGCACCGCCGGGTGCACCAGCACGCGGAAGGCACTCTTCTGCGCCAGGCTGTAGAAGTCGTGGGCGAAGTCGTCGAGGTCGGCCGCGGTCAGCTTCAGGCGACGGAGGAAGTAGTTGTAGACCAGCACCGCCGGCACCGCGACGGCGATACCCACGCCGGTGGCGACCAGCGCCGCGCCGATCGGGCCAGCCACGGTTTCCAGGCTGGCCGAGCCTGCCGCGCTGATGCCCTTGAGGGCTTCCATGATGCCCCACACGGTGCCGAACAGGCCAATGAACGGCGAGGTGCTGCCGATGCTGGCCACCACCGCCAGGCCGGTTTCCAGCGAGCGGCGCTCGCGGACAATCTGCTGGCGCAGGGCACGCTCCAGGCGGTCCTGGTGGTTGATGGCCTGGCTCAGGTCACTGGCCTGGCCAGGCTCGCCGACCGCAATCGCCGCGAAGCCGGCCTGGGCGACGCGGGCGGCCGGGCCGGGCAGGTCGTGGGCGGGCTCGGCGGCGGAGTCGAGGCTGGACGCGGCCCAGAACTGCTGGTGGAAGCGCTTGTCCTGGTTCTTCAGGCGCACGAACTGCACGACCTTGGCCAGGGCCAGCGCCCAGGTGGCGACGGAGAAGCCGACCAGCAGCCAGATGACCGCGCTTTCAACGGATTCGAGAGGGGATGCCAACAGGCTCATGATGTAGTCCTTCCTTTGTGCGGTCGCGAGTTAACGAAGCTTGAAATCGATGGGTACGCTGACCCAGCCCACCTGGGCCACATCGCCCTGCTTGGCCGGCACGAAGCTCCAGCGCTTCACGGCGGCCAGCGCGGCGGCGTCCAGGGCGTCCCGGCCGCTGCTCTTCTGGAGCTGGATCTGCCCCGGCTTGCCGCTGGGCAGCACCTCGACCCGCAGCAGCACGGTGCCTTCCCAGCCACGGCGCAGGGCCATCTGCGGGTACTCCGGCGCCGGGTTCTTCAGGTAGGCGGCGTTGGCCGAAGCCGGGGTGACCGGCGCGGGTGGCGTGGGGGCCGGCGCCGGGGGTGCGGGCGCGGCCACCGGTGTTGGCGGTGGCGCCTCGACCGGCTTGGGCTGCGGCTTGGCCACGGGCTTGGGCGCAGGCTTGGGTTTAGGGACCGGCTTGGGCGCGGGCTTGGCGGCCAGTTCGTCGACCACGGGTGGCGGTGGTGGCGGCTGGACCACTGGGGCCGGCGGCGGCGGTTCGACCACTGGCGGCGCCGGGGCGGCGAATTCGATGGTCATGGGCGGAATCTGCGGCGCAACGACCGGCAGCTCGGGCGTGGGCTGATGGCTGACCCAGTACGCCGCGACGCCGTGCAGCACCAGCACCAGCAGGCCGAGCGCCAGTTTGTCGCGGCGCTTCAGGCCACTGACCGGCGTGCGTTGCAGGCGCAGTTGCGCGAGCGGCAGGCGCAGGGTGCGGCCAAGCTCGACGAGCTCCCCCGGCGCGGGGCGCCAAGGCTGGTCGTAGGCCCGGGCGGCGGTCTGGACATTACCCATTGCTTGAGGCTCCTGGGGTGTTGATTCAGGTGTGTGGCTGAATCATCAGTGCCAGATGCTTAGCTCATAAAGTAATGTTTAAACGTAAAGTTAGACCTGTATGGAATATTTATTTTGATGGACTGCCCGCAGCCCGCGTCGTTCGTGGCTTGCCGCAAAACAGCTCACGAACGATGCTTTATCGGCATTCAAAATATTCGTTCAAGGCATCAGCTCGCCGCGAGGGCTTCGCCCTCGATCGCGGCTAAAGCCGCTCCTACAAAGAGATCGCGGTGCCCTGTGAGCGGGCCTTGTGCCGCGATGGGCTGCGCAGCAGCCCCGATAACGCTCAGGCAATAAAAAACCCGGGACCATGCCCGGGTTTTTCATTCATGCCTGCAGTTCAGATATCCGCCACCTTCTGCCACACCTTCGGCCGGAAGAACAACGTCTCCCCCCGCGCCAGCCCGGTCAGGCTGTCGTGGTCCTTGACCACTTCGGCTTCGATCAGCTCGCTCTGCCCTTCCACCTTCAGGGTCACTCGGGTGGTCGCGCCCAATGGGCGGATATCACGCACTTCGGCGGCATGATGCCCCTCGGTCTCGTGGCGCGACAGCGACACCTCGTGCGGACGGAACAGCACATGATGCCCTTCGCTCAGCGCCAGGCGGTTGGAGTCGCCGAGGAAGTGGTAGACGAAGTCGTTGGCCGGCTTCTCGTACACCTCGCCGGGCGAACCGATCTGCTCGATCACACCCTTGTTCATCACCACGATGCGGTCGGCGACTTCCATCGCCTCTTCCTGGTCGTGGGTGACGAACACCGAGGTCAGGTTGATATCCTCGTGCAGGCGCGCCAGCCAACGGCGCAGCTCCTTGCGCACCTTGGCATCCAGCGCCCCGAACGGTTCGTCGAGCAGCAGCACCTTGGGCTCCACCGCCAGGGCGCGGGCCAGGGCGATACGCTGGCGCTGGCCACCGGACAGCTGCTCGGGGTAGCGGTCGGACAGCCAGTCGAGCTGGACCATGTTCAGCAGCTCATGGACCTTCTCGGCGATCTTGCTCTCGCTCGGGCGCTCGCCCTTGGGCTTCATGCGCAGACCGAAAGCAACGTTGTCGAACACGCTCATGTGGCGGAACAGCGCGTAGTGCTGGAACACGAAGCCGACGTTGCGATCACGCACGTCGTGGCCGGACACGTCCTCGCCATGGAACACGATGCTGCCGTCATCCGGGGTCTCGAGGCCGGCGATGATGCGCAGCAGGGTGGTCTTGCCGCAGCCGGACGGCCCCAGCAGCGCCACCAGCTCGCCGCTGTGGATATCCAGGTTGATGTTGTCCAGGGCCTGGAAGCTGTTGAAGCGCTTGCTGACGTTACGAACTTCGATCGACATGAATCATTCCTCCGCGGCGCTGTGGCGCAGGCGGTTAATACGGTTCTCGCTCCACTGCTTGAGCAGCAGGATGAAGAGCGCCAGGATCAGCAACAGGCTGGCCACGCTGAAGGCCGCGACGTGGTTGTACTCGTTGTAGAGGATCTCCACGTGCAGCGGCAAGGTGTTGGTGACGCCACGGATATGGCCGGACACCACCGACACCGCGCCGAACTCACCCATGGCCCGGGCGGTGCACAGCACCACGCCGTAGATCAGGCCCCACTTGATGTTCGGCAGGGTGACATGCCAGAACATCTGCCAGCCGTTGGCCCCCAGCAGGCGCGCGGCCTCCTCTTCCTGGGTGCCCTGCTCCTGCATCAGCGGGATCAGCTCGCGAGCCACGAACGGCACGGTGACGAAGATGGTCGCCAGGACGATGCCCGGCAGGGCGAAGACGATCTGGATATCGTGGTCCTGCAGCCACGGCCCGAACAGGCCCTGGGCGCCGAACATCAGCACGTAGACCAGGCCGGCGATCACCGGCGACACCGAGAACGGCAGGTCGATCAGGGTCACCAGCACGCTCTTGCCACGGAAGGTGTACTTGCTCACGCACCAGGCCGCGGACACCCCGAACACCAGGTTCAGTGGTACCGAGATGGCCACCGCCAGCAGCGTGAGCTTGAGCGCCGACAGCGCGTCGGGCTCGAAGATCGCTTCGAAGAACGTGCCGAAGCCGTTCTTCAGTGCCTGCGACACCACGATCACCAGCGGCAGCGCCAGGAACAGCGCGAAGACGATCCAGGCCAGGGTGATCAGCACGCGGCGCGAAGTGGCGCTGCCACGCCGGGCGGCGTTGGCGGCGGCGGTTGCGCCGAGGGTTTGACTAGACATTGCCGGCCTCCTTCAAGGGGTTTCGATGCGCCGCTGCAGCAGGTTGATCAGCAGCAGCAGGATGAAGGAAACCACCAGCATCAGCACGCCGATGGCGGTGGCGCCGGTGTAGTCGTACTGGTCAAGCTTGACCATGATCAGCAGCGGCAGGATCTCGGTCTTCATCGGCATGTTGCCGGCGATGAAGATCACCGAACCGTACTCACCCACGCCCCGGGCGAAGGCCAGGGCGAAGCCGGTCAGCCAGGCCGGCAGCAGCGCCGGCGCCAGCACATGGCGGAACACCTGCAGCGGTTTCGCGCCCAGGCAGGCGGCCGCCTCTTCGACTTCACGCGGGATGTCGGCCAGCACCGGCTGCACCGTGCGCACCACGAACGGCAGGGTGACGAAGGTCAGCGCCAGGGTGATGCCCAGCGGCGTATAGGCGATCTTGAAACCGAGGTCGGTGGCGAACTGGCCGACCCAGCCCGCCGGGGCGTACAGGGCGGTCAGGGCGATACCGGCGACAGCGGTGGGCAGGGCGAACGGCAGGTCGATCATCGCGTCGATGACCTTGCGCCCGGGGAAGCTGTAGCGCACCAGCACCCAGGCCAGCAGGGTGCCGATCACGCCGTTGATGATGGCTGCGAACAGGGCAGTGCCGAAACTCAGATTCAGCGCGGCGAGCACCCGCGGTGCGCTGACGATATTCCAGAACTGCTCCCAGGTGAGCTGCGCGGCATGGATGAACATGGCGGCCAGTGGTATCAGCACGATCAGGCTGAGGTACACCAAGGTGTAGCCCAGCGTCAGCCCGAAGCCGGGTATGACGGGGGAAATGCGACGTGACATAAAGGTCCCTGGTTGAACGCACTTGGCCCAGCGGTTATGCCGGGCCGGTGCAAGCTTTTGAATCCTGGGGCCGCTTTGCGGCCCTTTCGCGACGCAAGGCCGCTCCCACAGGAAATCGCGGTTCCTTGTGGGAGCGGCCTTGCGTCGCGAAAGGGCTGCAAGGCAGCCCTCGCTCTTCCATTACCGCTTACTGCGCCTGATAAATCTGGTCGAACACCCCACCGTCATTGAAGAACTTGGGTTGTGCAGTCTTCCAGCCACCGAAGTCCTTGTCGATGGTCACCAGGTCCAGCTTGGGGAACTGCTTGCCGAATTCGGCGGCGACCTTCTCGTCACGCGGGCGGTAGAAGTTCTGCGCGGCGATCTGCTGGCCAGCCGGGCTGTACAGGTGCTTGAGGTACTCCTCGGCGATCTTCTCGTTGCCCTTCTTCTCGGCGTTCTTGTCGACCACCGCCACCGGTGGCTCGGCCAGGATCGACAGCGAAGGCACGACGATCTCGAACTTGTCGGCGCCACCGTCTTCCTTGAGCGCCAGGAAGGCCTCGTTCTCCCAGGCCAGCAGCACATCGCCCTGGCCGTTGTTGACGAAGGTGATGGTCGAGCCACGGGCCCCGGTGTCGAGCACCGGCACGTGCTTGAACAGCTCCTGCACGTAGGCCTTGGCCTTGTCTTCGCTGCCGCCGCTCTTCAGGCCATAGGCCCAGGCGGCGAGGAAGTTCCAGCGGGCGCCGCCGGAGGTCTTCGGGTTGGGGGTGATGACCGAGACGTCCTTCTTGATCAGGTCGCCCCAGTCCTTGATGCCTTTCGGGTTGCCCTTGCGCACCAGGAACACGATGGTCGAGGTGTACGGGGTGCTGGCCTGCGGCAGGCGCTTCTGCCAGTCCTCCGGCAGGCTCTTGCCGAGCTTGGCGACTTCGTCGATGTCGCCGGCCAGGGCCAGGGTCACCACATCGGCGCGCAGGCCGTCGATCACCGCGCGGGCCTGCTTGCCGGAACCACCGTGGGATTGCTGGATCTTCACCTGGTCGCCCGGGTGGGCGGCCTGCCAGTGCTTGATGAACTCGGCGTTGTACTGCTGGTACAGCTCGCGGGTCGGGTCATAGGACACGTTCAGCAGTTCGTAGTCCTTGGCGATCGCGGAACCGGCAAAAACGGCACTGGCCAGGGCGGCAAGCGCATAACGGCGGATGGACATGGTGAAGCTCCCGATTGGCATTTTTCTAGTTTTGTAAGTGATGCGGTGTCAGCCGGCCTTGCCGCCGGGCTGCTGCAGGCGGAACTTCTCCTTGCGTTCGATCTGCACCACCTGGGCGTTGTGCACGGTGATCTCCACCGCGCCGAAGCGCAGGTCGCGCAGGGCGCTCTGGATTTCACGCAGAATGGTGGCTTCGTCCTGACCGTCGATGCTGCGCAGAGATGCACTCATGCTCGTTCTCCTGTGAGTAAGGGTGCCGGGCAGAGGTTTGAAGGGGATTTGCGCCTGGCGTGAGAGCCATAGTAGTGAGGCGCGGATATTCTTAAAAATACTGTTTAAGAATGTTTATATAACTACTCTGTAGGAGCGGATTTATCCGCGATGCAAACACCGCGGCGCTCGGCACGGGCGGTGCCCGTGATCGCGGATAAATCCGCTCCTACCAGGGTCAATGCGATTTCGGGGCTTTGTTTTCCGGCTCGCGGATCTTGTACCAGGCCACATACAGCGCCGGCAGGAACAGCAGCGTCAGCAGCGTTGCGCTGATGATGCCGCCAATCATGGCGTAGGCCATCGGCCCCCAGAACACTTCCCGGGCAATCGGGATCATGCCCAGGCTCGCCGCCGCCGCCGTCAGCAGGATCGGCCGACGGCGGTGGTTGGTCGCCTCCACCACCGCATCCCAGGGCGTGTAGCCCTGCTCCTCGAACTCGTCGATCTGGGTCACCAGGATCACCGAGTTGCGGATGATGATCCCGGCCAGGGCGAGGATCCCGAGGATCGCCACGAAGCCCATGGGTGTGCCGGTGGGCACCAGCGCCACCACCACGCCGATCAACCCCAGCGGCGCGACGCTGACCACCAGGAACAGCTTCTGCACGCTGTGCAGCTGGATCATCAGGAAGGTCGCCATCAGGAACAGCATCAGCGGGATCACCGCGGCGATCGGCCCCTGGGCCTTGGCGCTCTCTTCCACCGTACCGCCGGTGGCCACGTCGTAGCCCACCGGCAGCTTGCCGGCGAAGTCATCGATGCTGGGCTTGAGTTCGGCCACCAGGTCGGTGGGCTGGATATCACCCACCACAGAAGCCTTGATGGTGATGGTCGGCTTGCGGTCGCGGCGCCACACCAGCGGCTGCTCCTGCTCGTAGCGCACGGTGGCGAAGGCCAGCAGCGGGATCGAGGCGCCGCTGGGGGTGACGATCTGCAGGTTCTGCAAGGTATCCGGCGAGCCGCGCTCGCTGTCCTCGGCGCGGGCCACCACGTTGACCAGGTAGATGTTGTCGTTGACCTGGGTGACCTGCACGCCACTGACGATGCTGTTCATCACGTTGGCCACGTCCTCGGACGACAGCCCCAACTGGCGCGCCTTGTCCTGGGCGATCTCGATGCGCAGCACCTTACCGGGCTCGTTCCAGTCGTAGATCATCTCGCCGATGTGCTCGTTGCTGTCGAGCAGGGTCGCCAGCTCGATGGCATGCCGGCGTACCTGGTCGATATCCTTGCCGCTGACCCGGTACTGGATCGGCCGCCCCACCGGCGGGCCCATCTCCAGCGACTGGACGTTGGTGCCGACGCCGACGAACTCCTCGTGCAGCAGCTTCTGCAGGCGCTGCATCATGCCCTCGCGCTCCTCGAAGCCTTTGCTGACAATCACCAGCTGGGCGTAGTACGGGTTCTGCAATTGCTGGTCGAGGGGCAGGTAGAAGCGGATCGCGCCCTGGCCGATGTAGGTGCTCCAGCGCACCAGGTCCGGGTCGTCCTTGATCCTCGCCTCCAGGCGGTCGACGACCTTGCGCGTCTCTTCGATCGAGGCGTTCTGCGGCAGGTTGAGGTCGACCAGGATCTCTGGGCGATCCGACGATGGGAAGAACTGGTTCTGCACGAAGCGCATGCTGAACATCGACAGGGCGAACAGCAGCACCGTGCCGATGATGGTCAGCCAGCGATGGCGCATGCACCACAGCAGCCCGCCCTCGAACGCCCGGCCGACGCGCCCGGGCTCGGCCTCGTGGGGCTTGAGCTTGCTGCTGCTGAGAATGTGCACGCCCAGCACCGGGGCGAAGAACACTGCCACCACCCAGGATACCAGCAAGGCCACGGCGATGACCGCGAACAGGGTATAGGTGTACTCGCCCGCGGAGCTGGCGTTGAGGCCGATCGGCACGAAGCCGGCCACCGTGACCAAGGTGCCGGTGAGCATGGGGAACGCAGTCGAGGTGTAGGCGAAGGTGGCCGCCTGCTCCTTGCTCTCGCCCATCTCCAGGCGCGTGACCATCACCTCGACGGTGATCATCGCGTCATCCACCAACAGCCCCAGGGCGATGATCAGCGCACCGAGCGAGATCCGCTGCATGGTGATGTCGCTGTACTCCATGAACACGAACACCATGGCCAGCACCAGCGGAATCGAGCAGGCCACCACCAGCCCCGCACGAATACCCAGGCTGACGAAGCTCACCGCCAGCACGATCACCACCGCCTCGAACAGCGCGCTGGTGAAGCCGCCGACCGCCTGCTTGACCACCACCGCCTGGTCGGACACGTTGTGCACGCCCACCCCCACCGGCAGGTCGCGAACGATGCTGTCCATCCGCGCTTTCAGAGCCGCGCCGAACACCTCGATGTTGGCGCCAGCCTTCATGCCGATCGCCAGGCCAATGGCGGTCTGGCCGTTGAAGCGGAACATCGGCGACGGCGGGTCGACATAGCCGCGCTCGATATCGGCGATATCGGCCAGGCGGAAGAACCGGTCGTTGATGCGCAGGTTCACCGTCTCCAGGTCTTTCTCCGAGGCGAATTGCCCGGTGGTGCGCACCGAGATGCGCTCGGGCCCCGCCTCGATCACCCCGGCCGGCGTCACCGCGTTCTGCTGCTGCAAGGCCTGCATGGCCTGGCGCTGGTCGATGCCCAGCGCGGCCAGCTTGCGGGTGGAGAAGTTCAGGTAGAGCACTTCATCTTGCGTGCCGATCAGCTCGACCTTGCCGATGTTGGGCACCTCGCGCACTTCGGCCCGCGCCACTTCCACATAGTCGCGCAACTGGCGCAGCGTGAGGCCGTCGGCGGTGAAGGCGTAGATCGAACCGAACACGTCGCCGAACTCGTCGTTGAAGCCAGGGCCCTGGATGCCTGCGGGGAACTGCCCGCGAATGTCCTGGATCTTCTTGCGCACCTGGTACCAGATCTCGGGGATATCCTTGGCCTTGGTGGTGTCGCGCAGGTAGACGTAGACAGTGGACTCGCCCGGGCGGGTGTAGCTTTTCACATAGTCTAGGGAGTCGAGCTCTTCGAGCTTCTTCTCGATGCGGTCGGTGACCTGGTACAGGGTCTCGTCCTGGGTGGCGCCGGGCCAGCGGGTCTGGATGACCATGGTCTTGATGGTGAAGGACGGGTCTTCCTCACGGCCGAGGTTGAAGTAGGAGAAGATCCCCATCAGCAGACCGACGAACATCAGGTACCAGACGAAGGACTGGTGCTTCAGCGCCCATTCCGAGAGGTTGAAGCTTCCTTTCATTGCGCGTCCTCATCGAAGGTGACCTTCTGGCCGGGCTTGAGGCTGTTCACTCCAGCGGTCACCACCCGCTCGCCGGGCTGCACGCCGGAGGCCAGGACGATGCTGTCGGCGGTACGCCCGATCAGCGCGACGTCACGGGTGGCCACGGTTTTCTGTTGCGGATCGACCACCCACACCTGGGTCTTGCCGTCGCGTTCTAGCAGTGCGGTCAACGGCAGCTGACTGCGTGGGCTCACTGCCGAAGACAGGGTGACACTGATCGCCGTGCCCAGGTGGAAGGCATCGGGGGTGCTGGCCAGGGTCAACCGCGCACGCCGGGTACGGGTGGTGGCATCCGCCTGTGGCTCCAGCTCACGCAGCGTGGCGGTGGTGTTGATGCTGGGGTCGAGCTGCGAGGCGACGGTGAAGGTGAGGTCCTTGTTCAGCTGTTCAGCGAGCGGGATCGGCAGGTCGATCACCGCCTCCTTGACGTCGGGACGGGCCAGGGTCACCACGGCCTGGCCGGCGCTTACGGTCTGCCCGGCCTCGGCCTGCCAGGCGGTGACCACCGCGGCATGGTCGGTGCGCAGGGTGCTGTAGTCGAGCTGGTCGCGGGCCTGGCTGACCGCCGAACGCGCCTGTTCCAGCGCGGCGCCGGTGGTCTTCAGGTCGGTCTGGGCGATGTCCAGCTGGGCCTGTGCGCCGACGCCACGGTCGTACAGCTGCTGCTGGCGGCGGGCGTTGGCTTGCGCGTTGATCCATTGCGCCTGGACCTTGGCCAGGTCGCCTTCGGCGGCGCGCAACTGGTTCTGCTGGTCGGTCGGGTCGAGGGTGGCCAGGGTGTCGCCAGGGCTGACCCGGGCCCCCACATCCAACCAGCGCCGGGCGATGCGCCCGGATACCCGGAACCCCAATGTGCTTTCGTAACGGGCCTGGATGGCACCGGCGAAACGGCCCATTTGCGACTGCACCTGGGGCTCGACCAGCGTCGACAGCACCGGGCGTACCGCCTCGGGCTGCACCTCTTCGCCACCGCAGGCAACCAGCATCAGGCTGGCGGACAGTATCAACAGCTGGCGCTTCATGGCGCGGCTCCTCCGTCCTTGGCGCTGACCTTCTCGACCTGCATGCCCGGGTGCAGCAGTTGCCCACCGCCCACCACCACGGTTTCGCCACCCTTGATGCCGTCGGCGATCACCACCTTGCCGGTGAGGTAGCGCGCCACCTGGACCTTGCGCAGCTCGACCTTGTCGCCCTCGCCCACCACCCACACCGCCGGCTCTTTCAATGCCTTGGTCAACGCTGCCCAGGGCAGCTCGATGCTGGGCCGGCCCTGGGTGTTGCCGGTGGCCGTGACCGGCGAACCCAGCTGCATCCCGGCCGGCACATTGCGCAACGCGACCTTGACCTGCACCGTGCCACTCTCGGCGGACACCGTCGGAGTGATCTCGCGGACCCGCCCTTCGGCCTTGATCGCCGGGTTGTCCAGCAGGCTGACGACGACGCCCTCGTCGCTGGGCGCTTTCACCAGCAATGATTCGTAGACATTGAACACCGCGTCGCGGTCGCCATCGACGGCCAGGCTGAAGATCGGCATGGTCGCCTGCACCACCTGGCCGACTTCGGCCTGGCGCGCGGTGATCACCCCGTCGGCTTCGGACACCAGCGCCGTGTAGCTCAACTGCTCGTTGGCGTTGGCCAGTTGCGCCTGGGCGGCCTTGAGCGCGCTCTGGCTGCTGCGCAGGGCGGCTTCGGCGGAATCGTATTCGCTCTGGCTGGTGTAGCCCTTGGGCAGGAGCTTCTGCTGGCGCACGAACGCGGCGCTGGTCTGGGTGACCCGGGCCTGTTCGGCGAATACTTCAGCCTTGGCGGAATCGACCGTATTCTGCAGATCCTTCGGGTCCAGCCGCGCCAGCACCTGATTGGCCTTGACGTGGTCGCCGACATCGACGCTGCGCGCGATGATCTTGCCGCCCACGCGGAACGACAGGTCGGTCTGCACCCGCGCCTGCACATCGCCGGTCAAGGTGACCCTGGCGGCGAAATCGGTGGGCTGCACCTGCTGCACCGCCACCCTGGGCAATACCGGCCCGGCTTGCTCCTTGCCACAACCCGTAAGCATGAACAGCAGCCCCAGGCAAACGACCGACGATGGACGTGTCAACGTCATTCGGGCTCCTTGCTTGCGCGCAGATGATTCGTGGGATGCGACTGTTAGCGTAGATCAGGGATTGGAAAACGGTACTGGGCTGGAATTTGCGGTGGCTGGACTGGCCTCTTCGCGGGCCAGTGTCATGGAGTACCCGCATTGGGACGCGGTCTGGCTTTGATTCGGTGGGGGAGCATTCGCGGGTAAACCGCTCCCACAGGGGCCGTGGTGCACACAGGACCTGTGAGAGCGGGCTTGCCCGCGAAGTGGTCAGGCCTGCGCGGTGGCCTGGGCCGGACGACGGACCTGCGGCTGCGAGACGTTCGCCGCGGCGCCCTCCTCGATGGCCTGCTGGATCGCCCGGCGGCGGCGTTCTTCAGCTTGACGGCTGAAGTACCAGACCAGGAAGGTCACCAGCGACACCGACAACAGGATCAGGCTGGCCACGGCGTTGATCTCCGGCTTCACGCCCAAGCGCACGGCCGAGAACACTTCCATCGGCAGCGTGGTCGAGCCCGGGCCCGACACGAAGCTGGCCAGCACCAGGTCGTCCAGCGACAGGGCGAACGACATCATGCCGCCCGCCGCCAGCGACGGCGCGATCATCGGGATGGTGATCAGGAAGAACACCTTCCACGGCTTGGCGCCCAGGTCCATGGCTGCTTCTTCGATGGACAGGTCAAGTTCGCGCAGGCGCGCCGACACCACCACCGCCACATAGGCGGCGCAGAACGTGGTGTGGGCGATCCAGATGGTGACGATGCCACGCTCCTGGGGCCAGCCGATCATCTGCGCCATGGCCACGAACAGCAGCAACAGCGACAGACCGGTGATCACTTCGGGCATCACCAGCGGCGCGGTGACCAGGCCACCGAACAGGGTACGGCCCTTGAAGCGGGTGACCCGGGTCAGCACGAAGGCCGCCAGGGTGCCCAGCGCCACCGCGGCGACCGCCGTGTAGCAGGCGATCTCCAGCGAGCGCATCACCGAACCCATCAGCTGGGTGTTGTCGAGCAGGCCGACATACCACTTCACCGACCAGCCGCCCCATACCGTCACCAGCTTGGAGGCGTTGAACGAGTAGATCACCAGGATCAGCATCGGCAGGTAGATGAACAGCAAGCCGAGCACCAGCATCAGCTTGGAGAAACTGAAGCGTTTCATGCGCGGCCCTCCATCTCTTTGGCCTGGCTACGGTTGAACAGCAGGATCGGCACGATCAGGATCGCCAGCATCACCACCGCCAGCGCGGACGCCACCGGCCAGTCACGGTTGTTGAAGAATTCCTGCCACAGCACTTTACCGATCATCAGGGTTTCCGGGCCGCCGAGCAGTTCAGGGATGACGAACTCGCCCACCACCGGGATGAACACCAGCATGCAGCCGGCGATGATGCCGTTCTTCGACAGCGGCACGGTGATCTTCCAGAAGCTGTTGAAGGTGCTCGAACCCAGGTCGGATGCGGCCTCGAGCAGGCTCGGGTCGTGCTTCACCAGGTTGGCGTACAGCGGCAGGATCATGAACGGCAGGTACGAATAGACCACACCGATATACACCGCCAGGTTGGTGTTGAGGATCTGCAACGGCTGGTCGATCAGCCCCAGCCACAGCAGGAAGCTGTTGAGCAGCCCGTTGTTGCTGAGGATGCCCATCCAGGCATAGACGCGGATCAGGATCGCGGTCCAGGTCGGCATCATGATCAGCAGCAGCAGGACGGTCTGCGACTCCTTGTTGGCCTTGGAGATGGCGTAGGCCATCGGGTAGCCGATCAGCAGGCACAGCAAGGTGCTGAACAGGGCGACCTTCAACGACCCGAGGTAGGCCGAGATGTACAGCTCATCCTCGGTGAGCAGGCCGTAGTTGGCCAGGTTCAGCACCAACTGGACCTTGCCTTCGAGATAGGTGTAGATCTCGGTGTACGGCGGGATCGCCACGTCGGCTTCGGCAAAGCTGATCTTCAACACGATGAAGAATGGCAGCATGAAGAACAGGAACAGCCAGATGAACGGCACGCCGATCACCATGTGCCGCCCTTCGGGGATCAAGCGCTGGAGGGCTCGTTTGAGCTTTCGTGGTTTCATGAGCGCAGTACCACGCCGCTGTCGTCTTCCCACCACACGTAGACTTCGTCATCCCAGGTCGGGCGAGTGCCCTGGCGCTCGGCGTTGGCGACGAACGACTGGACGATCTTGCCGCTGGGCAGCTCGACGTAGAACACCGAGTGGCCACCGAGGTAGGCGATGTCGTGGACCTTGCCGCGCGACCAGTTGTGCTCGCAGGTTGGTTGCTCGGTGGTGACCAGCAGCTTCTCCGGGCGCAGGGCGTAGGTGATGTGCTTGTCTTCGACCGAGGTGGTAATGCCGTGACCGACGTAGATCTTGCGCTCCAGTTCCGGGCTGGCAATGATCGCGTGGCCTTCGGCGTCGTCGACCACTTCACCGTCGAACAGGTTGACGTTGCCGATGAACTCGCAGACCAGGCGGCTGGTCGGGGTCTCGTAGACGTCGATCGGGCTGCCGATCTGGGCGATCCAGCCCAGGTGCATGATGGCGATGCGCTGGGCCATGGTCATGGCCTCTTCCTGGTCGTGGGTCACCATCACGCAGGTCACGCCCACGCGCTCGATGATCTCCACCAGCTCCAGTTGCATCTGCGAACGCAGCTTCTTGTCCAGCGCGCCCATGGGTTCGTCGAGCAGCAGCAGCTTGGGGCGCTTGGCCAGCGAACGGGCCAGGGCCACGCGTTGACGCTGGCCACCGGACAGCTGGTGCGGCTTGCGCTTGGCGTACTGGGTCATGTGCACCAGCTTGAGCATCTCGGCCACGCGGGCGTCGATCTCGGCCTTGGGCATCTTGTCCTGCTGCAGGCCGAAGGCGATGTTCTGCGCCACGGTCATGTGCGGGAACAGCGCGTAGGACTGGAACATCATGTTGATCGGCCGCTCGTAGGGCGGCATGTCGGTGATGTCGACGCCATCGAGGAAGATCCGCCCTTCGGTCGGACGCTCGAAGCCGGCCAGCATGCGCAGCAAGGTGGACTTGCCGGAACCGGAGCCGCCCAGCAGGGCGAAGATCTCGCCCTTGCGGATTTCCAGGGACACATCGTCCACGGCTACCGTTTCGTCGAACTTTTTCGTGACCCGGTCGATCTTGACCAGCACCTGCTTGGGTTGCTGGCCACCCTCGAGGGCTTTCTTATAGGCACCGGAGGCAACTGCCATGAGTGAAACTCCCAACAAGATTTATGTGCCCGCCGCTGCGCTGGCGGGCCTGGATTGTTACTTGCCCGACTTGACCTTGGTCCAGCTGCGGGTCATCAAACGTTGCACCTTGGGTGGCAACTCAGAATTGACGAACATCTTGTCCAGCACTTCCTGCGGTGGGTAAACCGCGGCGTCAGTCCTCACGGCCTGGTCCATCAGGTCGCCAGCCTTGGGGTTCGGGTTGGCGTAACCGACGTAATCACTGACCTGGGCGATTACCTCAGGTTTCAGCAAATAGTTGATGAAGGCATGGGCCTCCTTGACGTTGCTGGCATCCTTGGGAATCGCCAGCACATCGAACCAGAGGTTGCCGCCTTCCTTCGGGATGGCGTAGGCCAGTTTCACGCCCTTCTTCGCTTCCTCAGCGCGGGCCTTGGCCTGGAACACGTCGCCGGAGAAGCCGGCGGCCACGCAGATATCGCCGTTGGCGAGATCGGTGATGTATTTCGAGGAGTGGAAGTAAGTCACGTACGGGCGCACGGCCAGCAGTTTCTCTTCCGCCTTCTGGTAGTCCTTCGGGTTGCTGCTGTTGGGGTCCAGCCCCATGTAGTTGAGCACGGCCGGAAGCATCTCGTCGGCCGAATCGAGGAAGGCCACGCCGCACTTGGCGAGCTTCTTCATGTTCTCGGGTTCGAACAGCACCGCCCAGGAGTCGATCTTGTCGGTACCCAGCGTCGCCTTGACCTTCTCGACGTTGTAGCCGACACCATTGGTGCCCCACAGGTAGGGGACGGCGTACTGGTTGCCCGGGTCGTTCTTCTCCAGGCGCTTCATCAGTGCCGGGTCGAGGTTCGCGTAGTTGGGCAGCAGGTCACGGTCGAGCTTCTGGAACGCGCCCGCCTTGATCTGCTTGCCGAGGAAATGGTTGGACGGCACGACCACGTCGTAGCCGGTACGCCCGGCCAGCAACTTGCCTTCCAGCGTCTCGTTGCTGTCGAAGACGTCGTATTTCGGGGTGATGCCGGTTTCCTTCTGGAACTCGGCAAGCGTATTGGGGCCGACATAGTCGGACCAGTTGTAGATGTGCACCGTGGGCGCCGCTTGGACGCTGCATGCCAGCGTCAGACCCGCTCCAGCCATCAAGGCCTTGCGAAATACAGAAATGGACAAGTGGGTGGTCCTCACAATCAGTGCCTCAAGTGGCGGAAAAACTCGGCCGCACACGCAAAACCGGCGCGCAACTTACCTTCACGGCGTGGATGCCGCAAACTTATTTGCCTTAACCTGCCTCCGGGCCGGGAAACCCCGGCCCAGAGGGCCTTGCATCAGGCTTACTTGCCCGACTTGATCTTGGTCCAGCTGCGGGTGATCTCGCGCTGGGCGGTCTTCTCCGGTGCCTTGATGGCGTACAGCTTGGCCTTCACTTCATCGGACGGGTAGATCGCCGGATCGCTGGTGATTTCTTTGTCCACCAGCGGGGTGGCGGCCTTGTTGCCGTTCGGGAAGCGCACGGCATTGGTGATGCCGGCCATCACTTCCGGTTGCAGCAGGAAGTCCATGAACTTGTAGGCGGCCTCGACGTTCTCGGCGTCCTTCGGAATGGCGACCATGTCGTAGAAGGTGCCAGCACCTTCCTTCGGAATGGTGTAGCTCAGCTTGACCTTGTCGCCGGCCTCGTGGGCACGGGCCTTGGACTGCTCCAGGTCACCCGAGTAACCCACGGCCACGCAGATGTTGCCGTTGGCCAGGTCCGAGATGTACTTGGAGGAATGGAAGTAGGTGATCGAAGGACGGATCTTCAGGAACAGGTCTTCCGCGGCCTTCAGGTCTTCCTTCTTGGTGCTGTCGCTCGGCAGGCCCAGGTAGTGCAGCGCGGCCGGGATCATCTCGGTCGGGGCATCGAGGAAGCTCACGCCGCAGCTCTTGAGCTTGGCGATGTTCTCAGGCTTGAACACGGCGTCCCACGAGTCGATCTTGTCCACGCCCAGCGCGGCCTTGACCTTCTCCGGGTTGTAGCCGATGCCGATCGAGCCCCACATGTACGGGAAGGCGAACTTGTTGCCCGGGTCGCTGGCGTCGCCCACGGCCTTGAGCAGTGCCGGGTCGAGGTTCTTCCAGTTGGGCAGCTTGGAGCGGTCCAGCTCTTGATAGACGCCGGCCTTGATCTGCTTGGCCAGGAAGTTGTTCGATGGCACGACGATGTCGTAGCCCGACTTGCCCGCCAGCAGCTTGGCTTCGAGGGTCTCGTTGCTGTCGAAGACGTCGTAGACCACCTTGATGCCGGTCTGCTTCTCGAAGTTGGCCACGGTGTCCGGGGCGATGTAGTCCGACCAGTTGTAGACGTGCAGCACCTTGTCGTCAGCCTGAACAGCGGTCGCCATGGCACCCATCAGGGCGGCGGCCAGCAGCGTCTTGCCCAATTTCTTCATGCGTAATGCTCCAGAATTTATTATCAAGCCATCTGTTCAGCAGCCAGGTACCACGGGACACGCGCTGGGCGACTGAAACAGCCGTTAGTCTGGCAAGTTACAAGGCGCTGTTTCAACCGAAGCAGGGCCTTGCAACGACTTAATGTCACCTCGCCAGCCTAGCAGACCGTCACTTGATCGCTTCGTACGTCAAATCCAGGCACTTGCGCGCCTTTTCCACCAGTTCGTCGATCTCGTCGCGGCTGATCACCAGGGGCGGCGCGATGATCATGGTGTCGCCCACCGCGCGCATAACCAGGCCGTTCTCGAAGCAGTGGGTGCGGCAGATCATGCCCACGCCCTTGCCTTCGTAACGGCTGCGGGTAGCCTTGTCCTTGACCAGTTCGATCGCCCCCAGCAGGCCCAGGCCGCGAACCTCGCCCACCAGCGGGTGGTCCTGCAGCTCACGCAGACGTTTTTGCAAATACGGTGCCGTTTCAGTGCGGGCACGCTCGACGATCTTCTCGTCACGCAAAATGCGCAGGTTTTCCAGGCCCACCGCCGCCGCCACCGGGTGCCCGGAGTAGGTGAAGCCGTGGTTGAAATCGCCGCCTTCGCTGAGTACCTGGGCCACGCTGTCACGCACGATCACACCGCCCATGGGGATGTAGCCGGAAGTCAGGCCCTTGGCGATGGTCATCAGGTCAGGCTTGAGGTCGTAGTAATCGGAGCCGAACCACTCACCGGTGCGGCCGAAACCGCAGATCACTTCGTCGGCGACGAACAGGATGTCGTACTTGGCGAGGATCTCCTTGACCTTCGGCCAGTAGGTGTCCGGCGGAATGATCACCCCGCCCGCGCCCTGGATCGGCTCGGCGATGAAGGCGGCAACGTTGTCCTCGCCGACTTCGAGAATCTTCTTCTCCAGTTGTTCAGCGGCCCACACGCCGAACGCGTCCGGGGTCATGTCACCCCCTTCACCGAACCAGTAAGGCTGCGGGATATGCACGATGCCCGGGATCGGCAGGCCGCCCTGCTCGTGCATGCCGCTCATGCCGCCAAGGCTGGCGCCGGCGACGGTGGAGCCGTGGTAGCCGTTGATACGGCCGATGATGGTCTGCTTGTGCGGCTTGCCCTTGAGCGCCCAGTAGTGGCGGACCATGCGCAGCACGGTGTCGTTGCCTTCGGAGCCGGAGCCGGTGAAGAACACATGGGTCATGCCCTCGGGCGCCACGTCGGTGATCGCCTTGGCCAGCTCCAGGGCTGGCGGGTGGGCGGTCTGGAAGAACAGGTTGTAGTACGGCAGTTCGCGCATCTGCTTCTCTGCCGCCTGCACCAGCTCTTCACGGCCGTAACCGACCGCCACGCACCACAGGCCGGCCATGCCGTCGAGGATCTTGTGCCCCTCGCTGTCCCACAAATGCACGCCCTGCGCCTTGGTGATGATGCGCGGCCCCTTCTCCTTCAGCTGCTTGTAGTCGCTGAAAGGTGCAAGGTGGTGCTCGCCGCTCAGGGTCTGCCATTCACGGGTTTGCGGGTTGTTGACGCTCATGTGGTTCTCCATGGTCCGGTGGCCGCCCCCAGGCGGCCTCAGGGTTGATCACACAGCAAACAGCAGGAACTCACGCTCCCAGGAGCTGATGACACGCTTGAAGTTCTCATGCTCGGCGCGTTTGGTGGCGACGTAGCCGGTGATGAATTTCTTGCCCAGGTACTGCACCAGCGCACGGCTGTTCTCCATGCGCTCGAGGGCGTCCTCGATGGTCAGCGGCAGGCGCAGGTTGCGGCGCTCGTAGCCACGGCCCTGCACCGGCGCGCTGGCCTCGATGCCTTCGACCATGCCGATGTAGCCGCACAGCAGGCTGGCGGCGATGGCCAGGTACGGGTTGGCGTCGGCGCCCGGCAGGCGGTTCTCGACACGACGGTTCTGCGGGCCGGCATCCGGCACGCGCAGGCCCACGGTACGGTTCTCCTCGCCCCACTCGACGTTCACCGGCGCCGAGGTGTCGGGCAGGAAGCGGCGGAACGAGTTGACGTTGGGCGCGAACAGCGGCAACGCCTCGGGGATGAATTTCTGCAAGCCGCCGATGTGGTGCAGGAACAGCTCGCTCATGCTGCCGTCGGGGTTGGAGAAGATGTTCTTGCCGGTGGCCACGTCGACCACGCTCTGGTGCAGGTGCATGGCGCTGCCCGGCTCGCCGGTCATGGGCTTGGCCATGAAGGTGGCGGCCACGTTGTGCTTGAGCGCCGCCTCGCGCATGGTGCGCTTGAACACCAGGATCTGGTCGGCCAGGTGCAGCGCGTCGCCGTGACGGAAGTTGATCTCCATCTGCGCCGTGCCGTCTTCGTGGATCAGCGTGTCGAGGTCCAGTTGCTGCAGTTCGCACCAGTCGTAGACATCTTCGAAAAGCGGGTCGAACTCGTTGGCGGCTTCGATGGAGAACGACTGGCGGCCGGTTTCCGGGCGGCCGGAGCGGCCCACGGGCGGCTGCAGCGGGAAGTCCGGGTCTTCGCTGCGCTTGGTCAGGTAGAACTCCATCTCCGGCGCGACGATCGGCTGCCAGCCCTTGTCGGAGTAAAGCTTGAGGACGCGCTTGAGGACGTTGCGCGGCGACAGCTCGACCGGGTTGCCTTTCTTGTCGTAGGTGTCGTGGATCACCTGGGCGGTCGGTTCGATGGCCCATGGCACCAGGAACACCGCCTTCTCGTCGGGGCGGCAGATCATGTCGATGTCGGCCGGGTCGAGCAGGTCGTAATAGATGTCGTCGTCGACGTAGTCGCCGGTCACGGTCTGCAGCAGCACGCTTTCGGGCAGGCGCATGCCCTTCTCGGCGATGAACTTGTTGGTCGGCGAGATCTTGCCGCGGGTGATGCCGGTCAGGTCGCTGATCAGGCATTCCACTTCGGTGATCTTGTGCTCTTTCAACCAATCGGTGAGCTGGTCGAGGTTGTTACTCATAAATACCTCAGGAGGTAATGTGGCCCGGACGATGGATGCCGGCCGCCACTGACGCCTGGCGTCGGTCAAAGTCGGCGCGCACGGCGCCGAGGGGCCTGGACAGGCCCGCGCCTTGATTCTGGATGCTGTGCATGGCTAAAGCAAAAACCCCCGCGCAGGATGGCAGTGGATACACTGCATAAGAGCGTGTCCACGATGGAAGCGAAGGGCAGATAGAAAGGAAGACGTGCGGTAAAACGTTACGAGGTATGGTTTTTTTGTGCGAACCGTCAATTATTGCGGCCAGTGCGACAGCCCATTGATGCAGCCGCGCAATGATCGGACGGTAACCGGGAGATGTGCCTGAACGCACCGTGCATGCGGCGCTGACAGGTCTCGACAGGCGGACCATGTGACCCTCGTATTATTGTGTTCTGGGTTGTGACCGAGCTTATCCTCGTTCATTTTTTTTCACAACCACTCCGTAAAAAATAAAACACGCCCCGCTCGGGATAACCCTTCAGGACGAAAATAGCGGATAATGGCACGCCCTGATATGCAGCAAATCTGCCGTAGATGTGCCATTTAAGGGCATCATGGGGTTGGCTTGACTTCACCTGGTCTTTCCGATTGACTGGGGTTGCAAGCCCCCCTTGATTGATATTTTTAACAAAAAAGGTGTTGCATCATGTCGGTACCCCCGCGTGCCGTTCAGCTTAACGAAGCGAACGCGTTCCTTAAGGAACATCCTGAGGTTCTCTACGTTGACCTTCTGATTGCAGATATGAATGGTGTGGTGCGTGGCAAGCGCATCGAGCGCACCAGCCTCCACAAGGTTTACGAGAAAGGCATCAACCTGCCCGCCTCCCTCTTCGCCCTGGATATCAACGGTTCGACCGTCGAAAGCACCGGCCTCGGGCTGGACATCGGCGATGCCGACCGCATCTGCTACCCCATCCCCGGCACCCTCTCCAACGAACCCTGGCAGAAGCGCCCGACCGCGCAGCTGCTGATGACCATGCACGAAATCGAAGGCGAGCCGTTCTTCGCCGACCCGCGCGAAGTGCTGCGCCAGGTGGTGAGCAAGTTCACCGAGATGGGCCTGACCATCTGCGCCGCGTTCGAGCTGGAGTTCTACCTGATCGACCAGGAGAACGTGAACGGCCGTCCACAGCCGCCGCGCTCCCCCATCTCGGGCAAGCGCCCGCAGTCGACCCAGGTGTACCTGATCGACGACCTCGACGAATACGCCGACTGCCTGCAGGACATCCTCGAAGGCGCGAAGGAACAAGGCATCCCCGCCGACGCCATCGTCAAGGAAAGCGCCCCGGCGCAGTTCGAAGTCAACCTGCACCACGTACCTGATCCGCTCAAGGCCTGTGACTACGCGGTACTGCTCAAGCGCCTGATCAAGAACATCGCCTACGACCATGAAATGGACACCACGTTCATGGCCAAGCCCTACCCGGGCCAGGCAGGCAACGGCCTGCATGTACACATCTCCGTGCTGGACAAAGATGGCAACAACATCTTCACCAGCGAGGATCCCGAGCAGAACGCCGCGCTACGTCACGCTGTCGGCGGTGTGCTCGAGACCCTGCCCGCTTCGATGGCGTTCCTCTGCCCGAACGTCAACTCGTACCGCCGGTTCGGCGCGCAGTTCTACGTACCAAACGCACCGAGCTGGGGCCTGGACAACCGCACCGTCGCCCTGCGCGTCCCGACCGGTTCGCCGGATGCCGTGCGCATCGAGCACCGCGTGGCCGGCGCCGACGCCAATCCGTACCTGATGATGGCGGCCGTGCTGGCCGGCGTGCACCACGGCCTGACCAACAAGATCGAGCCGGGTGAACCGATCGAAGGCAACTCGTACGAGCAGCTGGAGCAGAGCCTGCCGAACAACCTGCGTGATGCCCTGCGCGAGCTGGACGACAGCGAAATCCTCAACAAGTACATCGATCCGAAGTACATCGACATCTTCGTCGCGTGCAAGGAAAGCGAGCTGGAGGAGTTCGAGCACTCGATCTCCGACCTCGAGTACAACTGGTACCTGCATACCGTGTGAACGAAAAACGCCGCCCCTAGGGGCGGCGTTTTTCGTTGTGGACCGCGCCGCCTGCTTCGCGGGCAAACCCGCCCCCACAGGCCTTGCTGAGCTCCTGTGGGAGCGGGTTTACCCGCGAAAGGGCCGGTACAGGCTTACAACGGCTTCTCGAATATCTTCGAATTGCGCTGGTAGTTGTACAGCGAAGCCCGCGCCGCCGGCAGCCGCTCCACCTCGCTGGGCGAGAAGCCACGCTCGCGGAACCAGTGCGCGGTGCGGGTCGTCAGCACGAACAAAGTGCTCAGCCCCAACGCCCGCGCCCGCGTCTCGATGCGCTCAAGCAGCTCATCGCCACGCCCGCCATGCCGGTATTCCGGGTTCACCGCCAGGCACGCCAGCTCCCCGGCCTCGGAATCGGCAATCGGGTAAAGCGCCGCGCAGGCGATGATCATGCCTTCGCGCTCGACCACGCTGAACTGTTCGATCTCCCGCTCCAACACTTCGCGCGAACGGCGCACCAGGATGCCCTGCTCTTCCAGCGGGCTGATCAGGTCCAGCAAGCCACCGACATCGTCGATGGTTGCCTCGCGCACCACCTCGAACTGTTCCTGGGACACCAGCGTGCCGCCACCGCCACGGGTGAACAGCTCGGTCAGCAGCGCGCCATCTTCGGCATAACTGACGATATGGCTGCGCGCCACGCCCCCCTTGCAGGCCTCGGCGGCGGCATCGAGCAATTCAGCCTGGTAATCGCTGCCCAGGCGTTTGAGGTGCGGCGCGATCTGTTGCGGACGCAGTTCACGCACCAACTGGCCTTGCTCGTCCAGCAACCCGGGCTCGGCACCGAACAGCAGCAACTTGTCAGCCCCCAGCTCGATGGCGGCGCGGGTGGCGACGTCTTCGCAGGCCAGGTTGAAGATTTCACCGGTTGGTGAATAGCCCAGCGGCGACAGCAGCACGATGGAGCGCTCGTCGAGTAGGCGGTTGATACCTTTACGGTCGACCCGGCGCACTTCGCCGGTATGGTGGTAATCGACCCCTTCCAGTACACCGATCGGCCGCGCAGTGACCAGGTTGCCGGAGGCCACGCGCAAGCGCGAGCCCTGCATCGGCGAGGCCGCCATGTCCATCGACAGACGTGCCTCGATGGCCAGGCGCAGGGCGCCGACCGCATCGATCACGCAGTCCAGGGTTGCCGCGTCAGTGATGCGCATGCCGCGGTGGTAATGCGGGGTCAGGCCGCGAGCAGCCAGGCGGCTTTCGATCTGCGGGCGCGAGCCGTGCACCAGCACCAGGCGCACGCCAAGGCTGTGCAGCAGCACCAGGTCGTGGACGATATTGCCGAAGTTAGGGTGTTCAACACCGTCCCCCGGAAGCATGACCACGAAGGTGCAGTCGCGGTGGGCGTTGATGTAGGGGGAAGCATGGCGCAGCCAGTTGACGTAATCGGGCATGACAAGGCCTGTGGATAAGTGAACGGAGAACGAAAAGGCGCACAACGTTCGAAAGTCATCGTCGGAACAGGCTTGCGGTCACGCGCGGTCTCCTCTAGGCAGGAACGAATCAGCTCAATGGACGTTTAGCTCAGGCAATAGTGCCGGATCAGGTCACGCAATAGACGCACGGTAGGCTCGATACGTGACATTTCAAGGTACTCGCCAGGTTGGTGGGCACAGGCGATGTCGCCTGGGCCGAGCACGATGGTCTGGCAACCGAGCTGCTGAAGATAAGGCGCTTCGGTGCCAAAGGCCACCGCTTCGGCACGATGGCCGGTCAGGCGCTCGGCCAACAGCACCAGCTCGCTGTCGGCGGCCTGCTCGAACGGCGGCACTTCGGGGAACAGCGGCGCGTAGTCGATACGGACTTCGTGACGCTCCGCCAACGGTTCCAGCTTGGCGCGAATGGCGGCGCGCAGCGGCTCCACATCCATGCCCGGCAGCGGGCGCAGGTCGAACTCCAGGGCGCACTGGCCACAGATGCGGTTGGGGTTGTCGCCACCGTGGATGCAACCGAAGTTCAGGGTGGGGGTGGGCACGCTGAACTGCGGGTTGCGGTATTTCTCCTGCCAACCGCGACGCAGGTCCATCAGCTCGCCCATCACCGCATGCATCGCTTCCATGGCGCTGCGGCCCAGACTCGGATCCGACGAGTGGCCACTGCGCCCAAGTATGTCGATGCGGTCCATCAGGATGCCTTTGTGCATGCGGATCGGCTTGAGCCCGGTCGGCTCGCCGATCACCGCCGCCCGCCCGAGCGGCTGGCCGGCTTCGGCCAGGGCCCGGGCACCGGACATGGAGCTTTCCTCGTCACAGGTGGCGAGGATCAGCAGCGGTTGCTTGAAGTCGTGTTCGAGCAGCGGGATCACGGCATCGATGACCAGGGCGAAGAAGCCTTTCATGTCGCAACTGCCCAGCCCCACCCAGCGGCCATCGACCTCGGTCAGCTTGAGCGGGTCGCTGCTCCACAGCTGAGGGTCGTAGGGCACGGTGTCGCTGTGCCCGGCCAGCACCAGGCCGCCCGGGCCGGTGCCACGGCTGGCCAGCAGGTTGAACTTGCCGGGGCTGACTTGCTGAATCTCGCAGGTGAAGCCAAGGTCGCCCAGCCAACCGGCCAGCAGGTCGATGACCGGGCGGTTGGACTGGTCCAGCGCAGGCTGGGTGCAACTGACCGAGGGGGCGGCGATCAGGGCGGCGAACTGGTCTTTCAGCGACGGCAACGGCATGCGCGGACTCCTCGACGGCATCGAAGCTCATCATAACAATGCCATCCCTGCGCAGAGCAAGCGATTGCCTGTGGGAGCGGGTTTACCCGCGATGGGCCGCAAAGCGCCCCCAAATCCGGCAGGCCACAGCCGACTCCTGTAGACTGCTCGCCAACCACGCCCCCTTCCCGAGCCCGCGATGCACAAAGAAACCGAACTCAAACTCCGCGCCAGCCGCGAGACCCTTGACGCCCTGCGCGAGCACCCGCTGCTGAAGAAGCGCAACAAGTCCGGCTGGCAGACCCGCGAGCTGCTCAACCAGTACTTCGACACCCCGCAGCGCGAGCTCTCCGCCGCCCGCGTCGCCCTGCGCCTGCGCCGCGACGGCGAGGTCATCATCCAGACCCTCAAGTGCCGTGGCCAGAGCGTGGCCGGCCTGTCCGAGCGCAACGAATACGAGTGGCACCTGGACAAGGTCAAGCTCGACCTGAAGAAGCTCGACGCCACCTGCTGGCCCGAGCAACTGGCCAACCTCGACAAGAAGACCATCAAACCGTTGTTCACCACCGACTTCACCCGCGAGTACGCTGAAATCGCCTGGGGCCGTGGCAAGGCCAAGGTGGTGATCGAGGCCGCGCTGGACCGAGGCTTCGTGATCGCCGGCAAACGCAAGGAAGAAATCTGCGAGCTGGAGCTGGAGCTGCGTGAAGGCGCGCCGCAAGCGCTGCTGGAACTGGCCGCCGAGCTGGCCGCCGCGCTGCCGCTGATGCCCTGCGACATCAGCAAGGCCGAACGCGGCTACCGCCTGCTCGACCCGGACAGCTACGAGCTGGATCTGCCGCACACCGAACTGGACGCCGAGACCCCCCTGGACGACGCCTACACCGCCCTGGCCTGGCAACTGTTGGGCAGCAGCCAGCGCCTGGCCGAGCAATTCCGCCACAACGGCCACTGGCGCCTGCTGCAGGACTGGGTCCGCTGCCTGGCCGAACTGCGCGCGCTCACCGGCAGCCTCGGCCAAGCCGCGCCGCGCCCGACCACCCGCGCCCTGCGCAGCAGCCTCGACGCGCTGCTGGAAGACTGGCGCCCACTGGTACAGGCCGGCAACGACGACGAAGACATTCGCCGCGCCGCGCCCGAGCAATTCGCCGAAGAGCTTGAAGATGTGCGTTGGGGCCAGTTCTCCCTGGAGACCGCCAATTGGCTGAACGCCCGTGCCTGGACCGCCGAGCGCAAGGGCCGTGGCGAACGCCAGGGCAAGGCCCAGCTGGCCAGCTGGCTGCAACACCAACTGGGCGAGGAAGCCCGGGCGCTGAAGCTGCCGCTGTACGTGCAGCGCCCGGAAGACCTGGCCGAACAACTGCCGCGCATCGAGTGCGTGCAGGCCTGGCTGCACCATGCGCGTCAGGTGCTGGACCTGCCGCAGCTGGACCGCCTCTACGGTGAGCTGAACAAGCTGCACCAACTGGCCGAACAGCCGTTGCTGGACGAGCACAAGGACGAACTGCTGGAGGCCCGTGTCGAGCAGGCCCGCGCCATCGAGCAGAATCGCGCCTGGAAGTACTTGCTCAAGGCCTGAGGCCCCTTCGCCGGCAAGCCGGCTCCTACACCATCCGTAGGAGCCGGCTTGCCGGCGAACCGCACCTCAGCGCCCCAGCGGCAAGCTGGTGGTGCTCTTGATCTCCGACAGCGCCACGATCGAATTCACCTCCTGGATCCCCGGCACGTTCGACAACTTCTCGAAGAAGAACCGCTCGTACGCCTCGATATCCGACGTGACGATCCGCAGCAGAAAATCCACTGCCCCCATCAGCACGTAGCACTCCAGCACTTCGGGAAACCCACGGATCGCTTCGGTGAATTCGGCGAAGTTAGAGCGGCCATGGGCATTGAGCTTCACCTCGGCGAAGATCTGCGTGTTCAACCCTACCTTCTTGCGGTCCAGCAGGGTCACCTGGCCACGGATCACACCCTCTTCCTTCAAGCGCTGGATCCGCCGCCAGCAAGGCGATTGCGACAACCCGACGCGCTCGGCAATCTGCGCACTGGATAGCGAAGCATCCTCCTGCAGCAATTCGAGAATGCGTCGGTCATAGGCGTCCAGCTCGCTTTGCATAATTGATTCCTGATTCAGCTAAACATGAAATTGAATTATTCGACCAAGCGGCAAATCGAATAAATCATAGCGAAAAAATGCCCCGTCCCCCGTGCAAGAATTTCCCTACTTTCCGCGGAGACCCGGCATGAACGTACTCGAACGCCCCCTCACCTCCCCTCGCGCCGACGCCTGGGCCGCCAACGCCGCCCACAGCACCGTGCGCTACCACTTGCAGGCCGAAGCCGAGCCAGACAGCCTGTGCCGCGTGCTCAACCTGTTCGCCCTGCAGTTCCTCACCCCGCACAGCGTGCAGGTCAGCCAATGCGACGACCTGCTCGACATGCAGATCGGTATCGGCGGCCTGAGCTGGCACCGTGCCGAAGTGATCGCGCAAAAGCTGCGAAACCTGGTTTGCGTCAGCGAAGTCAGCCTGGAAAACCTGCCAGCGCTGGCCGAGGTCGTCGCGCGCTGAATGACCCGCGCAAGATCCCGAAACCCTTTGCCGGCGCAGCCGTGATCGTCCCCGGCTAGCCTTGCCCAGGCTACCGTTCACCCGGCAGGGACGCCACCATGCTCAGCAACACTACCCAAGACCTCGACCTCAACCGCCTGCTCGACGCCCTGCTGGCCGAACACCGGCTCGCTGCCGGCGATGCACTGGAGGTGCTCGAACGAGCCAAGGCGTACCCCACCGAGCATCCCCTGGAGCTGATCGCCGCGCTCGACCTGGCCGACCCGCTGCATCCCGGCCAGCCGCTGGACCTGAACACACTGTGCCGCTGGCTGGCAGACCAGGTTGGCCTGCCGTTCCTGCACATCGACCCCCTGCAGGTCGACCTGGCCCGGATGGCCAGCCTGATGTCCGCTGGTTTCGCCCAGCGTCACGGCATACTGCCCATCGCGGTGGATGCCGGCACCATCACGGTGGCCACTGCCCAGCCCTACCTGCGTGAATGGGAGGCCGAGCTCGCGCTCAGCCTGGGCAAGACGGTATGCCGCGTGCTGGCCAGCCCCAGGCAGATCCACCAACTGAGCCCAACGTTCTTCGGCCTGGCCCGCTCCGTGCGCGGCGCCGGCGACCAGCCCTCGCCGGGCCTGGGCGAGCTGGAGCAGTTGCTCGAAGTGGGCGCCAACCAGCCCCAGGCCAGTGCCGATGATGCCCATATCGTGCATATCGTCGACTGGATGCTGCAATACGCCATCGAACAACGGGCCAGCGATATCCACCTGGAGCCCCGCAGGGAGCAAGGCCGCCTGCGTCTGCGCATCGACGGCCTGCTGCACCAGGTCTACAGCTTCCCGGCCAACGTCACCCTGGCCATGGTCAGCCGCCTCAAGCACCTGGGGCGGATGAACGTCGCGGAAAAACGCCGCCCGCAGGACGGTCGCCTGAAGAGCCGCTTGCCAGGCGGCGCCGAGACCGAGCTTCGTCTTTCCACGTTACCGACGCCGTTCGGTGAAAAGCTGGTGCTGCGCCTGTTCGATCCGCAGCAGTTGCACGACAACCTCGAAAGCCTGGGCCTGGAAGACCCGATGCTGGAGCAATGGCAAGCGCTGCTGCGTCAACGCCGGGGCATCCTCCTGGTGACCGGCCCCACCGGGTCAGGCAAGACCAGCACCCTCTACGCCAGCCTCAGGCATCTGGCCACGCCACAGGTAAACCTGTGCAGCATCGAAGACCCGATCGAACGCCTGGAGCCGGCGATCAACCAGCTTCAGGTCCAACCCGCGCTCGACCTGGGCTTCGCCAATGGCGTGCGTGCCCTGCTGCGCCAGGACCCGGACATCATCATGATCGGCGAGATCCGCGACCCGGAGACCGCCCAAGTGGCCGTGCAGGCCGCTTTGACCGGCCATCTGGTGCTGTCGACGCTGCACACCAACGATGCCTGCGGAGCAATCACCCGCCTGCTGGAACTGGGCGTCGCCGACTACCTGATCAAGGCCACCTTGAGCGGCGTCCTGGCCCAGCGCCTGGTACGCACCCTTTGCCCGGCATGCCACGGCATACAGGCCTGCCGCCAGTGCCGTGGCACGGGCTACCACGGCCGCACCGGGCTGTTCGAGTTGCTGTCTGTCAGCCCACGCCTGCGCGAATGGATCACGCCGTCCACCGACATTGCCGCGCTGCACCAGCAAGCCCTGGCCGACGGCATGCGCGACCTGCGCCGCTGCGCACAGGACAAGATCGAGCGCGGCCTGACCAGCCAGGAAGAAGTATTGCGTGTCTGTGGATAACCAAGAAATCCCCTGCGTGGCCGGGAACTTGGCGCAGGGTCAGTGGATCAAACCGGCATCTCAACCGCCCTCATCCACCGAGGTGATTCAACATGCGTTTCAAAACAGCCATCGCAGCCACTGTCCTGTTCTCGCTGCCCATTGGCTCCGCCATGGCCGATACGTTCTGGCGTAACGTCATTTCCTCCGGCGCCACCACCGCCTCGACCTACCTGACGTTCAAGGATCACAAGCTGATCGTCGCCGCCCAGGACGACGCCGGCAGCTTCGTCGCCAGCGAGGGCGCGATCCGCGGGCCGTACCTGGAAGCCGCGATGCGCCAGGTGCGAGCGGACAACCCAGGCGTCCAGGCCAGCGACATGGAGCTGGCCAACGCGATCCTGGCCAAGAACGCCGTGGCCGAGTAATCCCCTCGCCCTGTAGGAGCGGCTTCAGCCGCGATCACCCGCAAAGCGGGTGCCATCCACCGCGATATCCGCATCGCGGCTGAAGCCGCTCCTACACACCATTTCAGCGATACGCCTCCACCGGCACACACGCACAGAACAGATTCCTGTCCCCATACACGTTGTCGACCCGGTTCACCGCCGGCCAGTACTTGTGCTGGCGCGCGTGAGCGCTGGGGGCCACCCCCTGCTCGATGCTGTAGGGCCGATCCCACGGCGCCAGCACATCGGCCAGGGTATGCGGGGCATGCTTGAGCGGGTTGTCCTCGGCAGGCCAGTTCCCCTCCTGCACTTCACCGATTTCCGCGCGGATCGCCAGCATCGCCTCGACGAATCGATCCAGCTCGGCCTTCGACTCGCTCTCGGTGGGCTCGACCATCAGCGTGCCCGGCACCGGGAACGACATGGTCGGCGCATGGAAGCCATAGTCCATCAAGCGCTTGGCCACATCCTCCTCGCTGATGCCGGTCAATGCCTTGAGCGGGCGCAGGTCAAGGATGCACTCGTGGGCCACACGCTCGTTGCGCCCACGGTAGAGCACCGGGAAGGCATCGCGCAGCTGGCTGGCCAGGTAGTTGGCCGAGAGGATCGCCACTTCGCTGGCGTCGGCCAGTTGCCGCCCCATCATGGCGATGTACATCCAGCTGATCGGCAGGATACTGGCACTGCCCCAGGGCGCGGCGCTGACCGCCGTCATGTTCGGGTCCAGGCCGGGCACCGGCACCACCGGGTGGCTGGCGACGAACGGCTTGAGGTGGGCACGGATGCCGATCGGCCCCATGCCCGGGCCACCACCGCCGTGGGGGATGCAGAAGGTCTTGTGCAGGTTCATGTGCGACACGTCGGCACCGATGTCGGCGGGCCGCGTCAGACCAACCTGGGCGTTGAGGTTGGCACCGTCCATGTACACCTGGCCGCCATGCTGGTGCACCACCTCGCAGATCTCGCGGATGCCCTCTTCGTAGACGCCGTGGGTCGATGGGTAGGTGACCATCAGGCAGGACAGCCGATCACCGGCCGCGTGAGCCTTGGCCTTGAGGTCTTCGAAATCGATGTTGCCCTGCTCGTCGCACTCGACGATCACCACCTCCATCCCCGCCATCTGCGCCGATGCCGGGTTGGTGCCGTGGGCCGACGACGGGATCAGGCACAGGGTGCGCCTGGGCTGGTGGCGGCTGCGGTGATAACGGGTGATGGCCATCAGCCCGGCATACTCGCCCTGGGCGCCTGAGTTGGGCTGCATGCAGATGGCGTCGAACCCGGTGATCGCGCACAACCAGCTTTCCAGCTCGTCGATCATCGCCTTGTAGCCCTGCATCTGGGTGAGCGGGGCGAACGGGTGCGGTTGGGCAAACGCCGGCCAGGTGATGGGGATCATCTCGCTGGTGGCGTTGAGCTTCATGGTGCAGGAGCCCAGCGGGATCATCGACTGGTTCAGCGCCAGGTCCTTGTTCTCTAGCTGCTTGAGGTAGCGCAGCATCTCGGTTTCGCTGTGGTGCAGGTTGAACACCGGGTGCTGCAGGATCGGCGTGCGTCGTACCAGGGCACCGGGGATGCCCTCGGGCAGCGCCTTCTGATCAAGCTCGGTGATATCCAGCCCGTGGTCGACACCGAGGAAGATGTCGAACAGCTTGTACACCGTCGCTTCGTCACAGGTTTCGTCCAGGCTGACACCCAGGTGCCCACGCCCGAGGATGCGCAGGTTGATGCGTGCATCCTCGGCGCTGGTGATGATCGCCGCCTGGGTGCCGCCGACGTCCAGCGTAAGGGTGTCGAAGAAGTGCTGGTTCAGCCGCTTGAGGCCCTTGGCCTCGAGCCCGGCGGCGAGGATGAAGGTCAATCGATGAACGCGCTGGGCGATGCGTTGCAGGCCCTCGGGACCATGGTAGACGGCGTAGAAGCCGGCAATGTTGGCCAACAGCACTTGCGCCGTGCAGATGTTGGAGTTGGCCTTCTCGCGGCGGATATGTTGCTCGCGGGTCTGCAGGGCCATGCGCAGCGCGGTGTTGCCGCGGGCATCCCGGGACACGCCGATGATGCGCCCGGGCATGGCCCGCTTGAAGTCGTCGCGGCAGGCGAAATAGGCCGCATGGGGCCCACCATAGCCCATGGGCACGCCGAAGCGCTGGGTCGAACCGAGCACCACGTCCGCCCCCAGCTCGCCCGGCGGGGTGAGCACCACCAGGCTGAGGATGTCGGCGGCTACGCAGGCCAGTGCCTGCTGGCCGTGCAACTGGTCGATGAGGGGGCGCAGGTCGCGCACTTCGCCGTGGGTATCCGGGTATTGCAGCAAGGCCCCGAATACCTTGTGTCTGGCCAGGTTATCCACAGAGTCGATGATCAGTTCAAAGCCGAAGCCCTCGGCGCGGGTCTTGAGCACCGATAGCGTCTGTGGATGGCAGTGCTCGTCGGCGAAGAAGGCGTTGCTCTTGCTGCGCGCCACGCGCTTGGCCAGGGCCATGGCTTCGGCGGCGGCGGTGGCCTCGTCGAGCAGTGATGCGTTGGCCAGGGCCAATCCGGTCAGGTCGATGACCATCTGCTGGAAATTCAGCAACGCTTCCAGGCGCCCCTGGGCGATCTCCGGCTGATACGGGGTGTAGGCGGTGTACCAACCCGGATTCTCCAGCACGTTGCGCAGGATGACCGTGGGGGTGACGGTGGCGTGGTAACCCATGCCGATCAGGCTTGTCCACAGCTGATTCTGCGCGGCATAGCCGGCAAGCTTGTCGAGCGCGGCCTGTTCGTCGAGGGCTGGCGGCAGGTCGAGGGGGCGGTTGAGGCGAATGCCGGGCGGCACGGTCTGCTCGATCAGCTCATCACGGCTGGCGACACCCAGTGCCTCGAGCATGGCCTGCTGCTCCGGGCCATCGGGGCCCAGATGACGACGCAGGAAAGGGTTGGGCTCTTGCAGTTGACTCAGGGATGGCGACTGGGACATGGCGACGATCTCTTCCTGGACCAGTTCTCTTGGAGACTTACAAGTCTAGGAAGGGATCGGCGATGTTGCGGGAAAACTTGTGAAGCCTGTTCGCCAGCATGGTTGGCACCTACATGAACGCGTGTATCCTCTGTAGGAGCCAGCCTTGCTGGCGAGCCACGATCACTCGCCGATCGCAGCCTTGTAACCGGCCGCATCCAGCAGCTTGTCCAGCTGGGACTTGTCGCTCGGCTTCAGCTTGAAGATCCACGCATCGTAGGGTTCTTCGTTCAGCAGCTCCGGGCTGTCGGCCAGCTCTTCATTGACCGCGATCACTTCGCCAGCCACCGGCGCGTAGATGTCCGAAGCGGCCTTGACCGACTCGACCACGCCTGCCGCGTCGCCTGCCGCGAACACCTTGCCGACTTCGGCCAGCTCGACGAACACCACATCACCCAACGCTTCCTGGGCATGGTCGCTGATGCCCACGGTCACAGTGCCATCGGCTTCCAGGCGCGCCCACTCATGGCTTTCGGCAAAACGCAGGTCGGCGGGGATATTGCTCATGTCTTGTCTTCCTCGATTGGGTCAGCGGACGGCCCGCCGTTAAGTGTTCAGATCAGGATCTTGCCGTGGCGCACGAAGGTTGGCTTGACCACCCGCACCGGGTACCACTTGCCGCGGATTTCCACTTCGGCGCGGTCGCCGGTCGCCATGGGTACACGCGCCAGGGCAATGGATTTGCTCAGCGTAGGCGAGAAACTACCACTGGTGATCTCCCCTTCGCCAATGCCGGATACACGAACCACTTGATGGGCGCGCAATACACCCCGCTCCTCGAGCACCAGGCCGACCAGTTTTTCCTTCACGCCCTGCTCGATTTCCGCCAACAGGCCGCCACGGCCGACGAACTCGCGGCCAGCCGGCTCCCAGGCGACGCTCCAGCCAAGATTGGAGGTCAGCGGGGTGTGGGACTCGTCGATGTCCTGGCCATACAGGTTCATGCCGGCTTCCAGGCGCAGCGTGTCTCGGGCACCCAGGCCACTGGGGGCGATGCCCGCACCGACCAGGTCGTTGAAGAAGGCTGGTGCCTGATCGCCGGGGAGGATGATCTCGAGGCCGTCTTCGCCGGTGTAGCCCGTGCGGGCGATGAACCAGTCACCTTCGATGAAGCCCTCGAACGGACGCAGTTCGCGGATCAGTGCGGCACGCGGCGCGCTGACCAGGGCGGCGACCTTTTCACGGGCTTGAGGGCCTTGAATCGCGAGGATTGCCAGCTCCGGGCGGGGGGTGAAACTGACCTTGAAGCCAGCGCTCTGCACCTGCAGCCAGTTCAGCACCTTGTCGCGGGTGGCGGCGTTGGCCACCAGGCGGTAGCCATCTTCGGTGCGGTAGGCGATCAGGTCGTCGATGACCCCGCCTTCATGATTGAGCAACGGGCTGTACAGTGCCTTGCCGGGGCTTTCCAGGCGCGTCACGTCATTGGCGAGCAAGTGCTGCAGCCAGGGTGTGGCGGCACAGCCTTCGATATCGATGACGGTCATGTGCGAGACATCGAAAACCCCGCAGTCACTGCGCACCTGGTGGTGCTCCTCGACCTGCGAGCCGTAGTGCAGGGGCATGTCCCAACCGCCGAAGTCGACCGTCTTGGCGCCAAGCGCCAGGTGCAGGTCATACAGAGGCGTACGCTGTCCCATGGGTTTCTCCTTCCGGGCGTGGCGAGGCGGCGGCGGGCGGCAATTGTTTATTGATCACCTGTTCTTGTAGGAACCGCCGCTGCGAATGCCGCGCATTGTAGCCGCAAGGAAGCGCCCTGGCACCCTTATCGCCGATGCCCCGGACGATGGGCAGAACGACGGATCAGCCCGATCACCGGCAGCAAACCGACCAGCACCAGGGTCAGCGCCGGCAACGAGGCCCGCGCCCATTCACCCTCGCTGGTCATCTCGAACACCCGCACGGCCAGGGTGTCCCAGCCGAACGGGCGCATCAACAAGGTGGCCGGCATTTCCTTGAGCACGTCGACGAACACCAGCAATGCGGCGCTCAGGGCCCCGGGCACCAGCAACGGCAGATACACCTTGAAAAACAATCCTGGCCCGCCAACACCAAGGCTGCGCGATGCCTCTGGCAAGGAGGGCCGGATGCGCTCCAGGCTGCTTTCCAACGGCCCGTAGGCGACCGCGATGAAGCGCACCAGGTAGGCCAGCAGCAGCGCCGACAGGCTGCCCAGCAACAGCGGCTTGCCCGCCCCGCCCAGCCACTGCGACAGCGGTACCACCAACTGATTGTCCAGGTAGCTGAACGCCAGCATGATCGACACGGCAAGCACCGAGCCGGGCAACGCGTAGCCCAGGTTGGCCAGCCCGACCCCGGCACGGATCCCCGTGGTGGGCGCCTGGCGGCGGGCGAAGGCCAGCAGCATGGCCACGCTGACCGTGATCAACGCGGCCATGCCACCCAAATACAGGGTGTGCATGACCAGCCCGAAATAGCGTTCGTCCAGATCGTGCCGACCTCGCTGCCAGAACCACGCCAGCAGTTGCAGCAGCGGGATGACGAAGGCGCAGGCGAACACCAGCAGGCACCAGGCGCTGGCGGCGAACGCCTTGACGCCGCGCAGGTGGTAAAGCGCCTGCCCCCGTGGCCGTTCATTGCCACTGCGGCTGGCACCGCGGGCGCGGCGCTCGCCGTACAACACCAGGATGACCGCCAGCAACAGCAGGCTGGCCAGCTGCGCCGCGCTGGACAGGCTGAAGAAGCCGTACCAGGTCTTGTAGATCGCCGTGGTGAAGGTGTCGAAGTTGAACACCGACACCGCGCCGAAATCGGCCAGGGTTTCCATCAGCGCCAGGGCGATACCCGCGCCGATGGCCGGGCGCGCCATGGGCAGGGCGACACGCCAGAACGCTTGCAACGGTGACAGCCCAAGCACCCGCGCCGCTTCCATCAGGCCCTTGCCCTGGGCCAGGAACGCGGTACGTGCCAGCAGGTAAACGTAGGGGTAGAACACCAGCACCAGCACCGTGATCACCCCGCCGGTGGAGCGCACCCGCGGCAGGCGCATGGGCCCGAACACTTCGCGCAACGCCGTCTGCACGGGGCCGGCGAAATCCAGCAAGCCGACGAAGACGAATGCCAGCACATAGGCGGGGATGGCGAAGGGGAGCATCAGCGCCCAGTCGAGCCAACGCCGGCCCGGGAATTCGCAAAGGCTGGTGAGCCAGGCCAGGCTCACCCCCAGCGCCGTCACGCCTATGCCAACACCGACCACCAGCGTGAGGGTGTTGCCCAGCAGGCGGCCCATCTGGGTGTCGAGCAGGTGCGACCAGATCTGCAGGTCGATCGACTGCCAGGACAGTAGCAGAACACTCAGCGGAAGCAGGATCAGGGCTGCGGTCAGGAAGACCGGCAGGTACCAGCGGCGTTGGAGGGTATGGGGCAATGCAGGAGTCTCGATTGCGGGTGGCGACCGCTGTGCGGTCGTTCGCGGCTGAAGCCGCTCCTACAAGGGACCGTGCAATCCCCACAACCTGTAGGAGCGGCTTCAGCCGCGAAGGGGCCCCAAAGGGCCCCGACAGGATAAGCCGTGAAACTCAGTTCCAGCCAGCCCGGTCCATCAAGCGAATGGCCTCGGCCTGGCGCTTGCCAGCCACTTCCACCGGAATGCTGTCAGCCTTGAAGCTGCCCCAGGCGGCCACCTCCTCCGACGGTTTCACCTTCGGGTTGGCCGGGAACTCCTGGTTGATGTCGGCGAACAGCTTCTGCGCCTCTTCGCCGGTCATCCACTCCACCAGCTTCTTCGCCGCCTCCGGGTGCGGTGCGTGCTTGGTCAGGCCGATACCCGACAGGTTGACGTGCACGCCACGGTCGCCCTGATTGGGCCAGAACAACTTCACCGGCAGGTTCGGCTTCTCCTTGTGCAGGCGGCCGTAGTAGTAGGTGTTGACGATGCCCACATCGCACTGGCCGGCCGCGATGGCCTGAAGCAAGGCGGTGTCGTCGGAGAACACGTCGGTGGACAGGTTGTTGACCCAGCCCTTGACCAGTTTCTCGGTCTCGGCCTCGCCGTGGTTCTCGATCAGGGTGGCGGTCAGCGACTGGTTGTAGACCTTCTTCGCCGTGCGCAGGCACAGGCGGCCTTCCCAGTTCTTGTCGGCCAGGGCCTCGTAGGTGCTCAACTCGGACGGTTTGACCCGCTCGGTGGAGTAGACGATGGTCCGCGCGCGCAGGCTCAGGCCGGTCCAGTCGTGGGACGAGGCGCGGTACTGCGCAGGGATGTTCTGGTCGATGATGGCCGACTTGATCGGCTGCAGGATGCCCATCTGCTCGGCCTGCCAGAGGTTGCCGGCATCGACGGTGAGCAGCAGGTCGGCCACGCCGTTCTCGCCCTCGGCCTTGATGCGCTGCATCAGCGGGGCTTCCTTGTCGGTGATGAACTTGATCTTCACCCCGGTCTTGGCGGTATAGGCGTCGAATACCGGCTTGATCAGCTCGTCGATGCGCGAGGAGTACACCACCACTTCATCCGCCGCCTGGGCGGTGCCGCCGAACAACGTGAGGGCCAGGGCGGCCAGTAGGGGCTTGCGGGATAACATTCGGGGCACTCCTCGCTGAGTTGAGAGGTGCAAATGGTAGTGGTTCCCATTTTACGACTCATCTGCCGAGCCGTTACCAGATGTTGCTGGGGGCTGCTATGCAGTCCTTTCGCGGCCCCGCGCCATCTCAAGCCTTGGCCAACTCCGGCAAGTCCCCGGACAACCCTAACGCCTGGCGCACGAACAACGCCTTGGCCTCGGGCATCTGTTCCACCAGCTTCAACCCGCTGTTGCGCAACCAGCGCAACGGCAGCGGATTGGCCTGGAACAACCGCTCGAAACCTTCCATCGCCGCCATCAGCGCCAGGTTGTGCGGCATTCGACGCCGTTCGAAACGGCTCAGCACCTTCACATCGGCCAGGCGCTCGCCGCGCTCGCAGGCCCGCACCAGCTCCTCGGCCAGCACCGCGGCATCGAGGAAGCCCAGGTTCACCCCCTGCCCCGCCAGCGGGTGGATGGTGTGGGCCGCGTCGCCGATCAGCGCCAGCCCTTCTTCCACATAGCGTTTGGCGTGGCGTTGGCGCAGCGGCACACAGACCCGCGGGTCGGCCTGCAACACCTCGCCCAGGCGCCCCTCGAAAGCACGCTCCAGCGCCTTGCAGAACGCCTCGTCGTCCATCGCCATGGCCTGCTCGGCCTGCTCCGGCGTGGTCGACCAGACGATCGAGCACCAGTCCTGCCGACCGTCGCGATCGAGCGGCAGGAAGGCCAGCGGCCCCTCGTCGGTGAAGCGCTGCCAGGCCGTGGCCCGGTGTGCTTCGCTGCAACGCACGCTGGTGACGATGGCGTGGTGCAGGTAATCCCACTCGCGGGTCTGGCAACCCGCCAGGCGCCGCACCGCCGAGTTGGCGCCGTCGGCGGCGATCACCAGCGGCGAACGCAGCTGGCGGCCATCGGCCAGGGTCAGCAGCCATTCGTCACCGGAACGGCGCAATTGCTCAAGACGGGCGTTGGGCAGCAGCCCGACATCGCTGTCGTGCAGGCGCTCCAGCAGGCCGTCCTGGACCACGCGGTTCTCGACGATATGGCCCAGCACCTGGGCATGCACGCTGGCCGCCGAGAAGTGAATCTCGCCAGTACCGCTGCCATCCCAGACGCGCATGTGCGAATACGGCGATACGCGCCGCCGAGCGATGCCCTCCCAGGCCCCCACACGCTCGAGGATGCGCTGGCTGGCTGCCGACAACGCGCTGACCCGCGGCTCGAACGCCGCGTCGCTGTCGAAGGGCTTGACCGACAGCGGGCCGCCGTCGAGCAGAAGGACTTCCAGGCCGCTGTGGCGCAAGGCCAGGGCCAGGGCGCTGCCGACCATACCGGCACCGACAATCAACAGATCCGCGCGCATTTCCATGCCTTACGCCTGCCTCGCTTGCGGCTTGAGCCGCACATATAGGGTTTTGTCGACCCGCGCCACCAGCTCGCCGGCACCGTCGCGGATCTCCACCTGCAACCGGGGCAGGTATTTCTTGCCGCTGGCGGTCTGCTGGCGGATGTCGTCCAGCAGCGCGTCATCGACGTGCAGTTCGGCATATACCGGGCCCTTGCCCGGCGAGATGAAATCGATGCTGGCGGCCTTGTCCCAGACGATGTACTCGCGCCCCAGCTGCTCGATCAGCAGCAGCATGTAGAACGGGTCGACCATCGAATACAGGCTGCCGCCGAACTGGGTGCCGACGTAGTTGCGATTCCACCGCGTCAGCTTCATGCGCACCTTGACGCGGCGCATGTCCGGGCTGATTTCCTGGATGTGGATGCCAGCACCGAGGTAAGGCGGGTAGAGATTCAGCAGCCAACGCAGCATGCGGGCTCGGCGCGCGAGCTTGCGGGAGTCGCTCATGCCTGGCCTCGCGGGTCGGGGCGTGTACCCAGGCCCATGGCCTGGCGGGCGAACCAGCTTTTCGCCGGGGGCAGCAGGTCAAGGCCGAGCAAACCGATATTGCGCCCAGCCGCCATCAAAGGCTGGTTGCTGCCAAACAGGCGGGTGACCTGGTCGGAGAAGCCGATGGTCATCGCCTGGTCGAGGCGCTGGCGCGTCTGGTAGACCTGCAGCGTGGCCAGGTCGCCGGGTTGCTGCGGGCCGGCCAGCAACGCTTCGGCCAACGCCTGCACATCGCGCAGCGACAGGTTGAAACCCTGGCCGGCGATCGGGTGCAGGCTGTGGGCGGCGTTGCCCAGTACCACCAGGTGCGGGCGCACCTGCTCCTCGGCCTCGACCAGCGCCAGCGGATACAGATGGCGGGCGCCTACCTGGCGCAGCGCGCCCAGGCGATAGCCGAAGGCGTCCTGCAGCTCGCGCAGGAAACTGCGTTCATCGAGTTCAGCCAGGCGCCTGGCGTCCATCCCCTGGCGGGTCCAGACCAACGCGCAGCGGTTCTCGGAGAGCGGCAGCAACGCCATCGGGCCTTGCTCGGTGAAGCGTTCGAAGGCTTGGCCGCCGTGGGCCTCGCCGGGGGTGATGTTGGCGATCAGTGCGCTCTGGTCATAGGGCGTGCGGCGCACATGAATGCCCAACTGCTCGCGCAAACCCGAGCGACCGCCGTCGGCCAGTACGGCCAGGTCGCACTCAAGCGAGGTGTCGTCGTCCAGCTGCAAGCAATAGCCACCGGCGATGGCCTGCATGGCCTTCACTTCGGCCGGGCAGCGCCAGCTGACCACCTCGCTGTCGATGGCCTGCCACAGGCACTGGCCGAGCCAGGCGTTCTCCACCACATAGCCGAGCGCCGGCACGCCCTCCTCGCTGGCATCCAGGCGCGTGGCGCCAAAGCGGCCACGGTCGGAAACCTGGATCTGCAGGATCGGTTCGGCGCGGTGGCTGATGGCCTGCCACACCCCCAGTTGTTCGTAGATCTGCCGAGTGCCGTAGGATAGCGCCGAAGAGCGCGCGTCGTAGCTGGGCTGAAAGCTGTCGCCCGGGGCGAACGGCTCGATCAGCAGGATCTTCCAGCCACGCGCCTTGGCCGCGGCCTGCAGGGTCAACGCCAGGCTGGCGCCAACCAAGCCGCCACCGATGATCGCCAGATTGACCCGGTTCATGCGGCGTCCTCGCGGGCACCGAGCATCAATGCCTCGATGTCGGCGACGGTCTTGGGAACGCCTGAAGTGAGGATTTCACAACCTTGCCTGGTGACTACCACGTCGTCCTCGATCCTTACGCCGATGCCGCGCCACTTTTTCGCGACGTTCTGGTTGTCGGCGGCAATGTAGATGCCGGGTTCGACGGTCAGCGCCATGCCCGGCTCGAGCACCCGCCACTGGCCGCCGACCTTGTATTCGCCCACGTCGTGCACGTCCATGCCCAGCCAGTGCCCGGCGCGGTGCATGTAGAAGGCGCGATGGGCTTCGCTGTCGATCAGCGCCTGTACCTCGCCCTTGAGCAGGCCCAGTTCCACCAGGCCTTCGGTGATTACCCGCACGGTCGCCTCGTGGGCGTGGTTCCAGTGCTTGCCCGGGGCGATCACTTCGAACGCGGCTTCCTGGGCCTTGAGCACCAGCTCATAGATGGCCTTCTGCTCCGGCGAGAAGCGCCCGCTGACCGGGAAGGTGCGGGTGATGTCGCTGGCGTAGCAGTCGATCTCGCAGCCAGCGTCGATCAGTACCAGGTCACCGTCCTTGAGCGGCGCATCGTTCTGCTGGTAATGCAGGATGCAGCTGTTGCGCCCGGCCGCGACGATCGAGCCGTACGCCGGCATCTTCGCCCCACCCTTGCGGAACTCGTAGTCGAGCTCGGCTTCCAGGCTGTACTCGTGCAACCCGGCACGGCATGCCTGCATGGCCCGGACGTGGGCACGGGCGGAGATTGCCGCGGCCTCGCGCATCACCTTCACTTCCGCCGCCGATTTATACAGGCGCATGTCGTGCAGCAGATGATCCAGGGCAACGAACTCGTTCGGCGGCTGGGCCCCCAGGCGGGCCTTCGAACGGATCACGTTGATCCAGTCCATCAGCCGCCGGTCGAACTCGGCATTGCTGCCCATGGCGCTGTACACCCGCTCGCGGCCTTCGATCAGGCCAGGCAGGATCTCGTCGATATCAGTGATGGGGAAAGCGTCGTCGGCGCCGAAGTCGCGCATTGCGCCTTCCTGGCCGGCACGCAGGCCATCCCACTGCTCGCGCTCAGGGTTGCGCTCGCGGCAGAACAGCACGTACTCGCCGTGCTCGCGGCCAGGAATCAGCGCAATTACCGCCTCAGGCTCGGGGAAGCCGCTGAGGTACTGGAAATCGCTGTCCTGACGATAGACGTGCTCGACGTCGCGGTTGCGGATGGCGACCGCGGCGGCTGGCAGGATGGCGATGCTGTTGGGGACCATCTGCGCCATCAGCGCCTTGCGCCGACGGGCGTACTCCGCCTTGGGTATGTGGCTCATGGGCAAACGACCCCGGTTCAGATCAATGCAGCGATGGCTTGGTGGCGGGCGCTTCCGGCTTGGCCAGTTCCGTATACAGCAGCAGCGGCGCGACGCGCAGGTATTCCATGACTTCCATGTAGTCGTTTTCGCCGTCTTCGGACTCTTCCAGCGCTTCCTGGACCTGGGAGATGGCCACCAGGTCCTGGAGCACTTCCTTCGCGTCGGTGGACAAGTCCTTGCCACCGGCGTTCAAGCCGAAACCGGTAATGAAGCCCTGGCACCACTGGCCCAGCGCGGCGGCGCGGTCGGCCAGCGCGGCATCGTCGGACGGCAGCAGCAGGACGATGGCGACGTCCTCGCCGGTCAGCTCGGCCTTGACCATCTCTTGCAGGCCGACCAGGGCGTTGCGAACGGTGTCGCCGGGCTCGGTCTCGAGCAGTTGGGCCGCATCGGCCAGCCAGGCGTCGGCATCGAAACCGGCACCGGCGCAGCTGCGGCCGATCAGCAGGCCATGCAGCTCGGCGGGAGTGACAGGGTGGCCATTGCTCGAGAGCAACATGGCGAAGGCGATGTAGGGCGATTGGGTATTGGGCATGGGCAGCTAGGCGCCAGACGGCGCAATGACTAGAATGGAGACCTTGTATCCTAGCACCGGCAGGCGCGCCAAGACCATCGGCACTGGCCGTCTCGCCCCTGGGGCAGGCATGATCGCCAGGTGAGTCAAGGAATCGAGTGCAACCCATGCAAGAGAACGACCTGCAAGCGCTGATGAGCCGGTTCGAGCTGCTGATCGAGCGCGTCGAGCAACTAAAACGGCAAAATGCACTCCTACTAGCTCAGGAACGATCCTGGCGCGAGGAGCGCGCCCACCTCATCGAAAAGAACGAGATCGCCAAACGCAAGATCGAGTCGATGATCTTGCGCCTCAAGGCCCTGGAGCAAGACTCATGAGTTCAAGCAATAGCGTCACCGTGCAGATCCTCGACAAGGAATACTCGATCATCTGCCCACCCGAGGAGCGCAACAACCTGGTCGGTGCCGCGCGTTATCTCGATGGCAAGATGCGCGAGATCCGCAGCAGCGGCAAGGTGATCGGCGCCGACCGCATCGCCGTGATGGCCGCGCTGAACATCACCCACGAGCTGCTGCACCGCCAGGAACGCCCGGAAGTCGCCAGCGGCGGCACCACCCGCGAGCAGGTGCGCGACCTGCTGGAACGGGTCGACCAGGCACTCACCGACGATCCGGTTAGCAAAAACGATTGAGATTGGTATACTGGCGCCACTCCCTGGGGGATGCGCCAGTCGGTTATGTCCCTGAGCCGATACGCACAACCACGGGGGTTGCACGCTGGGGCCGGTGTGCATGTCCGCCCGACGGAAAGCCTTAACGCCCCCTGCAATCTCCACCTTGAACTTTCGGGTTCAAGGGCTACACCGATAGCGGTCTTGTCGGGGAGCCTGAATTCTATTGCCCGCCTTCCTGGCGGGCATTTCGTTTTGGCCGCCAGCCTCATCGGGGACCGCCCGTGCCATGACCGACATCACGCCGCTCACCCGCCCGCAACTGCGCCGCCTGCTGCGCAACGCCCGCCGCGCGCTGACAACATCCCAGCAACGCCAGGCCGCCTTCGGCCTGTACCGCCAGTTGGCGCAGGACCCGTTGTTCCGCCGCGCCCGGCATATCGCCCTGTACCTGCCCAACGACGGCGAAATCGACCCACGCCTGCTGCTGCGCGAAGCCCATAAACGCGGCAAGCATGTGTACCTGCCCGTGCTGCACGCCTGGCCTCGCACCCGCATGGTGTTCCAACGCTTCGAGCCGGGCGAGAAACTGCGCCCCAACCGCTTCCGCATCGCGGAGCCGGTGATCGAACGCAAGCGTCAACGACCGGTCTGGGCGCTGGATCTTGTCCTGCTGCCGCTGGTCGGGTTCGATGAAGTGGGCGGTCGTCTGGGCATGGGCGGCGGTTTCTATGACCGCAGCCTGGCCTATCAGGCGCGGCGCAAGGCCTGGAAGAAACCACTGCTGCTGGGGCTGGCGCACGAATGCCAGAAGGTAGAGCGGCTGGCCCAGGCGAGCTGGGATGTACCCTTGCGCGGGACGGTCTCGGACCGTGGCAGGTACCTGGCGCCGAAGTGAACGGGCGCGAAAAGGGGGATCAGCGGTGCTGCTGTTGCGCGGGGTCGACCGGGGCCTGCTGATAGGCGGCGTCCAGCTTGCGCTCCCACAAACCCTGGGCGTAACCGGTGGTGACCACACCCAGACCGAAGATGAAGGCCAGGATCCAGAGCAGGTCCGGTTTACGTTGTTTCATCGATTGCCCCCAATAAGATGGTCCATGCTCGGCGGCTTTCTTGATGGCTGCCGGAGCGTCTAGCTATAAAATCGGCGCATTTTCCGACAACGTGAGTCGACACGCAAACGTTGACGCCAACCGACTGTCGGTTTCATGCAACGAGTTATTTCAAACCCTTTCAGGAGCAGCATCCATGGCCTACTGGCTGATGAAATCCGAGCCCGACGAGCTGTCGATCGAAGCCCTGGCACGCCTGGGCGAGGCTCGTTGGGACGGTGTGCGCAACTACCAGGCGCGCAATTTTCTGCGGGCCATGAGCGTAGGCGACGAGTTTCTGTTCTACCACTCCAGCTGCCCGCAACCGGGCGTCGCCGGTATCGCCCGGATCACCGCCGCCGCCTATCCGGACCCCACGGCCCTGGACCCTGAAAGCCACTACTTCGACGCCAAGGCCAGCACCGAGAAGAACCCGTGGAGCGCGGTGGACGTGGCCCATGTGCAGACGTTCCGCCAGGTGCTCGGCCTGGGCCTGCTCAAGCGGCAGGCAGCCCTGGAGGCATTGCCCCTGGTGCAGAAGGGCACCCGCCTGTCAGTGATGCCGGTGACACCCGAGCAATGGGTAGCGATCCTCGCGCTGAGCTGAATACCCGTCTATCGTCAGGGGTTTGACCAATATCAACGCGCCAGGAAGTGCGCCGCGCCAGGATTGAGGCGTGCAAGCCGCAGGATGCAGACCGATGAACCGAATCGCCCCCAGACTCTTCGCCAGCGCCCTGATCGCCCTGCTGCTGGCGGCGGGTGGGCTGGGTTACTGGAAATCCCTCCACGACCGCCTGCCCGAAGGCCTGAGCATGGGCAACGGCCGCCTCGAGTCCACCGAAGTACAGATCGCCAGCAAGGTTCCCGGCCGCCTGGCCGAAGTGCTGGTGGACGAAGGCGACAAGGTCAGCCGTGGCCAACTGCTGGCGCGCATCGACACCCGCACGATGGAAGCCCAGCGCGCCCAGGCCGAGGCCGAAGTGCTGCGCGCCAACGAGAACTACGCCGCCGCCCAGGCCAGCGTGCAACTGCGTCAAAGCGAGCTGCTATTGGCCAGCCAGGAGCTCAAGCGGGTACGCGAGATCTACCAGCGCAAGTTCGCCAGCCAGCAGTTGCTCGACCAGCAGCAAGCCCGCTACGACACCGCCAACGCCGCCGTGGTCGCCGCCCGGGCGCAACTGGCGGCGATCAAGGCCGCCATCGGCGCCGCCGAGGCCCAGGTGGCGCAGCTCACCAGCGAGATCGACGATAGCAGCCTGCGCGCCCCCATCGACGGCATCATCCAGCTGCGCCTGGCCGAGCCCGGCGAAGTGCTCGGCGCCGGCGGCCGGGTGTTGATGCTGATCGACCCCAGTGACCAGTACATGAACCTCTACCTGCCCGCCGCCACCACCGGTCGGCTGACGGTTGGCGATCAGGCACGGATCGTCCTCGACGCCCTGCCCGAGAAAGCCTTGCCGGCCAAGGTGGCGTTCGTCGCGGCGAAGGCGCAGTTCACCCCGAAACAGGTGGAGACCCGCGACGAGCGGCAGAAGCTGGTGTTCCGGGTGAAGCTGCGCCTGAGTGAACCCAGCGCGGTGCCCCAGGCCAAGCCCGGAATGCCCGGCGCCGGTTACGTGCGCACCGCCGACGTGGGCTGGCCGGCCAACCTGCAATGAACGCCGCCCCAGCGCTGCTGGCCGAGGGCATCTGCCACCGCTATGGCGACCTGCAGGCCCTGCGGGACGTGGCCTTCAGCCTGCCGGCCGGCACCCGCTGCGGCCTGATCGGCCCGGATGGCGCCGGCAAGTCGACGCTGCTCGGGCTGATCGCCGGGGTCAAGCGCCTGCAACAGGGTGAGCTGCAGGTGCTTGGCGGCTCGATTCGCCAGCGCCGCCACCGTACCGCGCTGTACCCCAGGGTCGCGTTCATGCCCCAGGGCCTGGGCAACAACCTGTACCCGGAGCTGTCGATCCGCGAGAACATCCAGTTCTTCGCCACCCTGTTCGGCCTGGGCCGCGCCGAATGCCGCCAGCGCATGGCCAGCCTGCTGCGCGCCACCGACCTGGAACGCTTCGCCGGGCGCCCGGCGGGCAAGTTGTCCGGTGGCATGAAGCAGAAGCTCGGTTTGTGTTGCGCGTTGATCCACGAACCGGACCTGCTGATCCTCGACGAGCCGACCACCGGCGTCGACCCGTTGTCGCGGCGGCGCTTCTGGGAGCTGGTGGAGCAGGTCCGCGTCCAGCGCCCACAACTGACCCTGCTGGTGGCCACCGCCTACATGGAAGAGGCCGAGCAGTTCGAGCACTGCCTGATGCTCGACGGCGGGCGCCTGCTGGCGGCCGGCCCCAGCCAGGAACTGGCCGCCGTCACCGCAAGTGGCAAGCTGGACGATGCCTTCACCCACTTCCAGGGTGCCGGCCGCGAACAGCCCGCCCCCCTGCACATTCCGCCCCGCGAGACCGACGATGGCCCGATCGCCATCGAAGCCCATGACCTGACCCTGCGCTTCGGCGACTTCACCGCCGTGAACAAGGTCAGCTTCGCCATCGGCCGTGGCGAGATCTTCGGCTTCCTCGGTTCCAACGGCTGCGGCAAGACCACCACCATGAAAGTGCTCACCGGCCTGATGCCGGCCAGTGAGGGCAGCGCCAGCCTGCTCGGGCGCCCGGTGGACGCCGGCGACCTGGCCACGCGCAAGCGGGTGGGCTTCATGTCCCAGAGCTTTTCCCTGTATGGCGAGCTGAGTACCCGACAGAACCTCGAGTTGCACGCGCGCCTGTTCGACCTGCCCAAGGCCGACAGCACCCTGCGCATCACCGAGTTGATCGAACGTTTCGACCTCGGCGCCATCGCCGACCAACCTTCCGGCGCCCTGCCCCTGGGCTTGCGCCAGCGCCTGTCGCTGGCCGTGGCAGTGCTGCACCGCCCGGAAGTGCTGATCCTCGACGAACCAACCTCGGGCGTCGACCCAGCCGCCCGCGACGGCTTCTGGCGCTTGCTGGTGGAGCTGTCCCGCGAGCAGGGCGTGACCATCTTCCTCTCCACCCACTTCATGAACGAAGCCCTGCGCTGTGACCGCATCTCGCTGATGCACGCCGGCCGGGTGCTGGCCTGCGACACCCCGCAGGCGCTGCAACGGCAGTTCGGCGGCGACACCCTGGAAGACGCCTTCGTGCGCTGCCTCGAACAGGCCCAGGACACGCCAACCCAGGCCCAGGCCGATACAGCGCTGGAACAGGCCGGCACGCCGCCACCGCCGCTGCGCCAGGCCTTCAGCCTGCGCCGCCTGCTGGCGGTGGCCAGCCGCGAGGGCAAGGAACTGTTGCGCGACAAGGTGCGCCTGGCCTTTGCCCTGCTCGGTGCGCTGTTCATGATGGTGATCTTCGGCTACGGCATCTCGCTGGACGTGGAAAACCTGGCCTTCGCCGTCTACGACCAGGACCAGAGCCCGCAAAGCCGCGCCTACCTCGAGGCCTTTCGCGGCTCACGCTACTTCGCCGAACAAGCGCCGATCCGCGACGCCCGTCAACTGCACCAGCGCCTGCAGCGCTCGGAAATCAAGCTGGCCCTGGAGATCCCGCCAGGCTTCGGCCGCGACCTGTACGCCGGGCGCCAACCGGTGGTGGCGGCCTGGCTCGACGGCGGCATGCCGTTCCGCGCCGAGACCAGCCGCAACTATGTCGAAGCCGTGCACCAGGCCAACCTCGAACAGCTCGCCGCCCTCAGCCCGCACCCGGTGTCGCGCCAGCAGCCCGTGCGCCTGGAGACGCGCTTTCGCTACAACCAGGACGTGGTCAGCGTGAACGCCATCGGCCCCGGGGTGATGGCGCTGATCCTGGCGTTCATCCCGGCCATGCTCACCGCGCTGGGGATCGTGCGGGAAAAGGAACTGGGCTCGATCACCAACTTCTACGCCACCCCGCTCACCCGCCTGGAGTTCCTGCTCGGCAAGCAGGCGCCCTACCTGGCGGTGAGCCTGGTCAACCTGGCGCTGCTGGTGGCGATGAACCGCTGGCTGTTCGGCGTACCGCTCAAGGGCAGCCCGCTGGCCCTGGCCTGCGGCGGCCTGGCCTACCTGCTGGCGACCACCAGCCTGGGGCTGTTGATCTCGGCCTTCACCCGCACGCAGATCGCGGCGATCCTCGGCACCATGATCATCACCAGCTTGCCGACCATCCAGTTCTCCGGGCTGATCGTGCCGCGCTCGTCGCTGGACGGTTCGGCGGCGCTCATGGGCCAGCTGTTCCCGGCCGGCTACTTCCTCGACATTGCCGTGGGTACCTTCACCAAGGCCCTGGGTCTGCGCGAGCTGTGGCCACAGTGCCTGGTCCTGCTGGGGTTTTTCGCCGCCTTCACCGGGCTGAGCCTGGCCATGCTGAAAAAGCAGGAGGCCTGAGATGAGCCGACTCACCCATACCTTGCGCCTGGGCCTGAAGGAACTGACCAGCCTGCGCCATGACAGCGTGTTGCTGTTGTTCCTGCTGTACGCCTTCAGCGTGGCGATCTACATGCCTGCCGCCGGCTCGGTGATCGGCGTGCACAACGCCAGCGTGGCGGTGGTCGACGAAGACCACAGCGCGCTGTCGCGCAAGCTCGCCGAATCGCTGCAACCGCCCGAATTCCAGCCCGCCGTCGCGCTGCCAGCCGACCGCCTGGACCAGGCCATGGACAGCGGCCAGTACACCTTCGTCATCAACGTGCCGGTGAACTTCCAGAGCGACCTGCTGGCCGGGCGCTCGCCGGAGCTGCAGGTCAACGTCGATGCCACGGCCATGAGCCAGGCGTTCATGGGCGCCGGCTACATCGGCCGGATCTTCGAGCGCGAACTGCTCGATTACGCCGACCGCAGTGCCGCCAGCCCCGCGCTGGTCAACCCCAAGGCATTGTTCAACCCCAATCTGGAGGGCGGCTGGTTCCTGGCGGTGATCCAGATCGTCAACAACATCACCATCCTCGCCATCGTCCTCACCGGCACCGCGCTGCTGCGCGAACGCGAGCACGGCACCCTCGATCACTTGCTGGTGCTGCCCCTGACGGCATTGGAAATCATGTTGGCGAAGATTGGCAGCAACGCCCTGGTGGTGGTGCTGTGCACCTGGGTTTCGCTGGAGGTGGTGGTCAAGGGCGCGCTGGGCGTGCCGCTGGCGGGCTCGCTGGGGCTGTTCCTGGCGGTGACCGCACTGTACCTGTTCGCCAGCACGGCCTTGGGGATCTTCCTCGCCACCCTGGCGCGTTCGACGCCGCAGTTCGGCCTGCTGGCGATCCCGGTGATCATCCCGATGCTGTTGCTCTCAGGGGGCAGCACGCCGCTGGACAGCATGCCGCAATGGCTGCAGTGGGTCATGCAGGGCTCGCCCTCGACCCACTTCGTCAGCCTGGGCGCGGCGATCCTGTTCCGCGACGCCGGGCTGAGCGTGGTGTGGCCAGACGTGCTGGCCCTGGCCGTGATCGGCCTGGTGTTCTTCAGCGTGGCCTTGCTGCGCTTTCGCCGCAGCCTTGCCGCCTGATCACTGCACGATCAGGTTGTTGAACAGCAGGTCCTCGACAATCGGCTTGCCCTCTTCGGACTCCATCACCTGCTGCACCTGCTTCAGGGCTTCCTGGCGCAGTTTTTCCTTGGCTTCGACGTTACTCATGTTGTCCACGCCCTGCTGGGTGAACAGCGCCACCAGCTGGTTGCGGATCAGCGGTTCGTGGTGCTTGACCGCGGCGGCGGCGGTATCGCCGGTGACGCGCAGGGCCACGTCGGCCTTGTACACCCGCAGTTTCGGGCCACCATCGAGCGCGTAGTTACCGACAAAGGGCGGGCTCAGGGTGATGTAGGACACCTTCGGCTCCCCTTCCTTGGCTTCCTCGGCCATTGCCGCCGCTGGCAGCATCAGGGCCAGCACCATCAAGATCCACGCTTTCACGAATTCGCTCCTCAATACAGTTGGCGCCAGCTTACCCAGCGCGCCAGCCAAACCCAAGCCCGGGCTTATGCCGGCTCATCAGGGCGGGCCATGCTCGTTGACCGCAGTCACGGCCCTCCTACACTTATCGGCCACCACACGCAAAGGAATAGCCCTGATGAAAGCCTTGTTGTGCAAAGCCCTGGGCCCGGCGCGGGACCTGGTCCTGGAAGAGGTCGCCAACCCCTCGCCGAAGAAGAACGAGATTCTCCTCGACGTGCATGCCGCGGGGGTCAACTTCCCCGACACCCTGATCATCGAGGGCAAGTATCAGTTCCAGCCGCCGCTGCCGTTCTCGCCCGGTGGCGAGGCCGCCGGCGTGGTGGCGGCGGCCGGCGAGAAGGCCGGTGCATTCAAGGTGGGCGACCGGGTCATGGCCCTGACCGGCTGGGGCGCCTTCGCCGAGCAGGTGGCGGTGCCGTTCTACAACGTGCTGCCGATTCCGGCCGGCATGGACTTCACCACCGCCGCCGCCTTCGGCATGACCTACGGCACGTCGATGCACGCGCTGACCCAGCGCGGCCAGCTCAAGGCCGGCGAGACGTTGCTGGTGCTCGGCGCCTCGGGTGGCGTGGGGCTGGCGGCGGTGGAAATCGGCAAGGCCCTCGGCGCACGGGTGATCGCCGCGGCCAGCAGCGCCGAGAAGCTCGCGGTGGCCAAGGCTGCCGGGGCCGATGAGCTGATCGACTACAGCCAGGCCAACCTGAAGGATGAGATCAAGCGCCTGACCGGTGGCCAGGGCGTGGATGTGGTCTACGACCCGGTTGGCGGCGAGCTGTTCGACCAGGCCGTGCGCGGGCTGGCGTGGAACGGGCGGCTACTGGTGGTGGGCTTTGCCAGCGGCACGATCCCGCAGTTGCCGGTGAACCTGGCGCTGCTCAAGGGCGCGGCGGTGCTTGGAGTGTTCTGGGGCGCGTTCGCCCAGCGTCAGCCGGAGGACAATGCGAAGAACTTCCGCCAGCTGTTCGCCTGGCATGCCGAGGGCAGGTTGAAGCCGTTGGTGTCGCAGACCTATCCGTTGGCCGAGGGCGGCGCGGCGATCGAGCGGCTCGCGCAACGCCAGGCGGTGGGCAAGCTGGTGGTGGTGGCCAGATAAGGCATGCCGGCCTCTTCGCGGGCAAAACCGCTCTCACAGATAAAGCACTGCCCTTGAAGGCACTGCTGCACCTGTGGGAGCGGGTTTACCCGCGAAAGGGGCAGCACGGCCAACCGAGGACTCAGACCTCCCGCAGGTTGTGGCAGCGCCTGAACCGCGCCTCCAGGTTGCGGTCGGGCATCTGGTGGCTGCGCAGGGCGTTGAGAGTCTGCTCCACATAATCCCGCGTCGTGCCGTAGCGGCCCTTGGCGCTGGCCAGGATCTGGCTCAGCAATGTGTCTGGCAAATTTCCGGCATAGCACGGCAAATGCCGCTCCAACACGAAGCCCAACGCTTGCACCTTGCTGCCATCGCTCAGGCGGCAACTGAGCCAGTGCGGCCGGTAGGCCGGATAGGGCATCTCGCGCTGCCACAAGGCCATCAGCGAGTCCTCCAGGTTGCTGTCGTCCAGCCGGTAGGCGAAGCCGCTGCAGGAGCCGCCACGATCCAGGCCGAACACCAACCCAGGGCATTCCGGGGTGCCGCGATGCTCGTGGGACCAGAGATAGAGCCCGCGATGATAGCCATGCACCCGTGCCCGCTGGCGCTCCACCGAATGACATTCAGGGCGCCAGATCAATGAGCCATAGGCGAACAGCCATACCGGGCCGCCCATGTGCTGCGACAGGGTCACACTCATCGAATGCTGTAGTTGCTCGCGGGTCAACTGTTGCCCGAAGTCGAGCGAGGGGGGATATGCGACCTGCCAGGATGAACTTTCAAGTGCCGACATAAACTGCCGCCATAATTCCTGTGAACTGCCAGAGTGCCGGTTCTACTGTGATACTTACAGTGCCTGTACGGGCGTGTTCGCGGCTAAAGCCGCTCCTACGGAGGCCTGCGCAACTCCCGTAGGAGCGGCTTTAGCCGCGAAGACCATGGTGCCTAACGTAAGACAGAATGCCGGTTCGGCTCAAGCCCGAATCCAAAGTTTCATTCAATCGCCCGCCGAACGGAAACTAATGTTTCGAGTATAGCGACAGTTATTAACCGTATCGGCAATAATCCCCGCCATATAATCAACCGAAAAAAGTTGGTTATTAAAAACGGCACACCCTTGCAGTGTGCCGTTTCACGATCAGCCGCGCGGCGCGTAGGCGAATACGTCGGCGCGCATGCGGTGAGCATCCATACCGGCCTCGACCAACGCGTCGAGCGTGGCATAGACCATGTTCGGTGAACCGCTGGCATAGACATGAACCTGGTTCAGGTCGCCGATGTCTTCGCACACGGCTTCGTGCAGCAGGCCACAACGCCCTTCCCACCCACACAGGTCGCTGACGACCTTGTGCAGGAACAGGTTGGGCAGGCGCTGCCACTCGTCCCAGTGCTCGATCTCGTAGAAATCCTCGGGTCGACGCACGCCCCAGTACAGGTGCACCGGGTGCTTGAAGCCATTGGCGCGGCAATGCTCGACCAGGCTGTGCATCTGACCCATGCCGGTGCCTGCGGCGATCAGCACCAACGGGCCATCCGGCAACTCGGCCAGGTGAGCGTCGCCGAACGGCAGCTCGATTCGGGCGATACCGTTGCGCTGCAATTGCGCGATCAGTTGCACCGCGCTGCTTTCGCGTGCCAGCACATGCAGTTCCAGATCACGGCCGCCATGGGGTGCCGAGGCCAGGGAGAATGCGGCCTTGTCGGCGCCCTCGCGCTCGATCATCAGGTATTGCCCGGCGTGATAACGCGGCGGTTTGCCGGCCGGTGCACGCAGGCGCACGCGCCAGACGTCGCCACCCACCTCGACGCACTCGCTCACGGCGCAGGCCAGCTTGCGCACCGGTAGCTCGCCCAGGGCCAGCACACCATCCCAGAGCACCACGCAATCCTCCAGAGGCTCGGCGATGCAGGTGAACAGCTCGCCGTGATCACGGACCACGCCCTCCTGGCGCACGCGCCCTTCCACCAGCAACGCCGCACAAACATGGCAGTTACCGTTGCGGCAGCTACTCGGGCAGTCGTAACCCAGCCGCCGCGCCGCATCCAGAATCCTTTCCCCGGGCTCCACCGCCAATACCGCCCCGGAAGGCTGCAAGGTCACCTGCATCAATCTATTCCCAACTGGTCCCACAGCTCATCGATACGGCGGGTGACGGCCTCGTCCTTGACGATGACCCGGCCCCATTCGCGTGTAGTTTCGCCCGGCCACTTGTGCGTGGCGTCCAGGCCCATCTTCGACCCCAGCCCCGACACCGGCGACGCGAAGTCGAGGTAGTCGATGGGCGTGTTGTCGATCATCACCGTATCACGCTTGGGGTCCATGCGCGTGGTGATGGCCCAGATCACATCGTTCCAGTCGCGGGCGTTGATATCGTCGTCGGTGACGATAACGAACTTGGTGTACATGAACTGTCGCAGGAACGACCACACACCCAGCATTACGCGCTTGGCGTGGCCTGGATACTGCTTCTTCATGGTCACCACCGCCATGCGGTACGAACAGCCTTCCGGGGGCAGGTAGAAGTCGACGATCTCGGGGAACTGTTTCTGCAGGATAGGCACGAACACTTCGTTCAGCGCCACACCAAGGATCGCCGGCTCGTCTGGCGGACGGCCGGTGTAGGTGCTGTGGTAGATCGGTTTCTGCCGGTGGGTGATGCGCTCGACGGTGAACACCGGGAAGCTGTCCACCTCGTTGTAATAGCCGGTGTGGTCGCCGTACGGGCCTTCCGGAGCCATTTCCCCCGGGTGGATCACACCTTCGAGGATGATCTCGGCGGTGGCCGGTACCTGCAGGTCGTTGCCACGGCATTTGACCAGCTCGGTGCGGTTGCCACGCAGGAGGCCGGCGAAGGCGTATTCGGAGAGCGTGTCCGGCACCGGAGTCACCGCACCCAGGATGGTCGCCGGGTCCGCGCCCAGGGCCACGGCTACCGGGAAGGGCTGGCCGGGATGCTTCTGGCACCATTCGCGATAATCCAGGGCACCACCGCGGTGGCTCAGCCAACGCATGATGACCTTGTTGCGGCCAATCACCTGCTGGCGGTAGATGCCCAGGTTCTGGCGGTCCTTGTTCGGACCACGGGTCACGGTCAGGCCCCAGGTGATCAGCGGTGCCACGTCGCCCGGCCAGCAATGCTGGATCGGCAGCTGCGACAGGTCGACATCGTCGCCCTCGACCACGATCTCCTGGCACACCGCGTCCTTGACCACTTTCGGTGCCATCGACACGACTTTCTTGAAGATGGGTAGCTTCGACCAGGCGTCCTTCAGGCCTTTCGGCGGTTCGGGCTCCTTGAGGAACGCCAGCAGCTTGCCGATTTCACGCAGCTCCTCGGTCGATTCGGCGCCCATGCCCATGGCCACGCGCTCGGGGGTGCCGAACAGGTTGCCCAGCACCGGGATGTCGAAGCCGGTTGGCTTTTCGAACAACAATGCCGGGCCCTTGGCGCGCAGGGTGCGGTCGCAGACTTCGGTCATTTCCAGGACGGGGGAGATGGGAACCTGGATGCGCTTGAGTTCACCGCGCTGTTCCAGGCCACGGATGAAGTCGCGCAGATCGCGATACTGCATGCAAGGGCCTCGTGTTGGGCGTATCGGTCGGGGGGCAGAGTGTAGCGCTGTTCACGCTTTGTTTGGGGGCAAAAATGAACTGGGGCCGCTTCGCGGCCCATCGCGGCTGAAGGCCGCTCCTACAGAGGTCGGCGTATGCAGAACCCGTGCAGGAGCGGCCTTCAGCCGCGATGGGCTGCGAAGCAGCCCCAGTTACAGCCTGGTCTATAAGCTTACTTGCGCTTCATCGACAGGAAGAACTCGTCGTTGGTCTTGGTCTGCTTGAGCTTGTCGACCAGGAACTCGATGGCGGCGATCTCGTCCATTGGGTGCAGCAGCTTGCGCAGGATCCACATGCGCTGCAGTTCGTCGTCGGCGGTCAGCAGCTCTTCGCGGCGGGTACCGGACTTGTTGATGTTGATGGCCGGGAACACGCGCTTTTCAGCAATGCGACGGTCCAGGGGCAGTTCCATGTTGCCGGTACCCTTGAACTCTTCGTAGATCACTTCGTCCATCTTCGAGCCGGTCTCGACCAGCGCGGTGGCGATGATGGTCAGCGAGCCGCCTTCCTCGATGTTACGCGCGGCACCGAAGAAACGCTTTGGCTTCTCCAGGGCGTGGGCGTCGACACCACCGGTCAGTACCTTGCCGGAGCTCGGGATCACGGTGTTGTAGGCACGGGCCAGACGGGTGATCGAGTCGAGCAGGATGACCACGTCCTTCTTGTGCTCGACCAGGCGCTTGGCCTTCTCGATGACCATTTCGGCAACCTGCACGTGGCGGGTCGGCGGCTCGTCGAAGGTGGAGGCGACCACTTCGCCGCGCACGGTGCGCTGCATCTCGGTCACTTCTTCCGGGCGCTCGTCGATCAGCAGGACGATCAGGTGGCACTCGGGGTTGTTGCGGGTGATGTTCGCCGCGATGTTCTGCAGCATGATCGTCTTGCCCGCTTTTGGTGGGGCGACGATCAGGCCACGCTGGCCTTTGCCGATCGGGGCGCACAGGTCGATGACGCGACCGGTGAGGTCTTCGGTGGAACCGTTGCCGGCTTCCATCTTCAGGCGCTTGTTGGGGAACAGCGGCGTCAGGTTTTCGAACAGGATCTTGTTCTTCGCGTTTTCCGGACGGTCGAAGTTGATGGTGTCGACTTTGAGCAGGGCGAAGTAACGCTCACCTTCTTTCGGTGGACGGATCTTGCCGACGATGGTGTCGCCGGTGCGCAGGTTGAAGCGGCGGATCTGGCTGGGCGACACGTAGATGTCGTCAGGGCCGGCCAGGTAGGAGGCATCCGCCGAACGCAGGAAACCGAAACCATCCTGGAGAATCTCCAGCACGCCGTCACCCGAGATCTCTTCGCCGCTTTTCGCATGCTTTTTCAGCAGGGCGAAAATCACGTCCTGTTTGCGCGAACGGGCCATGTTTTCGATGCCCATCTGTTCGGCCATTTCCAAAAGATCGGTAATCGGCTTTTGCTTGAGTTCTGTCAGGTTCATAAGGGGAGTGACGTAATCATGTAAGAAGGGAGAGAGTAAGCATTTGGCTTAATGAGGCCGCGCCGCTAGATGGCGACAAGATCGCGTACTGATTCGAATTAGGGATGCTTCGGCGACGGCGTGCAGAGGGCACTGAAAGAAGCAGTGCGAGGCCGAATGTAACACTTGATTTTTTCGACGTCTAGTGGTTTTAGCCACACATATCGACAGGTTTTTACCGGGAGGGGCGATATCGTGGGGCGAGCCTGCTTGCGCCGATATTTCCCACGGCAGGCAAAGAAAAGCCCCGCATTTGCGGGGCTTTTTCACATCACAGGTTGGCGTCGATGAACGCCTGCAGCTGCGATTTCGACAGAGCGCCGACCTTGGTGGCCTCGACGTTGCCGTTCTTGAACAGCATCAGGGTCGGGATGCCGCGCACGCCGTGCTTGGCTGGGGTTTCGGCGTTTTCGTCGATGTTCAGCTTGGCGACCACCAGTTTGCCTGCGTAGTCTTCGGCGATGGCGTCCAGTACCGGAGCGATCATCTTGCATGGGCCACACCATTCAGCCCAGTAGTCGACCAGCACCGCGCCTTCGGCCTTGAGTACGTCGGCTTCGAAGCTGGCGTCGGTGACGTGTTTGATTTTGTCGCTCATGGAAATCTCCAAGGTCGTAAGCAATAAAAAACGTTGCCCATCATAGCGGCACCCTGGCGCGACAGGAAGCCACGGACGATTGAGTGTAACTATAGTTGTGCAAGACCCCACGAATCGAAACGGTCATGTCGCTGCCATAACATTGCCATGACCTTGCCATGCATCAAGCCTTGCAGCGCCGCGCGTTGGCGGATGGCCACGATCGTGGCACGATTGCCGGGTTAACGACCGAGAACCTCCAGACCATGCCGCAAACCACCGCGAAGAACCTGTCTCTGATCGCCGCCATCGACCTGGGCTCCAACAGCTTCCACATGGTCGTGGCCAAGGCCCATCACACGGAAATCCGTATTCTAGAGAGGCTTGGAGAAAAGGTTCAGCTCGCCGCCGGTATCGACGAGGATCGCAGGCTCAGCGAAGAAGCCATGCAGCGGGGCCTGGAGTGCCTCAAGCGCTTCGCCCAGCTGATCAACGGCATGCCTGCGGGCTCGGTGCGCATCGTCGGCACCAACGCCCTGCGCGAAGCGCGCAACCGTAATGAATTCATTCAACGCGCCGAAGCCATCCTCGGCCACCCGGTCGAGGTCATCTCCGGCCGTGAAGAGGCACGCCTGATCTACCTTGGTGTCTCCCACACCCTGGCCGACAACCCCGGCAAGCGCCTGGTCGCCGACATTGGTGGCGGCAGCACCGAGTTCATCATCGGCCAACGCTTCGAGCCACTGCTGCGCGAAAGCCTGCAGATGGGCTGCGTGAGCTTCACACAGCGCTACTTCCGCGACGGCAAGGTCACCCCCGCACGCTACGCCCAGGCCTACACAGCCGCGCGCCTGGAGCTGATGAGCATCGAGAACGCCCTGCACCGCCTGACCTGGGACGAAGCCATCGGCTCCTCGGGCACGATTCGCGCCATTGGCGCGGCGATCAAGGCCGGTGGCCTGGGCAATGGCGAGGTCAACGCCGAGGGCCTGGCCTGGGTCAAGCGCAAGCTGTTCAAGCTGGGTGAGACCGACAAGATCGACTTCGACGGGGTCAAGCCGGATCGCCGGGCGATCTTCCCGGCCGGGTTGGCGATCCTGGAGGCGATTTTCGACGCCCTTGAGTTGCAGCGCATGGACCACTGCGACGGCGCCCTGCGTGAAGGCGTGCTGTTCGACCTGCTGGGCCGCCATCACCACGAAGACGTGCGTGAGCGCACCCTGAACTCGCTGATGGAGCGCTACCACGTCGACCAGGGCCAGGCCGCACGCGTGGAGCGCAAGGCGCTGCATGCCTTCGACCAGGTGGCCAAGGCGTGGGACCTGGAGGATGGAAATTGGCGCGATCTGCTGGGATGGGCGGCGAAAATCCACGAAATCGGGTTGGATATCGCCCACTACCACTACCATAAGCATGGCGCTTACCTGATCGAGCACTCCGACCTGTCCGGCTTCTCCCGTGAAGACCAACAGATGATGGCCCTGCTGGTGCGCGGCCACCGCCGCAACATCCCCAAGGACAAGTTCGCCGAGCTGGGTGACGAAGGCATCAAGCTGCTGCGCCTGTGCGTGCTGCTGCGCTTCGCCATCCTGTTCCACCATATCCGTGGCACCCAGCAGATGCCTAAGGTGGAGCTGCAGGCAGGCGACAACAGCTTGGAGGTGGTCTTCCCGAGCGGCTGGCTGGAGCAGAACCAGCTGACCCAGGCCGACTTCGCCAACGAGGCGGAGTGGCTGGCGCGGGTCAATTTCGTGCTAAGCGTCAGGTAACCATGCGGCGCATGGCGCCAGAGCTCCTGCACTGGTTGCAATCCCTGTAGGAGCGGCTTCAGCCGCGAATCAGGCGACACGGTGCCTGGCACCGGCTACGCCGGTGATCGCGGCTGAAGCCGCTCCTACAGGGCTGCGCAACGGCACCAGCCATCGGCACTAGCGAACGTTGAGCACCGGGTTGCTCAGGCGCTCCAGCAAGGTCGCCTGGGCACTGCGCGGGTTCTGGTTGCCGGTCGGCGTGCTGCGCACGTAGCGCCCGTCCGGTTGCAGGGTCCAGGCCTGGGTGTTGTCGGTGAGATAACCCTCCAGCTCCTTCTTGACCCGCAGCAGCAGCTTCTTGCCCTCCACCGGGAAGCAGGTCTCGACGCGCTTGTCGAGGTTGCGCTCCATCCAGTCGGCGCTGGACAGGTAGATCTGCTCCTCGCCACCGTTGAGGAAGTAGAACACCCGGGTGTGCTCGAGGAAGCGGCCGATGATCGAGCGCACGTGGATGTTGTGCGACACCCCGGCGATGCCTGGGCGCAGGCAGCACATGCCACGCACCACCAGGTCGATGCGCACGCCCGACTGGCTGGCCTTGTACAGCGCCTTGATGATCTTGGCGTCGGTCAGCGAGTTGAACTTGGCGATGATGTGCGCCGGCTTGCCGTCCAGGGCGAACTGGGTTTCCCGGGCGATCATGTCGAGCATGCCCTTCTTCAGGGTGAAGGGGGCGTGCAGCAGCTTCTTCATGCGCAGGGTCTTGCCCATGCCGATCAACTGGCTGAACAGGCGGCCGACGTCCTCGGTGAGGGCGTCGTCGGAGGTCAGCAGGCTGTAGTCGGTGTACAGGCGGGCGTTGCCAGCATGGTAGTTGCCGGTCCCCAGGTGCGCATAACGCACGATCTCGCCCTGCTCGCGGCGCAGGATCAGCATCATCTTGGCGTGGGTCTTGAAGCCCACCACGCCATAGATCACCACCGCGCCGGCGGCCTGCAGGCGGCTGGCCATCTGCAGGTTGGACTCTTCGTCGAAGCGCGCGCGCAGCTCGATCACCGCAGTGACCTCCTTGCCGTTACGCGCCGCGTCCACCAGGGCGTCGACGATCTCCGAGTTGGCGCCCGAGCGGTAGAGCGTCTGGCGCACCGCGAGCACGTGCGGGTCCTTGGCGGCCTGGCGCAGCAGGTCGATCACCGGGGTGAACGACTCGAACGGGTGCATCAGCAGCACGTCCTGCTTGCCGATCACGCTGAAGATGTTGTCGGCGTTCTGCAGCAGCTTGGGGATCGCCGGGGTGAACGGCGTGTACTGCAGCTCCGGGTGGCTGTCGAGCCCGGTGATGCTGAACAGACGGGTCAGGTTGACCGGGCCGTTGACCTGGTACAGCTCGCTCTCGCTCAGGCTGAATTGCTTGAGCAGGTAGTCGGAGAGGTGTTTCGGGCAGGTGTCGGCCACCTCGAGGCGCACGGCATCGCCGTAACGGCGCGAGAACAGCTCGCCGCGCAGGGCGCGGGCCAGGTCGTCGACTTCTTCCGAGTCCAGCGCCAGGTCGGCGTTGCGGGTCAGGCGGAACTGGTAGCAGCCCTTGACCTTCATGCCCTGGAACAGGTCATCGGCGTGGGCGTGGATCATCGACGACAGGAACACATAGTTGTCGCCAGCGCCGCCGACCTCTTCCGGCACACGGATCACCCGCGGCAGCAGGCGCGGCGCCGGGATGATCGCCAGGCCCGAATCGCGGCCGAAGGCATCGACCCCCTCGAGCTCGACGATGAAGTTGAGGCTCTTGTTCACCAGCAGCGGGAACGGGTGGGTCGGGTCGAGGCCGATCGGGGTGATGATCGGTGCGATCTCGTCGCGGAAATAGCGACGCACCCAGGTCTTGAGCTTGGGTGTCCAGTAGCGGCGGCGGATGAAGCGAATCTGGTGTTTCTCCAGCTCCGGCAGCAACACATCGTTGAGGATCGCGTACTGGCGATCCACCTCGATGTGCACCAGCTCGCTGATGCGCGCCAGCGCCTGGTGCGGCTGCAGGCCGTCGGCGCCGGCCTGTTCGCGGGCGAAGTTGATCTGTTTCTTCAGCCCCGCCACGCGGATCTCGAAGAACTCGTCCAGGTTGCTGGAGAAGATCAGCAGGAACTTCAGGCGCTCGAGCAGCGGGTACGACTCGTCCAGCGCCTGTTCCAGCACGCGGATGTTGAACTGCAGCTGCGAGAGCTCGCGATGAATGTACAGGCTGCTGTCGTCCAGGCTTGGTACGGCGATCGTCGGCGCAGGCGCCGGTGCGGGCGCGGCGGCCTCTACTACCGGCTCCGGGGCAGCGGGCAGGTCGGGCGGGGTCTGTACCAGCTCTTCGGGCACGGCCTGGGCGTCCTTGATCTCGACAGGGGTTAGCACTTCGTTATTCATCTGACGTTCCTGGAGGGCGTTACTGCCCTCTCATCAATTGAGCGGCACGCACGGCGAAATAGGTCAGGATGCCATCAGCGCCTGCCCGTTTGAAAGCAGTGAGGGATTCGAGGATCACGGCCTCGCTCAGCCAGCCGTTCTGGATCGCCGCCATGTGCATGGCGTACTCGCCGCTGACCTGGTAGACGAAGGTCGGCACCTTGAACTCGGTCTTCACCCGGTGAACGATGTCCAGGTACGGCATGCCCGGCTTGACCATGACCATGTCGGCGCCTTCGGCGAGGTCCAGGGCCACTTCGTGCAGGGCCTCGTCGCTGTTGGCCGGGTCCATCTGGTAGGAGGCCTTGTTGGCCTTGCCCAGGTTCAGCGCCGAGCCGACCGCGTCGCGGAACGGCCCGTAGTAGGCGCTGGCGTACTTGGCCGAGTAGGCCATGATGCGCACGTTGACGTGCCCGGCCACTTCCAGGGCTTCGCGGATCGCGCCGAGGCGGCCGTCCATCATGTCCGACGGGGCGACGACCTGGGCGCCGGCCTCGGCGTGGGACAGGGCCTGGCGCACCAGAGCGTCGACGGTGATGTCGTTCTGGACGTAGCCCTCTTCATCGAGGATGCCGTCCTGGCCATGGGTGGTGAACGGGTCCAGGGCGACGTCGGTGATCACCCCCAGCTCCGGGAAGCGGGCACGCAGGGCGCGGGTGGCGCGCTGGGCAATGCCATCCGGGTTCCAGGCTTCGGCGCCATCGAGGGATTTTTTCTCGGTGGGTGTCACCGGGAACAGCGCCAGCGCTGGAATGCCCAGCTCCACCCAGCCCTGTGCGGCTTCCAGCAGCAGGTCGATCGACAGGCGCTCGACGCCCGGCATGGACGGTACTTCCTCGCGGCGGTTCTCGCCGTCCAGTACGAATACCGGAAGAATCAGGTCATCGACGGTCAGGGTGTTTTCGCGAACCAGGCGACGGGAGAATTCGTCCCGGCGGTTGCGACGCAGGCGGGTGGCAGGAAACAGACGGTTGGCGGGGGTAAAGCTCACGGCAGACTCCTGAGCCCGCGCAGGCGGGCGAGCGCGACAGTTATAAGCGGCCATTATGACGCCTGTGTTACACCCAAGGGCAACCCTGCGACTTGTGGCCGCAGCCATTGTCCTTGTAGGAAATGTTCACGTCGAGACACATTTGGACACTTTCCCGAACGCCCACGAAGGGGTAGGCTGCGCGTTCATTTCGCCAGCACGCCAGAAAATGCTTCAACAATTCCTGAACGATTTCGGCTACTTTGCCCTTTTTCTCGGCACGTTCTTCGAGGGCGAGACCATCCTGGTGCTCGCGGGCTTTCTTGCGTTCCGCGAATACATGGATATCAAGCTGGTGGTCGCGGTGGCTTTCTGCGGCAGCTATGCCGGTGACCAGCTGTGGTACTTCATGGGCCGCCGCCACGGGCGCAAGATCCTCGCCCGCAAGCCGCGCTGGCAAGCGATGGGCGACCGGGCGCTGGAGCATATCCGCCGCCACCCCGACATCTGGGTGCTGAGCTTCCGCTTCGTCTACGGCCTGCGCACGGTGATGCCGGTGGCCATCGGCCTGTCCGGCTACCCGCCGCGCCGCTACCTGCTGCTCAACGGCATCGGTGCCGCGGTCTGGGCCCTGGCCCTGGGCCTGGCGGCCTACCACTTCGGCGCCATCCTCGAAGGCATGCTCGGCAGCATCAAGAAATACGAGCTATGGGTGCTCGGCGGCCTGCTGGTGCTGGGCCTGCTGCTGTGGCTGCGCCGGCGTTTTCGCAACATCCGCGCCGAGCGCCGCGCGGCGGCAGAAGGCGAGGCCAACGAGGCTGAGCAGGCTGTAGCCCAAGAGCAGCCACCACGCCAGGGGCGTGACCAGCACTAAGCCCAGCGCGCCGGCCAGGTACAGGGCCGGCGCATTCGACAGCAGGCGCGCCAGCTCCAGGCGCCCTGCCCAGGGCCGGTCCTCCAGGGCCGCGCCCAGCACGAACAGACCGAATGCCATCAGCGCCCAGCCCAGCACCAGGGCCGAGGGCGACATGCGCCCGGCGTTATCCATCAGGTAGCTGCCCAACGCCACGTAGACCGCGAACTGCAGCGTGACATACAGCTGTTGCCTGCCGCCCAGCGGGATGGCGAACTTGCGAAAGCGCGCCAGGTCCTGCTTGGGCTGCGGATGGGCCGCCGCCACATCGGCCGGGCGCCAGCCGGTGGGCATGAACCAGATACGCAGCCGATCCCACCCGCTGGACGTGAGCCGGGCATCGCTCCACAACTGCGCGTAGAACTGCACGTTGGCCCACAGCGGGTTCCAGCTGGCCAAGGGCGTGGTCACGCCGAAGATCACCGGTTCCCGCTCGTCTTCTTCCTGGAAGGTGCCGAACAGGCGATCCCAGAGGATGAACACACCGCCGTAGTTGCGATCCAAGTACAAAGGATTCTGCGCATGGTGGACGCGATGGTTGGACGGCGTGATGAAGATCCACTCCAGCCAGCCCAGCTTGGGCACATGACGGGTGTGCACCCAGAACTGGTACAGCAGGTTCAGCGAGGCCACGGTGATGAACACCACCAGCGGCACGCCCAGCAGCGCCAGGGGCAGGTAGAAGATCCACGAGAACAGGAACCCGCTGCTGGTCTGGCGCAGGGCGGTGGTGAGGTTGTACTCCTCGCTCTGGTGATGCACCGAGTGGGCGGCCCAGAGGATGTTGCGTTCGTGGCCAAGGCGGTGCAGCCAGTAATAACAGAAATCGTAGAGCACGAAGGCGAATACCCATACCCACCAGGCATCGGCGCTCAAATGCAGCAGCGCCAGGTGCTCCAGGGCCAGGGCGTAGGTGACCAACCCCACGCCCTTGGTCAGCAGCCCGGTGCTGGTCGACAGCGCTCCGGTGCTCAGGCTGTTGATCGAGTCGGCCAGGCGGTAGTTGCGTTGGCCACGCGCACGGTCGGCGATCAGCTCCACGGCGATCAGCACGAAGAAGAACGGCACGGCCAGCAGAATCAGGTCCATGAACGGCCACCTCCAAAGTTTTCCACGAAGATTAGGCCGCCCCCGGGGCAAATCCCATGGATACATCTGCCAAACTAGAGGACATTTAGCGCCTCGACACTGGAGTATTGAGCATGACGAAAAAAGTTGCGGTGATTCTTTCCGGCTGTGGCGTGTACGACGGCGCCGAAATCCACGAAAGCGTGATCACCCTGCTGCGCCTGGACCAGCGGGGCGCCAAGGTGCAGTGCTTCGCGCCGAACATCGCGCAGATGCACGTGATCGACCACCTCACCGGTGAACAGATGCCCGAATCGCGCAATGTGCTGGTGGAGTCGGCGCGCATTGCCCGTGGCGAGGTCAAGGATATCCGCGAGGCGCGGGCCGAAGAGTTCGACGCGTTGATCGTGCCCGGTGGCTTCGGCGCCGCCAAGAACCTCTCCAACTTCGCCGTCGAAGGCGCCAACTGCACCGTGCACCCGGATGTGCTGGCCCTGGCCGAAGCCTTTGCCGATGCCTGCAAGCCAGTCGGGCTGATCTGCATCTCGCCCGCGCTGGCAGCGAAGATCTACGGGCCGGGCGTGGTCTGCACCATTGGCAAGGATGCCGGTACCAGCGCGGCAGTGGTGAAGATGGGCGGCACCCATGAAGAGTGCGACGTGCATGACATCGTCGAGGATGTGCAGCGCAAGCTGGTGACGACCCCGGCGTACATGGAGGCGAAGTCGATCAGCGAAGCCGCCAGTGGCATCTACAAGCTGGTGGACCGGGTGCTGGAGCTGACCCACGAGGGTGACCAGTAAGGCCGCTTCGCCGGCTTGCCGGCGAGCCGCACCATCACCGAATCAGCCTTTGGAAAGCCGAGTCAGGATCCGATCCAGGGCATTGGCGAACGCCTGCTTCTCGCGCTCGCCATAGGGCGCCTGCCCGCCCCCCACCTGCCCCTGTTCACGCAGCTCGGTGAACAGGTTGCGCACTGCCAGCCGCTCACCCATGTTGCGCTCGTCGAACTCGCGCCCGCGCGGGTCCAGCGCCGCCACGCCCTTCTTGATCAGCCGGTCGGCCAGCGGCACGTCGCTGCAGATCACCAGCTCGCCTGGCACGGCGTTCTCCACCAGGTAGTCGTCGGCCGCGTCCATGCCGCTGGGCACCACGATCAGCCGCACGCAGGCAAAGGCCGGCTTGATCTGCGGCTGGCCCGCGACCATCACCACCTCCAGCTTGCGCTTGAGGGCGAACTTGACGATCAGGTCCTTGGCTGCCTTGGGGCAGGCGTCGGCATCGATCCATACACGCATTGGGCTTGTTCCTGTGTTTCGCGGTGGGCCATTGTCGCAGGTTCGGCCTCTTCGCGGGTAAACCCGCCCCTACAGGGATCGCGCGATCAGTACCATACCTGTAGGCGCCGGCTTTGCGGACGAATGGGGCACCTGTGGGAGCGGGTTCACCCGCGAAGAGGCCACCACCAATCTCAGCTGGCCGTCGCCCTGCGCTTCTCGGCCAGCCAACTGCGCCCATACAGGAACATGACCGCCAGCAACGCCAGCGCCTGGGCACCCAGCGAATACGCATCGGCATGTATCCCCAGCCAGTCGAACTCGAAGAATGCCACCGGCCGCGTGCCCAGCACGCCGGCCTCCTGCAGCGCCTTGACGCCATGCCCGGCGAACACCACCGACAACGCGCACAGCAGCCCAGCGTTGATGCTGAAGAACAACGCCAGCGGCAGCTTGGCCGAACCGCGCAGGATCACCCAGGCCAGGCCCACCAGCACTACCAGCGCGGTGGCGCCACCGGCCAGCACCGCCTGGTGCCCGGCCGGGCCCGCCTGCAGCCACAGGGTCTCGTAGAACAGGATCACTTCGAACAACTCGCGGTACACCGAGAAGAACGCCAGCAAGGCGAAGCCGAAGCGCCCGCCGCCGCTGACCAGGCTGCTCTTGATGTAGTTCTGCCAGGCGGCGGCGTGGCGGCGGTCGTGCATCCACACCCCCAGCCACAGCACCATCACCGAGGCGAACAACGCCGTGCAGCCTTCGAGCAGCTCACGCTGCGCGCCGCCCACGTCGATCACGTAGGCCGCCAGGGCCCAGGTGCCGAAGCCGGCGAGCAGCGCCAGGCCCCAGCCAATGTTGACGCTGCGCACCGCCGACTGCTGGCCGGTGTTGCGTAGGAAGGCGAGGATCGCTGCCAGCACCAGGATTGCTTCCACGCCCTCGCGCAACAGGATCAGCAAGCCGGAGATGTAGCTCAACGACCAGCTCAGGCCATCGCTGCCCAGCAGCTTGGCAGCCTGGGCGAGCTTGACCTTGGCCTCGGCCAGTCGCTGTTCGGCCTGGGCCAGCGGCAGGCCGTCCTGCAGCGACTGACGGTAGGCCATCAGGGATTTTTCAGTGTCCTTGCGTACCTGGGTGTCGATGTTGTCGAGCGAGCTTTCCACCAACTCGAAGCCTTCCAGGTACGCCGCCACCGACAGGTCGTAGGCCTGGTCGTGGTCACCGGCGCGGTAGGCCGCCAGGCTCTTGTCCAGGGTGCTGGAGGTGTAGTCGAGCAGTTGCGCCGGGCCCCGCTTGGCCTGCGGCGGCTGGGCGCGCTGGGCGCGGAATGCCGGCACGGCATCGGCGCCTTCATTGGCGGCGATTTCGGCTGGGGTCTGGCGGGCCAGGTCGGCGATGTTCCAGGTCTTGTCGCCCTTGGCCGCCTGCGGATCGGCGGTGAAGCTGGCGATATAGGCGGCCACGTCCCAACGCTGGCGCTCGTCGAGCTGGTCGGCGAACGATGGCATTTCGGTACCGTCGATGCCCAGGCCGAGGGTGTTGTAGAGGTCGAACAGGCTGAGCTGGTCCAGGCGCTCGGCGTTGCGCAGGTTGGCCGGGGCAGGCTCCAGGCCCACACCTGCCGGGCCGTCGCCCAGCCCGGTGTCGCCGTGGCAGATCGAGCAATTCTGCGCATACAGCGTTGCGCCACGGGCCGCATCCGGGGTGATCACCGGGGCCTGGCTGACTTCGTAAGCCACCGCCAGGCGCGCCCCCAACTGGCGGGCCTGGCGGGCAACGGCGCTGCCGTCCTGGCGTTGCTCGATGGCCTGGCGCAGCGCCTGCACCCCCTGCTCCAGCCCGGCGCGTTCGGCATTGGCCGGCAAGCCTTCGACCAGCTCGGCCAGCAGCGCGCTGAATTCTTGCTGCTCACGGTATTCCCCCGTGTCCACCACCTTGCCGTCACGCACCGTCGGCGGATAGTCGGCACCGATGTAGTCCAGCAAGTGCAGGGCCTTGCCCGCGTCGGCCGGGGCCTCGGCCAGTGCCAGGGTGCTGCCCAGGGCCAGTAGCGGCCACACCAACAAGGCGAGAAGACGGGAACGGGAAATCATGGCCAATCTCGACGGTAATACGAAAGAGAACATTGTTCACTTCCACTCCCCTTCTCTCAAGGCTCAGCGGCGGATTTCATGAAAATTCTTGCAACATCCACATTTGACAGACAGCTATCCGTATGGCGGCACCGCGTGAAAAATAAGAGTCATTTGGCCATCATTTAACTATCACTTTGGGTATAATCCCGCGCCGCCTTAATAGCCATTTGCAATCAAGGCGCCTCCATCCGGAGGCTCTGGCGATGAACAGAGGGATCTGCCGCCCCCGCCTGCGCGGCTCAATTGTTTCAGGGAAAGAAGAAGTCCGATGGTATCCCGCGCCTTAACCCTGGCGACCCTGGTCGCCGCCGTGCAGCTAACTGGTTGCTCGGTGTTCCGCAGCTACGACAGCGAACTGCAGGAAACCAACCAGCAACTGGCCGCCGGCAATGTCGATGCCGCCCTCGCCTTGCTGGAAAGCCATAACAAGGGCGAGCAGAAAGACCTGCTCTACTACTTCGAGAAAGGTGAACTGCTGCGCTCCAAGGGCGACCTCAAGGGTAGCCAGGACGCCTGGCGCGCGGCCGACAGCGTGGTGTTCCAGTGGGAAGAGTCGGTCAAGCTCGACACCGACAAGTACCTGAGCCAATTCGGCAGCTACCTGGTCAACGACAAAGTTCGCCGCTACGAAGGCTACGACTACGAAAAAGTCATGCTGACCACGCAGATGGCCTTGAACCTGCTGGCCCAGAACGACTTCGACGGCGCTCGCACCGAAATCAAGAAGACCCACGAACGCGAGGCGGTCATCGCCGAACTGCGCGACAAGGAATACCTCAAGCGCGAGGAAGAAGCCGAGAAAGAGGGCATCAAGACCGAGTACAAGGACCTGCAGGGTTACCCGGTCGCCAGCCTCGACGCCCCTGACGTGGTGGGTTTGAAGAACAGCTACCAGAGCGCCTTCAGCCACTACCTGTCCGGTTTCGTCTATGAAGCCCTGGGCGAGAAAGGCCTGGCTGCGCCGGGCTACCGCAAGGCCGCCGAACTGCGGCCGAAGACTCCGCTGCTGGAGCAGGCCCTGCTCGACCTCGACAAGAACAGCGCCAAGCCTGGCGAGAGCGACGTGCTGATCGTGGTGCAGACCGGCCTGGCGCCGAGCCGCGACTCGATCCGCATCCCCCTGCCGCTGCCGATCGACAACAACCTGGTGATCACCCCGCTGTCGTTCCCAATCATCAAGGACGACACCTCGACCGCGCACCTGGGCGAGATCCAGCTCAATGACAAAGCCCTGGCCCTGACCGCGCTCAACAGCACCAGCGCCATGTCGCGCCGCGCCCTGCGCGACGACATGCCCGGCATCATCCTGCGCACCAGCGTGCGCGCCATCAGCCGCGGCGTGGCGCAGAAAAACCTGAACAAGGCCAACCCCATGGCTGGCCTGGTGGTGGGTATCGCCGGCACCGTGCTCGAGGGTGCCGACACCCGCACCTGGCGCACCCTGCCGAACGAGACCCAAGTCGCCCGGGTGCGCCTCAAACAAGGCGAGCATCACCTGAGCCTGCCGTCGAGCCTCGGTGGCACCCAGGTCACCGTGAAGGTCGATCGCCCGTACCAGGTGGTCAGCCTGCGTGTGGTCGGCAACCGTGTGTTCGCCGGCGGCCCGGCCGTCGAAGTCGCCCCACAGGCCACGGCGCAAGCCGTGGCCAGCCTCAAGTAAGTCAAGGATCGATCATGCGCAGAACATGCCTCGCCCTGGCCGCCGTCGCCCTCCTGGCCGGCTGTGCCACCCCGCCCCCTGCCCCGGGCAGCGCCGCCAGCAAGGTGGTGACCATGGGCCAGCTGGACAACATCGAGATCGGCCAGATGCGGGTCGCCCGCGAAAACGGTTTCCTCACCGTCAATGTGGCGCTGAACAACACCGGCCGCAGCAACCAGACCCTGTACTACCGCTTTGCCTGGCTGGGCAACGACGGCTTCCCGGTGGCTGACGAAGAGTCCTGGAAAACCCTGCCGTTGTACGGCAAGCAGGCCAAGTACCTGCCCGCCATCGCCCCGACGCCCAAGGCCACCGACTTCCGCCTCGAAGTCCACACCCGGTAACCCCTTTCAGGAGCATTTCCCATGTTTGCACGCCTTTCCCTCGCCGCCGTCGCCATCGCCCTGGTCAGTGGCTGCAGCACCCCTTCCCCGGTTCTCGGTGGCAAGAACATCAGCTACGGCGACAACAAGGCCGTCGAGCTGGTCACCAACGAGTTCGGCTCCACCGACCTGCAGATGATCGCCGAGAGCATGACCCGCTCCCTGGCCCAGTCCGGCGTGCTGCACGGCCGCCCGGTGGTGCAGGTGTATGACGTGAAGAACAAGACCAGCGAGTACATCGATACCCGCGAGATCACCACCTCGATCAAGACCCAGCTGATGAAGTCCGGCGCAGCCCGCTTCGCCAGCGACAACACCGAGATGCAGAGCCAGGTCGACCAGCTCAAGCTGCAGAACCAGAGCGGCCTGTACAAGAAGAACAGCGTGGCCAAGACCGGCAACATGATCGCCGCCAAGTACCGCCTGGAAGGTTCGATCAGCTCGATCGTCAAGCGCAGCAGTGACTACAAGGACGTGTTCTACAAGTTCAGCCTGCAGCTGATCGACGTGGAAAGCGGCCTGGCCGAATGGATGGACGAAAAAGAAATCCGCAAGACCACGGAGCGCTGATCGATGCGTGCATGGATGACCATCATCGGCCTGGCCTGGGCGTTCGGCGCCCAGGCGGCCCCCAAGGTGGCGGTGACCGACCTGGCCTACCAGGAGCGGGTGGAGGAGTACATCCACACCGTCGAGGCCCAGAACAGCCACCAGTCGAGCCTGTACAGCGCCAGCGGCCAGTCCAGCTACAGCGAGTACGAGAGCCTCAACAGCTACATCGAGCAGACCGAAGTGCGCAAGTTCGGTGGCGACATCAAGGGTGAGATCCTCAAGAGCGGCCTGTTCCAGCTGGTCCAGGGCACACCCTACACCGCCGCTTCGAAGGAAGACGTGTACGACGTGATCCGCCGCATCAAGAACGGTGCGTTCAAGGGCGCCGACTACGTGCTGTTCGGCACCCTGTCGGACATCGACTTCCAGGAAGACATCAACGCCCTGGACCACACCGACAGCTACTCGGCGGTGCTGGGCCTGACCGTGGTCGCCGACTTCAGCCTGATCAACACCCGCACCTACGAGATCACCTCGGCGTTCACCGCCATGGGTGAAGGGCAGGACACCAAGCTGGTGAAGAGCCGCGACCGCAGCGTGACGCTGAACCGCCCGCGGGTGGTGCGCGACGTGTCGAAGGCGCTGGGGGAAGATGTGGCGCAGCAGCTGGCTGAACAGCTGGGTGGCTCGGTCCCGGGGCAAGCCCGGCAACCGCGGGGGCGGGACAACCTGCCGCCGGATGAGCCGGCGCGGATTCTGCAATAAGGTCCGACGGTAGAGCTACAGCGCCTGTGAGATCGAGCGCCGCCCACGCGGCGCATCGCGGATGAATCCGCTCCTACAGGTTTGTTTCGGGCCAGCGCGGCACGACACGGTATGTCGCCAAGCGCCAAGGCGGGCAACCATGGCCTCACAGATGCGGCACGTTGCAACAAATGTAGGAGCGGATTCATCCGCGATGCGCCGCGCGGGCGGCGCTCGATCTCATAGGCGCTGCAACACGCCCGTCGAACACCTCGAGAAACCCAACATTCTCAACTCAGGCGCGCACGCCCTCAGGCAACGGCAGCGCCAACAAACGCTCATCCAGCAGCCCCAGCCCTTCCTGGAACAACTGGTTGCTGCGCTCGGTCTCACCCAGCCCCGCCAGCAGACGCGCAAGCTCGGCGCATGCCTCCGGGTTGCGCTCCATGCGCAGGCTGCTTTCCAGGTAATCCCGGGCCTTGCCCCAAAGACGGTTCTGCAAGCTCAAACGGCCTAGGGTAAGCAGCAGGCTCGGGTCCTGCGGATGCTCCTTCAACCAGCCTTCCGCTGTCTGCAACTGACGCGCCGGATCATCACCTCGCACCAAGCCATACAGCCGGGCGAGATGACTTTCGTAGCCGCGTTTGAGCGCCCCACGCAGCACCTGTTCGGCTTCACCCTGCGCACCCACCTGGCGCAGTTGCTCGGCATAAGCCAGAACCAACTGGGGCTCCTGGCGCTGTGCGGCGGTGAGCTGCTGCCAAGCACGTTCGAGCGCCTGGCGCGCCGCCTGCGGATCTTCACCGCGGGTCGCCGCCAGCCCCAGGTTCCGCCCCCAGGCACGCTGCTCGAGCTCAGCCAGTTCATTGGCCGGCAGCACCTTGTGCTTGCGCAGGTCCGGCAACAGGCGGATCACCGCCGACCAGTCACCGCGTTCCAGATGCAGGCGCTGCAACAGACGCAGCACCTGGGCGTTGTTCGGGTAGCGCTCCTGCATGGCCAGCAGGGCCTCCAGGGCACCTTCGCTTTCGCCACGGTCCATCTGCAACTGGGCATGGGCCAGGGCAATGGCGAGTTCAGCCTGGGGCTGACGCTCCAGGGCACGCTCCAGCAGGTTGTCGCGGTCTTCGACACGTCCCAGCTCGTTGGCTGCACGAGCAGCACCGAGGTAATAGAGCAACGGCTGGCGTGCGGATTCGGCGGCCCGCTGCAGATGGCGCTGAGCGCTGGTCCAGCGGCCTTCGGCCAGGTCCAGCTGGCCTTGCTCGATGGCGATGCGGTCGCGACGGACGCGGTTGCGGCGCGACCAGGGGTTGACCACGCCGGTCGAGGTCAGCACCAGCCCGATCAGATAGCGCAGCACCAGCAACAGCAAGACGATGCCGACCAGCGCGCCCAGCGCCGCCCACAGGCCCGACTGATAACGAAAACTACCGTATGAGATCAGTACGTAGCCGCTGTGCTTGGCAATGGCGATGCCCAGCGCCGCAGCGATCACGATCGCCAACACCGCCAGCAGGTAGACACGCTTCATGGCTTGGCCCCTTCGGCAGGGGCCGGCAGGTGGCGGCGCTGGATATAAGCCTGTACCGCCGCCAGGCTCTCGCTCAGGTCAGGGGTCACGACCGACACCGGCTGCTCGGCGAGCTGGTTGAAGCTGTCAAGCATGGCCTTGCTTTGCGGGTTGTCCGGGTTGAAGTTGGCCAGCAGCACGCTGCGGGCGTCATCCAGCGCCTGGTTGTAGACCTTTTCCTGGCCATTGAGCGCCGCCCACTGGGCCTGCTCGATGGTCAGGCTGAGGGCCAGGCGCAGTTGATTCAGCGACTGCCCGGAGAGCAGCGGGCGCACGTTGTCATCAGCGTTGAACTCGATCTGGAAGTATTTGGAGATCTCGGCCCACCACTGCGACCAGCGGCTGGCGCCATCACCTTCATTGGTCAGGGCGCCCATGGCGTCGGCGTCGGCGGCGAACTCCGGCGACTGGGCACTGAGCTGCTGCACCAGCTCTCGCTGGGCGGCGAGCTTGAGGAACAGGCCGGTGCGGTCGGGCTGCTGGGTGCTGCTGAGCGTGGCCAGGCTGCGCGCCAGCTGCTCGCGCGCCGCGAAGGCACCCGGGTCGCTCTGCTCGCGCAGGATCTCGTCGGCACCTTCGACCAGGGCCTTGGCACTGGTGACGTCCTGCAACGCCGACAGCCGCAGCGTGGCCAGGCGCAGCAGGTGCTCGGCCTCAGCCAGGCGCCACTCCTTGCGGCTCTCGCCCAACACGGTTTCCAACCGCTGGCTCAGGCGCTGCTGGTCGCCCTGCAACTGCGCCACCAGGCGGCGGCGGTCTTCCAGTTCGCCGGCAGCCGGCAGGCTGGCCAGTTGCGCGGTCAGCTGCTGCTCGCGTTGCTGCAACGCGTCGGCCCGTTGGGTGAGTGCCTGCAGGTGCTCGCCCTGACCTTGCTCGCTGCCCTGCAGCTGGCGCACCTGCAAGACGCCCCAGCCGCCTACGGCGACTCCGGCGGCGCCCAGCAACAGGGCCAGCAGTGCCAAGCCGTTGCCGGAGCGTCGGGCGGGCGTGGCGGTGGAGGTTTGCGGCGCGTCGGGCGCCGTGGGCTGTTCCGTGTTGGACAAGACAGTTTCGCTCACGTATCCATCCTTTGCATGGTGGCGCATCGTTCTCTAGCTTAGCGCCTTAAAAGGCAGGCGCAGCGGTTCGCTGCACGGCTGCCAGCAAGGCCGCGGCACTGGCGCCACGGCAATCCACAACCTCGCGGGCACCCAGCGCGCGGGCCTGGTCGGCGACCCGCGGGCTAGGCACGAACAACGGCAGGCGCGAAAGCCGCGACCAGTCCGTCCCCGCTATCTGATGCAAGTGTTCAAGACCCTGCCCACTGCTGACCACCAGGCCATTGAGGCGTTCCCCATCGATGCGCTGCGCCAGGGTCCCGGTCGGGTAGTGCGGCAGGCAACGGCGATACAGTTCCAGATAATCGACACTAGCACCTTGCTCTGCAAGACGCTCGGCCAGCAGTTCGCGACCTCCTACGCCACGGACAATAAAGACGCGTGATGTAGGAAGTGCGATAGCCTGACGTAGGAATGGATGAGCCAGCAAGGCCTCACTGTCATCACCTCCTGTAGGGAAAGTCACCAAAAGCCCACGCGCCTGAAGTACGCTCGCCGTGGCCTCCCCAACCGTGAACCAGCCGGCACGCGGCGGTTCGACGCCTGCCTGGTCAAGCTGCTCGAGCAGCAGCCGCGCAGCCGGTTTGCTCACCACGATGATCGCTTGCGCCTGGCCAATCTCAGCCAGGAGCTCCTGTTGCCGGGGCTCCAGTTCGACCGGTTCGATGGCCAGCAAGGGCAGGCTGGCACTGGCAATGCCTGCATCGGCCAACGACCGCGCCAGTGCCGCACAGTCCTCTTCAGGGCGGGTCAGCAGCAGGCGCCAGGGGCTCACGGGTGGCCGGCCTCACCATAGACTTCCTTGAGGATCGCCTCGGCGCCCTGATCAAGCAGGGCTTCGGCGACCTGCACGCCGAGTGCTTCGGCATTGGCGCGTGGCGCCCGGGCGTCGGCCACCAGCAAGGTGCCGCCGGAGGGCTGGCCAACCAGGCCGCGCAGCCACAGCTGTTCGCCTTCGAGCACCGCGTAGCAGGCAATCGGTACCTGGCAGCCGCCGTTCAGGCGCTTGTTCAGGGCCCGCTCGGCCACCACGCGGTCGGCGGTGTCGGCATGGTGCAGCGGCGCCAGCAGCGCGTGGATCTCGCTGTCGGCGCTGCGGCACTCGATGCCCACGGCACCCTGGCCGCCAGCCGGCAGGCTGTCATCGACACTGATCGTGGAGGTGATGCGGCCCTCGAAACCCAGGCGAATCAGGCCCGCCGCAGCGAGAATGATGGCGTCGTATTCGCCGGCATCGAGCTTGGCCAGGCGAGTGTTGACGTTGCCGCGCAGGAAGCGGATTTCCAGGTCGGGGCGACGCGCCAGCAACTGGGCCTGGCGGCGTAGGCTGGAGGTGCCGACGACGCTGCCGGCCGGCAGTGCCTCGAGGCTCTCGAAGGTGTTGGAGACAAAGGCGTCGCGCGGGTCTTCGCGCTCGCAGATGCAGTACAGGCCCAGGCCTTCGGGGAAATCCATGGGCACGTCCTTCATCGAATGCACGGCGATGTCGGCTTCGTTGTCCAGCAGGGCGGTTTCCAGCTCTTTTACGAACAAACCCTTGCCGCCGATCTTGGCCAGCGGTGCGTCGAGCAGCTTGTCGCCACGGCTGACCATGGGCACCAGGCTGACCTGCAGGCCAGGATGGGCCTGCTCGAGACGGGCTTTGACGTATTCGGCCTGCCACAGGGCCAAGGCACTTTTACGGGTGGCAATGCGGATTTCGCGAGTGGACATGAAACGCCCCGATCCAAAGAAATGCGGTCGATGATAACAGCTCCTCCGGCTGTTCCCGCAGATTCAGATCAGCAATCCATGCAGCCCATTCGCGGGTAAACCCGCTCCCACAGGGTTTTGCACCATCTCCTGTGGTAGCGGGTTTACCCGCGAATGGGCGATTCAGTGCAGCGTCTGCATCATCTTGCGCACACCGGCCACATGCCGGCGGCTGACGGTCAGTGCATCCCCTTCCAAGCCTTTCAGATAAAGCTGGAAATGCCCCAGTGGCGTGCGCTGCAGCTTTTCGATGCGCTCGCGGGCGACCAGGGCGTTACGGTGTATGCGCACAAAGCGCTCGCCGAACTCGTCTTCCAGCGCCTTCAACGGCTCGTCGAGCAGCACCTCGCCTGCTTCGTGGCGCAGGGTGACGTATTTATGGTCGGCGATGAAATAGATGACCTGCGGCAGCGGGATCAGCTCGATGCCCTTGCGGGTACGGGCGCTGATATGACTGCGCGGGCCGCCACCCTCATCGCTGGTGGGCCGGGTCAGCGCCGCCAGCTGGGCGCGGTTGGGTTTTTCCGCGCGGCGCAAGGCGTCGCGCAGCGTCTGGGGCTGGATGGGTTTGTCGACATGGCTCAAGGTGCTCTCCTTGAAAGCCTGGCTGCCGTATTCGTCGTCACCGGTGCAGAACACCACCGCCGGCGGCGCCTCGCGCTCGCACAGCTTGGCGGCCACCTGCAGGCCATCGAGGCCGGGCATACCGATGTCCAGCAGCACCACATCGGGCTTGAGGCTCTCGATCAGTGCCAGGGCCTCCTCGCCGTTGGTGGCGCTGGGCTCCATCACGGTGTAGCCCTCCAGCTCGCCGAGCAGCCGGCTCAGGCGTTCGCGGGCTTGGGGTTCGTCATCAACGATCAGGACATTCATAATTGCGCTGGATTCCTGAGTGAGTCTCGCACGGGTATAGCGTAGACAAGTGTGGGGAGACCGGAAACGGTCACGCTACAGACCGGTGCGAAGGCCAAAGATTCACTGGCCTGGCAGATTCACCGCCAGTCCTCTGTCCAACTGTAGACGGTCCGTGGAACACTGCCGTTCAATCGTTCAATATGCCGCCGCCCCTTGCCTGCGCGCTTCTCTCGACCAGCGCCCTGCGGCGGTGGGCGCAACCCTGCTATGATCGGCGCCACTTTTTCCGTTCACGCCTTCAAAGAGTGAATCCATGAGCACCGACAAGACCAATCAGTCCTGGGGCGGCCGCTTCAGTGAGCCCGTCGACGCCTTCGTCGCCCGCTTCACCGCCTCGGTCGATTTCGACAAGCGCCTGTATCGCCACGACATCATGGGTTCGATCGCCCACGCCACCATGCTGGCGCAGGTCGGCGTGCTCAGCGACGCAGAACGCGACACCATCATCGATGGCCTGAAGACCATCCAGGGCGAGATCGAGGCCGGCAACTTCGACTGGCGCGTCGACCTGGAAGACGTGCACATGAACATCGAGGCACGCCTGACCGACCGCATCGGCATCACCGGCAAGAAGCTGCACACCGGCCGCAGCCGCAACGACCAGGTGGCCACCGACATCCGCCTGTGGCTGCGCGACGAGATCGACCTGATCCTGGGCGAGATCACCCGCCTGCAGCAGGGCCTGCTGGAGCAGGCCGAGCGCGAAGCCGAGACCATCATGCCCGGCTTCACCCACCTGCAGACCGCCCAACCGGTCACCTTCGGCCACCACCTGCTGGCCTGGTTCGAAATGCTCAGCCGCGACCACGAGCGCCTGGTCGACTGCCGCAAGCGCGCCAACCGCATGCCGCTGGGCAGCGCCGCGCTGGCCGGCACCACCTACCCGATCGACCGCGAGCTGACCTGCAAGCTGCTGGGCTTCGAAGCCGTGGCCGGCAACTCGCTCGACGGCGTCTCGGACCGTGACTTCGCCATCGAATTCTGCGCCGCCGCGAGCATTGCGATGATGCACCTGTCGCGCTTCTCCGAAGAGCTGGTGCTGTGGACCAGCGCCCAGTTCCAGTTCATCGACCTGCCCGACCGCTTCTGCACCGGCAGCTCGATCATGCCGCAGAAAAAGAACCCGGACGTGCCGGAGCTGGTGCGTGGCAAGACCGGCCGCGTGTTCGGCGCCCTGACCGGCCTGCTGACCCTGATGAAAGGCCAGCCACTGGCCTACAACAAGGACAACCAGGAAGACAAGGAGCCGCTGTTCGACGCCGCCGACACCCTGCGCGACTCGCTGCGTGCCTTCGCCGACATGATCCCGGCGATCAAGCCCAAGCACGCGATCATGCGCGAAGCGGCCCTGCGCGGCTTCTCCACCGCCACCGACCTGGCCGACTACCTGGTGCGCCGTGGCCTGCCGTTCCGTGACTGCCACGAGATCGTCGGCCATGCCGTGAAGTACGGCGTCGACACCGGCAAGGACCTGGCCGAGATGAGCCTGGACGAGCTGCGCCAGTTCAGCGACCAGATCGAACAGGATGTGTTCGCGGTGCTGACGCTGGAAGGTTCGGTAAATGCGCGTAACCACATCGGCGGTACCGCGCCGGCGCAGGTGCGCGCAGCCGTGGCGCGCGGCAAGGCCTTGCTGGCTTCGCGTTGACTGCATTCGCCGGCAAGCCGGCTCCTACAGTAGGAGCCGGCTTGCCGGCGAACCGCTGCAAGCCTATCGCTTGCCGCTTTTGATCATCTCCTGGAACGCCGGCATCGCCGCGTCCTTGTCTGCCACGATCCGCGCCATGTGCGGGTTCCCGCGCAGTTTTTCCAGCAACGCCGCCGCCTGCGGGAAGTCCGCCAGGAAGTCGATGTTCAGCACTTTCTTGCCCACGGCGTAAGCCAGGTCGACCGAGAAGCAGAACATCAGGTCGGCGATGGTCAGTTGCTCACCCGCCACATAAGGCTGGAAACGCCCATTGCGCTTGAGCGTGGCAAAGCCTGCCAGCAGGTCGGCCCGTGCACGCTCCTTGATCAGCGGTTCCACCGCCACGCCGAAGAACGCCTCGCCATAGCAGGTGCGTGCCGGTAGTTCGATGTACAGCTCGATCTCTCGAAGCAGCTCTCGTACCTTCGCCTGGCCGAAGGCATCGGCAGGCAGCAGCGGTTTGCCGGGCTGGGTCTGCTCGATGTAGTCGAGGATCACGCCGGTCTCGCTGACGAAACCGTGCTCGGTCTCCAGCGTCGGCACCTTGCCACGTGGGCTCTTGGCCAATGCCTCGGGCGCCTGGCCACCGAAGAACGGTACTTCCTCGAAAGGCAGGCCTTTTTCCAGCAGGGCCAGCTTGACCATGTTGTAGTAGTTGCTGACCGCGAATCCATGAAGCTTGAGCATGTGAGACAGCCTCCGAGGCCGTATGGGGTTGGCCCGGCTGTTATAGCCCTCCCGCGTCACCTTGACCAGTGCCATGGCCGGCGCTGATGGCCGGGCATTGCCGGCGCAGGCATGGCACACTGTGCGCTTCACCACAGGAGCACCGCCATGAGCGAGCACGACGATATCGACGGCAACGACGAAGAAGCCTTCACCGAGGCCACCCTCACCCAAGCCATCGAAAACCAGATCGAAAGCGGCGAGCCCCCAGCGGCCAAGGCCACCTTCAACAAGCTGACCCTGGTCGGCTACGAGCGCGAAGACATCCTCAACCTCATGGCCCATGTGCTGGCCGTGGAGATCGACGCCATGCTCGACGAGGACCGCCCCTTCGACACCGAGTGGTACGAAACCGCCCTGCGCGCCCTGCCGGAGCTGCCACCTGAGGCGGATCAAGGCGATATCGAATAAGCCTGACTACACTCCTGACTTCCATCCTTGTCTGGAAGTCAGGAGTCGCCCATGTCCTTCACCCCCGAACTGATCGCCGAACTGGAAGTCCTCGCCCTGTTCAACCTGGACAGCCACCAGGAAGGCATCAAGGTTCACAGCAATGCCTCCCCTGCCCTGATCGCCGCCGCGAAACGCCTGCACGACAAACAACTGACCGACCAGCCCGATGGCGGCTACCTCACCAGCCTGGGCCTGGATGCCGCGCAAAGCGTCCAACAGCTGCTGACCATTCTGAAGACCGCACAGCCTGCCTGATCGATCATCGTGCTGGCGAACGGCATTGCTACGCGGTTCGCCAGCAAGCGGGCTCCTGCAACGACGAACGGTGCTGGAAAAATGGCGTCAAAAAGCCACTTTCCGCTTATCCGAGCGCCGCGCTCAGGCTAAACTCGCCAATGCTTCCCCGGCCTGCCTGAGCGCGCAATGAACCACCCCCATGAAATCCGCCCCGATATCGACCAAGGCATCGACCGCAAGGAGCTGTCCAGGCTGCGTGCGCGGTTTCTGAAGATCAACCAGGGGCGGCTGGCACGGGCGCTGGAAGGGTTGTCCACGCGCCAGCAGCAGGTGCTCACGCTGTTGCCGCTGTTTTTCCACGTCAACCACCCGTTGTTGCCGGGCTATGTCTCGGGCAACACCCCTGCCGGCGTTTCAGGCTTCGAGCCGGATACAGAGCTGCTGGCCGAGGCCCAGCGCCTGACCCGATCGTTCTCCTACAAGGCCCGCCACGGCAACCCACCCCAGCCCATCCACGGCCTGTTCCTGATGGGCAGCCTCGGCACCCTGGCCCAGGCCGAGCAAAGCGACATGGATGTGTGGGTGTGCCATGCCCCAGGCCTGGACGAACAGGCGCTGGGCGAACTGCGGCGCAAGTGCCAGTTGCTCGAGGACTGGGCCGCCACCCAGGGTGCCGAGGCGCACCTGTTCCTGATCGAGCCCCAGGGCTTTGTCCAGGGCGAGCGCGACAGCCGGCTCAGCTCGGACGATTGCGGCACCACCCAGCACTACCTGCTGCTCGACGAGTTCTACCGCACCGCGCTCTGGCTCGCCGGGCGCACGCCCCTGTGGTGGCTGGTGCCGGTGTACCAGGAGCATAACTACCGAGACTACACCCAGACCCTGCTGTCCAAGCGCTTCATCCGCGTGACCGATGCCCTGGACCTCGGCCACCTGGCGCACATTCCACCCGGTGAGTACGTCGGCGCTGGGCTGTGGCAGCTGTACAAGGGCATCGACTCACCCTACAAGTCGCTGCTCAAGCTGCTGCTCACCGAAACCTACGCCAGCGAACACCCCCATGTGCGCTGCCTGAGCCTGGACTTCAAACAGGCCGTGTTCGCCAACCGCCTGGACCTGGACGAGCTCGACCCCTATGTCATGGTCTACCGGCGCATCGAGCAGTACCTGCTGCGCCGCGGCGAGACAGCGCGCCTGGAACTGGTGCGCCGCAGCCTCTACCTGAAAGTGAACAAGAAGCTCGGCGACCTGGGCCGTTCGCGCAACGCTGGCTGGCAGCGCAAGTTGCTGGCACGCCTCGCCGAGCAATGGGGCTGGGACGAACGGCAGCTGGCACTGCTCGACAGCCGCAGCCAGTGGAAGGTACGTCAGGTCGCGGTCGAGCGCCGCGAACTGGTGGCCGAGCTGAACCACAGCTATCGCTTCCTCACCCAGTTCGCCCGTGAACAAAATGCCAACAGCCGCGCCGACCAACGCGACCTCAACGTGCTGGGCCGGCGTCTCTACGCCGCTTTCGAGCGCCGCGCCGGCAAGATCGAGGTGATCAACCCGGGGATCGCGCCCGACCTGGCCGAAGACACCCTGACGCTCGTGCAATCGCCCAACCGCAAGGAGCCGGGCACCCATCACTGGGGCCTGTACAACGGCAACCTGGGCGTGCACGAATGGGAGCATTTCAGCCCCATCAAGCGTTGCCGGGAGCTACTCGAACTCCTGACCTGGGCCCACCGCAACGGCGTCATCGACAGCAGCACGCGCCTGGCCCTGCACCCAGGCGCAAGCGATCTCAGCGAGTTCGAACTGTTCAACCTGATCGGCAGCCTGCAACAGAGCATCCCCCTGCCCCTGGAAACGGTCAGCGAAGTGCGCCTGCTGCAACCCAGCGTGGCCGACGAGATCCTGCTGCTGGTCAATGTGGGGGTGGACCCGCTGCGCCATCACCGCGACCTGAACATCCTGATGACCACCGAGCGCACCGACTCGCTGAGCTATGCCGGGGTGCGCGAGAACCTGGTGCTGACCCTCGACCAGATCACCTTGAACAGCTGGAACGAAGTGCTGGTGCAGCGTTACGACGGCGAGCACGCGCTGGTGCGCTGCCTGCGCGACTTCCTCAACAGCCTCGGCCAGCGCAGCCACCGCCCGCGGGTGCGGGTGCGCTGCTACTGCCACAACCGGGCCCAGGCCATCAGCCAACGGGTCGAGGGCATTTTCGATACCGTGCAGTTGCTGCTCGACCAGAACCTCAATCACCGCTACCTGCTACAGGTCGCCCGGCATACCCATGTGCTGGAGCTGCAACCCGGGCAAGTGACGCTGGCCACCCTCGACGAGCATGGCGCGCTGCTCGACACGCTCGGCGAGGAGCGCGAAAGCTACAGCCCGCTGCACCTCGACGCCAATGCGCTGCAGGACTATGACCTGCCGCTGGTGCTTGGCCAGGGCCAGCCCCAGTGCATCCAGGTGTTCTACCGCCTGCTCGATGGGTGGGCCGACCTTTATGTGCTGGACGAATACAACGCGCTCTGGCAGCAGCGCCTGGCCCTGCAGGACGAGCTTCACCTGCTGCTGCCCCTGCAACGCTTCCTGCAATCGATGGTGATGCGCCGCGACGCGCAGTTGCCGCTGGACAGCCTGCAGCAAGCCTCGCTGGACATTTTCTACTACCAATTGTTGCCCTCCGGCATCGGCAAGGCGCGCGGTCTGGAGCCACGGCAGGCGCCAATCGACGGGCGCGACCGGCCGTACTATGAGGTACAGGCGATTCTCCAGGCCGGCGCTGGCGACGAGGTGCATGTCACGCTCTATTGCGACCAGCAGGAGTACTCCGAGCTGGAACATGGCGACCAGTTGTACAGCGTGGTGGCTCGGCAGATCCTGCGCCAACGGCGCAGTGCCGGTAGCTACCGCTGCTACATCACCGACCTGGACCTTTCCGAGCTGCTGGGTGACGACCAGGGCTCGACCAGCCTCTACCTACGCTACAAGTGTCAATTGGAACAGGCGCTCAATGAAGGGTTGGAACGCTTGCAGGCGACACTGGAACCCTGAGAAACGTCTCACTTCCAGGAAGGATTTCTCGCTGACAAGCGGGATTTTGTGGGAAGCATCCTACGCACTCTCCAACAAACCAAACGAGAGTGCAGTCATGAACAAAGAACACTGGATGGGTGCTCACCCTGAACTGGGACGCCTGCGCATAGATCAGCTCATCCTGCCTGGTTCACACGATTCCGGCATGGATAAACTGGCATCGGGCATGAACCTGCCTAACGAAATCACCCAGGACGTTCCCTGCATCGAGCAGATTCGCGGCGGGATCCGTGTATTGGACTTGCGCGTTAGGGCACATCCACACCATTCAAGGAACAGCCCCCTGCGTTTTCAGCTGTTCCACCTCAGTTCGTCCGGGCGCACGATCCAGGAGGACATAGTCGACGCGCTGAACGGTTTCTACGCCAACCCGGACAATGCCAGGGAAATCGTCATACTCGACTTTCATGAGTTCAGTGACTTCGACGCCGACGAGCACCGGTTGTTGCAGGCCGTACTCTCAGAGTTGAGCCCGCGAATGATTCCCTACTCACTGCATGGGCTCACGCTGGACCAGTTGTGGAGCCAGCATCCAGGCAAGACGGTGGTGATTGGTTACGATACAGGTCACACCCCACCCGAGTACTGGCCGAGCGTCAACCATCGCTGGATTGGCGAAAACACACCCAGTGCCAGCAAACTGAAGGATTACATGGATGAGGTGGCCACATACGGCGATGCCGGCTTGCCGCTGACATCAATCCAGTGCGCCAAGTATGTCTGGCCATTTTTTGTACCCGACGACTTCCATGACAAGATTGACGCCTGGTTCGAGTCCCGGGACCTGAACAGCTACATCCAGCATTTCCGGATCATCAATACCGACTGGTCGCTGAGGGGCAGGATCGTGGACAACTGTATCCACGCCAACCGCCTCCGCGCATCGGTCATTGGCTGACCGACAAGAGGCGGCAGTCCGCCACCTCAGTCCCGTTCAGAGGTCGAAGTCGCCCGCCGCTTCCGGTTGATACTCGACAGCCAGCAGCTCGAGCTTGAGGGTCTTGCCGCCAGGCGCGGGCCAGTCGATCTGATCGCCCACCGACAAGCCCAGCAGCGCGCAACCGATCGGCGCGAGAATCGAGACATTGCCTTCCGGCCCTGCATCCTTCGGGTACACCAGGGTCAGGTGGTAATCCTTGCCACTGGCGATCTCACGGCAATGCACGCGGGAATTCATGGTGACCACGCCAGCCGGCACCTCCTCATGACCGACGACCTGCTCGGCGCGGTCCAGCTCGTCCTGCAGGGCGAGCACACCCGGGGTGCTTTCATCGAGGCTGTCGAGCAGGCGCTCGAGACGCTGCACGTCCAAGCGGGTGAGGATGAGGGAGGGCTTGGTGCTCATGATCCAGTCAGACTCCTTTGAACAGGCGATTTTCCACAGACAGATAAAGCAAAACCCCGCCCAAGGGCGGGGTTTGCGAAATGCTTCTGGCGTCGATGACGCAGAACCTGACACTACCACAGCGGGGCAAATACACAAGCCCGCAGGAAACCTGTGGCTATCGTCCGGACCGGGCCTTGAGCACATCGGCCTCGCGGCAGATCTGCCGGCGTCGTTCATCGTCGGCCGCGCGCCACTCGCGGATATGCTCGACATGGCGGTGGCAGCCGGTGCAAACCTTGTGCTCGTCCAGCCGACACACGCTGATACAAGGTGACGGCACCGCCGGGCTGACATTGCTGTAAAGCGGCTTGGGCGGCCGAGGCAGGTCACTCATCTCAGATCTCGTCGAAATCCAGCTTCTCGCCGGCCCGCTCCCAGACGATGCGCTCGAGCATTTCACCGAGCAGCTCCTCGGTCTTCTCGCACACCCACTTGCCGCTTTCCTCGTCGTAGTCGAAGTGGAAACCGCCGGAGCGGTCGGCAAGCCACAGCTGACGCAGCGGCTCCTGGCGGCTGAAGATCAGCTGGCTGCCATTGTCGAACTTGATGGTCAGCACACCGGCGGAGTTCTCCATGTCCAGGTCCAGGTCGCTCTCGTCGAACAGGTCTTCCAGCGCCTGTTGGGTCGCGTCGACCAGATCGTGGAAACGCGCTTCGCTCAAACTCATTGCAGGAACCTCGAAAAATGGCTGCATACACGCAAGCCGGGCACGATAAGGCCGGTTGGTCGCGATTGCAAAGTTTAGCGCTGATCCGTGCCCCTTTCGCCGGCAAGCCGGCGAAAGGGGCACGCCCGCCAGGCGGGCCGGCGCTTGCATAGGCAATCGGGTGGTCGCTGGGTATACTCGGCCGCAATACTGCATATTTCCAAGGATTTCACCCATGAAACGCCTGATTTCCTCCCTCGCGGCGCTGGTCGCGGTTGCCTGCCTCGTTTCGGCCTGCGGTCAGAAAGGCCCCCTGTACCTGCCCGAAGACGGCAAGGACGGCAAAGGCCCGCGCAAGTCGCACCAGCACCAGCACGCACAACCGGCCAAACAGCAGACGCCGGAGCAGCAAGAGCAGGCCGAGCCGTCTCCCGCGCCGTAAGGAAATCCCATGGATGCATTCAACTACCGCGGCGGCGAGCTGTTCGCGGAAGGGGTGGCCCTGTCGACCGTGGCCGAACGCTTCGGTACGCCGACCTACGTGTACTCCCGCGCCCACATCGAGGCCCAGTACCGTAGCTACACCGACGCCCTGCAAGGTGTCGAGCACCTCGTCTGCTTCGCGGTCAAGGCCAACTCCAACCTGGGCGTACTGAACCTGCTGGCGCGCCTGGGCGCAGGCTTCGACATCGTCTCCGGTGGTGAGCTGGAGCGTGTCCTGGCCGCCGGCGGCCGTGCCGATCGCGTGGTGTTCTCCGGTGTCGGCAAAACCCGTGAAGACATGCGTCGCGCCCTGGAAGTGGGCGTGCACTGCTTCAACGTCGAGTCCACCGACGAACTCGAGCGCCTGCAGGTGGTCGCCGCCGAGATGGGCAAGACGGCCCCGGTTTCACTGCGTGTGAACCCGGACGTCGATGCCGGCACCCACCCGTACATCTCCACCGGCCTCAAAGAAAACAAGTTCGGCATCGCCATCGCCGACGCCGAAGCCATCTACGTGCGCGCCGCGCAGTTGCCCAACCTGGACGTGGTCGGCGTCGACTGCCACATCGGTTCGCAGCTGACCACCGTCGAGCCCTTCCTCGATGCCCTCGACCGCCTGCTGGTGCTGGTCGACCGCCTGGCCGAGTGCGGCATCCACCTGCGCCACCTCGACCTCGGCGGCGGTGTCGGCGTGCGCTACCGCGACGAACAGCCCCCCGTGCTGGCCGACTACATCCAAGCCATCCGCGAACGCGTCGGCGACCGCGAGCTGGCCCTGGTGTTCGAGCCGGGCCGCTACATCGTCGCCAACGGCGGCGTGCTGCTGACCCGCGTGGAATACCTCAAGCACACCGAGCACAAGGATTTCGCCATCATCGATGCTGCGATGAACGACCTGATCCGCCCGGCCCTGTACCAGGCCTGGATGGACGTCAGCGCGGTCAAGCCCCGCGAAGGCGAAGGCCGTCTCTACGACCTGGTCGGCCCGATCTGCGAGACCGGCGACTTCCTGGGCAAGGACCGTGTACTGGACCTGGCCGAAGGCGACCTGCTGGCCGTCCGCTCCGCGGGCGCCTATGGTTTCGTCATGAGCTCGAACTACAACACCCGTGGCCGTTGCGCCGAAGTGCTGGTCGACGGCGACCAGGCCTTCGAAGTGCGTCGCCGCGAGACCGTCGCCGAATTGTTCGCCGGCGAAAGCCTGCTGCCGGAGTAAGCCCATGCTGCTGCGTTTCACCAAGATGCACGGGCTGGGCAACGACTTCATGGTCCTCGACCTGGTCAGCCAGCACGCCCATATCCAACCCAAGCACGCCAAGCAATGGGGCGACCGCAACACCGGCATCGGCTTCGACCAGCTGCTGATCGTCGAGGCCCCCAGCAACCCGGACGTGGACTTCCGCTATCGGATCTTCAACGCCGACGGCTCCGAGGTCGAGCAGTGCGGCAACGGCGCGCGCTGCTTCGCCCGCTTCGTGCTGGACAAGCGCCTGACCGCGAAAAAGCGTATCCGCGTCGAAACCAAGGGCGGCATCATCGAACTGGATGTGCGCAACGATGGCCAGGTCTGCGTCGACATGGGCCCGCCGCGTTTCGTGCCCGCCGAAATCCCGTTCATCGCCGATGAGCAGGCACTGAGCTACCCGCTTGAGGTCGATGGCCAAGTGCACCAGATTGCTGCCGTTTCCATGGGCAACCCGCATTCGGTGCTGCGCGTCGACGATGTGCGCACCGCGCCGGTCCACGAACTGGGACCGAAGATCGAGCACCACCCGCGCTTCCCGCAGCGGGTCAATGCCGGCTTCATCCAGGTCGTCGACCGCCACCGTGCCAACCTGCGGGTGTGGGAGCGCGGCGCAGGCGAGACCCAAGCTTGCGGCACCGGCGCCTGCGCCGCGGCCGTTGCGGCCATCGCCCAAGGCTGGATGGACTCCCCGGTGACCATCGACCTGCCGGGCGGGCGCCTGAGCATCGAGTGGGCCGGCCCCGGCAAGCCTGTGCTGATGACCGGCCCGGCTGTACGCGTTTTCGAAGGACAGGTTCGTCTCTAAGCGAGTATCCGCCATGACCGATCAGCCTAACGTTGCACCCCAGGCCAACGCGCTCGACGAAGACGCCGTGGTCGCCTACCTGCGCGCCCACCCCAGCTTCTTCGCCGAGCACGACGAGCTGCTGCTCGAGCAGCGCATCCCCCACCAGCGCGGCGACAGCGTGTCGCTGGTCGAGCGCCAGCTCAAGCTGCTGCGCGACCGCAACATCGAAATGCGCCATCGCCTGTCGCAATTGATGGACGTGGCCCGCGACAACGACCGGCTGTTCGACAAGACCCGCCGGCTGATCCTCGACCTGCTCGATGCCAGCAGCCTGGAAGAAGTGGTGATGGCCGTCGAGGACAGCCTGCGCCAGGAATTCCAGGTGCCCTTCGTCAGCCTGATCCTGTTCGGCGAAAACGCCGCGCCGGTCGGCCGCTGGGTCCCGGGCGCCGAGGCGCAACAAGCCATCGGCGGCCTGATCGGCGGCGGCAAGACCATCAGCGGCAGCCTGCGCGAGCACGAACTGGCCTTCCTGTTCGGCGACACGGCACACAAGGAAGTCGGCTCCAGCGCCGTGGCCACCCTCGAACACCAGGGCCTGCATGGCGTGCTGGCGATCGGCAGCCGCGACCCGCAGCACTACAAGAGCAGTGTCGGCACCCTGTTCCTCAGTTACATCGCCGAGGTGCTCGGCCGCGTGCTGCCGCGTTTCACCCAGACGCTGCGCTCGGTGCGCTGATGGAACGCCAGCTGGAAGCTTATTGCGCACACCTGCGCAACGAGCGCCAGGTGTCCGGGCACACCCTGCTGGCCTACCGCCGCGATCTTGAGAAAGTCATCGAATTCTGCAACAACCAAGGCATTGCCGGCTGGGATACGCTGCAGGTCCAGCAATTGCGCCAACTGGTGGCGCGCCAGCACCACCATGGCCAGTCCTCGCGCAGCCTGGCGCGTCTGCTCTCGGCGGTGCGCGGCCTGTACCGCTACCTCAACCGCGAAGGCCTGTGCCAGCACGACCCGGCCAACGGCCTGGCACCACCGAAGGGCGAGCGCCGCCTGCCCAAGACCCTGGATACCGACCGCGCCCTGCAGTTGCTCGATGGCGGCGTCGACGATGACTTCATCGCCCGTCGCGACCAGGCCATGCTCGAACTGTTCTACTCCTCGGGCCTGCGCCTGTCGGAGCTGGCCGGCCTCGATCTGGAACACCTGGACCTGACCGGCGGGCTGGTCCAGGTACTCGGCAAGGGCGGCAAGAGCCGCGTGCTGCCGGTCGGGCGCAAGGCCCGCGAAGCGCTGCAGGCATGGTTCAGGCTGCGTGGCATCGCCGCCCCTCGGGACGGCGCGGTGTTCATCACCCGCCAGGGCAACCGCTTGAGCACACGGGCCATCCAGATGCGGGTCAAGACCTTCGGCGAACGCGAGCTGGGCCAGCACCTGCACCCGCACATGCTCCGCCACTCCTTCGCCAGCCACCTGCTGGAGTCGTCCCAGGACCTGCGCGCGGTGCAGGAGATGCTTGGCCATGCCGACATCAGCACCACGCAGATCTACACCCACCTGGACTTCCAGCACCTGGCCGCCGTGTACGACAGCGCCCACCCCCGGGCCAAACGCAGCAAAGGCAACGAATCATGAGCATCAAGCTGATCACCTTCGACCTGGACGACACCCTGTGGGACACCGCGCCAGTGATCGCCAGCGCCGAGACCGTCCTGCGCGACTGGCTGGCAGCCAATGCACCGATCCTTGGTGGCGTGCCGATCGAGCACCTGTTCGCCATTCGCGAGCGGCTGGTGCAAGCCGAGCCGGGCCTCAAGCACCGTATCAGCGCCTTGCGCCGTCGCGTGCTGTTCCACGCCCTGGAAGAAGTCGGCTACAGCGAGAAGCACGCCCAGGAGCTGGCCAACGAGGGTTTCGAGGTGTTCCTGCATGCCCGGCACCAGATCGAGGTGTTTCCCGAGGTGCAGCCAGTGCTGGAGATCCTGCGCCACCACTACACCCTCGGCGTGGTCACCAACGGCAATGCCGACGTGCGCCGGCTGGGGCTGGCGGACTACTTCCAGTTCGCGCTGTGCGCCGAGGACCTGGGTATCGGCAAGCCCGACCCGGCACCGTTCATGGAAGCCCTGAAGCGGGGCGCTGTGGACGCGGGGGCCGCGGTGCACGTCGGCGACCACCCGGGCGATGACATCGCCGGGGCCCAGCGCGCAGGGCTGCGAGCGGTGTGGTTCAACCCGCAGCGCAAGGTCTGGGCCGGTGAAAAGGCGCCGGATGCGGAAATCCAAAGATTGTCGCAATTGCCCGACGTTCTATCCCGCTGGCGCTGACAGGCACAAAAAAGCCCGCAGCGACGGCGGGCTCTTTTGCATTCAGCCACTCAGATAGGGCGGCTGCCGTACTTGTTGTCCGGCTTCTTGGGCGGATCGGCGACCACGTTGGCCTCCACTTCCTGCACCTTGCCACCGCGCGACAGGAATTCTTCCATCGCCTTGGCCAGCGCATCGCGCTCTTTCTGCTTGGCTTCCATGCTCGGCATCTCGTCTACCGAGACAGCCGCCTTGGATTTGCCCTTGGCAGCGGGTGCGGGGCTGCTGTCGTCATCGCCAGCGTCTTCCGCGCCATCGTCAGCGGCCGCTTCGAGGCCTTCATCGCCCTCGTCTTCGTCGCCTACTTCGAGGTCGTCATTTTCCAGATCGTCGTCGCTCATGTTCTACCTCATGACTTGCGAAAAGCAGGTTAGTTATAGACCGGTGCAGCCGTAGACCGGCAGCCACCAGTGAAAATTCAACTGGCCGTGGGTTGGCCACTGCCCTGGGTGTCCGCCCCCTCATGGGGGGCCTGGCACCCTGCAGGCCCTGCTCCTGGCAAGGCCTGACGAAAATATGTTGTACCCTTGCTGGCCACAGGCTATTGGCAAGCCTAGCAAAGGGTGGCGAAGTGTGTGGACTACTCGTCCAGCTTCCTTCGGCGCGCATTCTAGCGCGCTCGCAGAAAAAGCAAAGCACCAGAAACACCCGATGGCTTGTAAGATTTCTGCCCAGGTCGCGAACAGGTGGGGTAAACCGTTTGCATCGTGTAAAGCAGCAAACTACAGGCAAAAAAATGCCCGGCGAACCGGGCAAGTTTTCCAGCGTGGCGGTTACAGGTTGTAGCCGCGCTCGTTGTGCTGAGCCAGGTCGAGACCGACCGACTCTTCTTCTTCGCTGACCCGCAGGCCCATCACCAGATCGAGCACCTTGAGGATCACGTAGGTGGCGATGGCGGTGTAGACCACGGTGAAGATCACGCCCTTGGCCTGGATCCAGAACTGCGCGGCGATGTCGGTGACCGCACCGAAGCCACCCAGGGCCGGCGCTGCGAACACACCGGTGAGCAGCGCGCCGATGATGCCGCCGATACCGTGCACGCCGAAGGCGTCGAGGGAGTCGTCATAGCCCAGCTTGCGCTTGAGGCTGGTGGCGCAGAAGTAGCAGACGATGCCGGACACCAGGCCGATCACCAGGGCGCCCATCGGGCCGACGGTGCCGGCGGCCGGGGTGATGGCGACCAGGCCGGCGACCACGCCCGAGGCGATGCCCAGCGCGCTGGGTTTGCCGTGGAAGATCCACTCGGCGAACATCCAGCCCAGCGCGGCGGCGGCGGTGGCGATCTGGGTTACCAGCATGGCCATGCCGGCGGTGCCGTTGGCGGCGGCGGCGGACCCGGCGTTGAAGCCGAACCAGCCGATCCACAGCATGGCTGCGCCCATCAGGGTGTAGCCCAGGTTGTGCGGGGCCATCGGTGTGGTGGGGTAGCCCTTGCGCTTGCCCAGCACCAGGCAGCAGACCAGGCCGGCGATACCGGCGTTGATGTGCACCACGGTGCCGCCAGCGAAGTCGAGCACGCCCCAGTCCCACATCAGCGCGCCGTCACCGCTCCAGACCATGTGCGCGATCGGCGCGTAGACCACGGTGAACCATACGCCCATGAAGATCAGCATCGCCGAGAATTTCATGCGTTCGGCGAAGGCACCGACGATCAGTGCCGGGGTGATGATGGCGAAAGTCATCTGGAAGGTGATGAACACCGCTTCAGGGAACAGCGCGGTGGCCGAAGTCAGGCCCGACGGCGTGACGCCGCTGAGGAAGGCCTTGGAGAAACCACCGATGAAGGAATTGAAGTTGAGCACGCCCTTTTCCATACCCGCGGTATCGAAGGCGAGGCTGTAGCCATAGATGACCCACAGGATGCTGATCAGCCCGGTGATGGCGAAGCACTGCATCATCACCGACAGCACGTTCTTCGAGCGCACCATGCCGCCGTAGAACAGGGCCAGGCCCGGGATGGTCATGAACAGGACCAGCGCCGTCGAGGTGAGCATCCAGGCGGTGTCGCCGGAGTTCAGCACCGGGGCGGCCGTTTCCTCGGCCAGGGCCAGCCCTGGCATTACGAGGGACAATAGGGCTCCTAGCCCTGCGATCTTGCGCAGAGTCATGTTGTTTTCTCCTGGGGCGTTGGGTTTGGTGAGGCGTTGTTCTGGCGCTTAGATCGCGTCGGTATCGGTTTCGCCGGTACGGATGCGGATCGCTTGCTCCAGGTTGACCACGAAGATCTTGCCGTCGCCGATCTTGCCGGTGTTGGCCGCCTTGGTGATGGCCTCGATCACCCGATCAAGGTCCTTGTCGTCGATGGCCACATCGATCTTCACCTTGGGCAGGAAATCGACCACGTATTCGGCGCCGCGGTACAGCTCGGTGTGACCCTTCTGACGACCGAAGCCTTTGACTTCGGTGACGGTGATGCCTTGCACGCCGATTTCCGACAGCGACTCGCGCACGTCGTCCAGCTTGAACGGCTTGATGATGGCAGTGACTAGCTTCATGAAACTCTCTCCCGATTTGGTGGACTTGCCCCAGGAAAACAAACCCGACTCAAGTCTAAGCGCAGCGCCTGGCTTTGTAACGCGTCGTCGGCTCCATCCTCCCCGCCGACGCACGATCCGGCTGTGACGAAGAACCCTCCGGCTCCGCCTGCGCACTGCCTGGTCACAAGGGACTGCATCAGTGCATGGCTCGATCAGGTCACTGCAGAAACCTTGCCAGTTGGCGCAAGTGACGAAAAAACAGGCAGTTGCGCGAACAGGCAGGGATTGGCCAATCGCCAGCAGCGAAAAAGCGCACAAAATCGGTGCGCGACCTTTGGCCGCCCTGCGCGAAAAGCGTGCAGCGCAAGCGGGCCAGGGCAGCGTGCTACACTGCTGCCCTTTCAGTGATCAGCGGATAGCCAACATGCTCGCGCCCAAAGCCTTTCTCGATGCCCTGAGCGACCAGGCCTCGCGCCTTTTCAGCGGCGACACCGCTGCGCCTCGCGCCGAACTGGAAAGCCAGTTCAAGGTGCTGATGCAGGGCGCCTTCAGCAAGCTCGACCTGGTCAGCCGCGAAGAGTTCGACAGTCAAATGGTGGTGCTGGCCCGCACCCGCGCTCGGCTGGAAGCCTTGGAGAAGCAGGTCGCCGAGCTGGAAGCACGGATGGCGCCGCCCAGCGCGGAATAACAATCGATACACGGAGCGTTTCCCATGAAAGTCAGTGCCCGCAATGTCTTCGAAGGTAAGGTCAGTGCAGTCCAACCAGGCGCGGTCAACGCCGAAGTCGAGCTGATCCTCGCCGGTGGCGAGAAACTGGTCGCGGTGGTGACCATGGCCAGCCTGCACAACCTCAGCATCAATGTCGGCAAGCAGGCCGTGGCGCTGGTGAAGGCCCCCTGGGTGGTACTGATGACCGACGCCGCCGGCTACAAACTGTCGGCGCGCAACAGCCTGGAAGGCGAAGTGGTGCGAGTCGGCGACGGCGCGGTGAACGCCGAGGTGGTCCTGAAGCTGTCCGGTGGTACCGAGGTCTATGCCATCGTCACCCGTGAAGCGGTGCAGGAGCTCGGCCTCAAGCCAGGCGTAAAAGCCACCGCGCTGATCAAGGCCTCGCACATCATCCTCGGCGCCAAGGCCTGATGACCACGGGCCACTGATCTTGCGTGGCCTCTGTAGGAGCGGCTTCAGCCGCGATCACCCGCGAAGCGGGTGGCACACACCGCGATGCCTGCATCGCGGCTAAAGCCGCTCCTACAGCCAACTCATGCAAAACCAAATATTCCCTGAACCAACCAGATGAAACTTATTTAAGTTTCACCTCCCCGGTTGACTTGCCCGCTATGCTTTGCATAAAGTTCACCCGCCCAAAAAGCGGGCCTTTATTTCAACTCACGAAGACGTCAATGGACACAGTATCTAGTCGCTGCCTGGCCGCTTATGCCTGCCAGGCACTTGAACCGGAACTCCGGGCCCGCCCCCAAGGTCGGGCAAGCCGCGCCAGAGCCTGATTGCTCCGCCGTCGCTTGCCGCCCCGGGTGCCCGCCCGGTCGGAGGCAAGCTCATGAACTTCATCACCGTTATCCGCGATCGCCTGCACGCCCCGGCGCGCAAGGCCTTGCCGTACCTGTCCCCGCCCCGCGCGCCCGCTCCACGGCTGCGTGCCATTTGGCTGCCCCAGCCCGGCAGCCCTACCCTGCGCCTGCACTGGCACACCGAAGACACCCAGGAACCACCCAGTCGATGGCGCCCCCGCCTGTGCTTCTGCTGACCGGCGCGATGCATTCCTGACCCTGAACTGACGACACATCAAACGTCAGGCTTTCACGAACTTTAAATATTAAAAGTTCGCAGGATTCTTATTGCCTGACATTTATTCGAGGTTTCAAAAAGACCATGGAATCAGCCAGTAGAAAGTTCGCTGCCGATCTTATTTCCGGCATTCGCCAGCGAACACGTAAACGTCGGAAAAACCACGTTTTCCATCGATCGAATGATCGCGGCCCGAGACACGTTCACTCACCCGCCCAACAGTGAGTCGACTGTGTGTCGTGCCGCCTCCTGCGGCAGGAGCACAGCCAAATGACCGTAAAAGACCGCAACACCACGAGCAAAGCCGGCGCAGACGCCCGCCTCTCCACGTATGCCGCCCGTGAGGCGCGCAACGGCCTGGCCGTCACCCTCGCCAACCTCGACGCCAGCGAACTGGGCCTGACCGAGCACGAAGCCAGCAAGCGCCTGCAGCGCGACGGGGCCAACGAGGTCGCCCACGACAAACCTGAACCGGCCCTGGTGCAACTGCTCAAGGCCCTGCACAACCCCTTCATCTATGTATTGCTGACCCTGGCCGGGATCAGTTTCGTCACCGACTACTGGCTGCCCCTGCGCGCAGGCGAAGTGGAAGATGCCGACCTGACCAAGGTCATCATCATCATGACCATGGTCAGCGTCAGCGGCCTGCTGCGCTTCTGGCAGGAATACCGTTCGAACAAAGCCGCCGAAGCCCTCAAAGCCATGGTCCGCACTACCGCCACCGTGCTGCGCCGCGAACGCCACGACCAGGCCCCGCGCCTGCGTGAAGTGCCGATGAACGAACTGGTGGCCGGTGACATCGTGCAGCTCAGCGCCGGCGACATGATTCCCGCCGACATCCGCCTGATCGAATCCCGCGACCTGTTCATCAGCCAGGCCGTGCTCACTGGCGAAGCCTTGCCGGTGGAGAAGTACGACACCCTGGGCCACGTCGCGCAGAAGTCCGCCGGTGACAGCGCCAGCGCTGAAGGCAACGTGCTCGACCTGCCCAACATTGGCTTCATGGGCACCAACGTGGTCAGCGGCCGGGCCCGCGCCGTGGTGGTGGCCACCGGCAAGCGCACCTATTTCGGCTCGCTGGCCAAGGCCATCGCCGGCTCGCGCAGCCAGACCGCCTTCGACCGCGGGGTGAACAGCGTCAGCCGCCTGCTGATCCGCTTCATGCTGGTGATGGTGCCGGTGGTGTTCATGCTCAATGGCGTGGTCAAGGGCGACTGGAGCGACGCCTTCCTGTTCGCCCTGGCCGTGGCCGTGGGGCTCACCCCGGAAATGCTGCCGATGATCGTCAGCGCCAACCTGGCCAAGGGCGCCGTGGCCATGGCCCGGCGCAAAGTGGTGGTCAAGCGCCTGAACGCCATCCAGAACTTCGGCTCGATGGATGTGCTGTGCACCGACAAGACCGGCACCCTCACACAGGACCGGATCATCCTCGAGCACCACGTCGACCCCAGCGGCCGCACCGACCCGCGCCTGCTCGAACTGGCCTGGCTCAACAGCCATCACCAGAGCGGCGTGAAGAACCTGATGGACCAGGCCGTGCTGCGCTTCGCCGGTGAGAACGGCAGCTTCCAGCCGCCCTACGCCTATGCCAAGGTCGACGAGCTGCCCTTCGACTTCATCCGCCGTCGCCTGTCGGTGATCGTCAAGGACGCCCTGGGCGATCATCTGTTGGTGAGCAAAGGCGCGGTCGAAGAGGTGCTGGCCATCGCCACCCACGTGGAGCAGGACGGCCAGCGCTTCGTGCTCGATGACGCCCTGCGCCAGCAGTTGCTCGCCACCGCCGCCACCTTCAACCAGGAAGGCTTCCGCGTGCTGCTGGTCGGTACCCGCGAGATTCCCGCCGCCGAAGGCAAGGCCCAGTACCACACCGACGACGAGCGCGAGTTGGTGATCCGCGGCTTCCTGACCTTCCTCGACCCACCCAAGGAAACCGCCGGCCCGGCTATCGCCGCCCTGCGTGAGATGGGCGTGAAAGTGAAGGTACTCACCGGCGACAACCCGGTGGTCACCTGCAAGGTCTGCCGCGAAGTGGGCCTGGAACCCGGCCAGCCGCTGCTCGGCCAGGACATCGAGCGCCTCGACGACACCCAGCTCAAGGTACTGGTCGAGGAGCGCACGGTGTTCGCCAAGCTCACCCCACTGCAGAAGTCGCGGGTGCTCAAGGCGCTGCAAGCCAACGGTCACACCGTGGGCTTCCTCGGCGACGGCATCAACGACGCCCCGGCCCTGCGGGATGCCGACGTCGGTATTTCGGTGGACAGCGGCACCGATATCGCCAAGGAATCGGCCGACATCATCCTCCTGGAAAAGAGTCTGATGGTGCTGGAGGAAGGCGTGCTCAAAGGCCGGGAAACCTTCGGCAACATCATGAAGTACCTGTGCATGACCGCCAGCTCCAACTTCGGCAACGTGTTCTCGGTGCTGGTGGCCAGCGCCTTCATCCCGTTCATGCCGATGCTGGCGATCCACCTGCTGCTGCAGAACCTGATGTACGACTTCTCCCAGCTGTCGCTGCCGTGGGACCGCATGGACAAGCAGTTCCTGCGCGAGCCGCGCAAGTGGGATGCGCGCAATATCGGCCGCTTCATGCTGTGGATCGGGCCGACTTCGTCGATCTTCGACATCACCACCTTCGCCCTGATGTGGTACGTGTTCGCCGCCAACAGCGTGGAGATGCAGGCGCTGTTCCAGTCCGGCTGGTTCGTCGAGGGGCTGTTGTCGCAGACGCTGGTGGTGCACATGCTGCGCACCCGCAAGGTGCCGTTCTTCCAGAGCACTGCGGCGCTGCCAGTGATCCTGGCGACAGGGCTGGTGATGTGCCTGGGCATCTACATTCCGTTCTCGCCGCTGGGGGCGATGGTCGGGCTGGTGCCGCTGCCGTGGGAGTATTTCCCTTGGCTGGCCGCGACCCTGCTGGGCTACTGCCTGGTCGCGCAGACCATGAAGACCCTGTACATCCGCCGCTTCGGCCAATGGTTCTGAGGGGTGGCCATGCGAGTACTGATCTGCGCGGGGCGCAACTACGCCGACAGCCGCCGCTGCCGCCAGGCGCTGGACGACCTCCAGCGCCAGCAGCCGATCCGCGTGCTGATCCACGGCGGCAGCCAGCACCTGGGGGGCGATATCGAAGCCTGGGCGCGCGAGCATGGCGCCGATATCGTCCGCTATCCGCCCAACTGGCAACTGCATGGCAAGTTGGCCGAACGCTTGCGCAATGTCTTCATGTTGCGTGACAGCCGGCCGGATGCGGTGCTGGCGCTGCCCGGCGGGGATGACACCGAGGAGCTGCTGGCCCGGGCCCGGGGGGCTGGAATTGCCGTGGTCTGCGCTGGGCGGCCGCTGGCTGGACAAACTTCGATGCACTCTTTGCCGCTGCGGCGCGACTGACATCACTAAGCTTTGCCGGGCCGCAGGACGCGGCCCTCAAGCGAACCTGGAGTGTCCGCATCATCGCAAGCTCCCGGCGCTCAACCGGCAGGGAGCCCTCCATGTTCAAGATCCTGACCACGCCGCAATTCGTTATCGACTTCCAGCTGCAGCTTGCAAAAAAACCGGACATCACCGCCTTCAAGGTGGTTGTCCGGTCTTTGGAAAGACAGCTTCCACTACATCCCAGGCATTGCGATGGACAGTTGGTCGGCGCTCCAGGACGTTGGTGCTGCCTGATCAGTTTTGACTGGTGGTTGATCTACAAGTGTGACACCCAAGCGAGGAGCATCACCCTGGAGCAGACTGGCCCGCATCGCTACCTGTTCGAATAGCCTGCGACTCAAATTCCCAGGTCTTTGAACAGCGTTTCGGCGCTCTCATGCGCTTGCACGATCTGCTCACGATCCTGGGTCTCCATCACTTGCCGGGCCCGATCATTCAGGGTCATCGCCTTGACCTCGAACGGGAGCGCCTTGGTCTGCACAACCTGGACCAGCATCATCCGAATCGCCTGGGAAACGGTGATGCCCATTTCCTCAAGGATCTTTGTCGCGTTGATCTTCAGTTCGCTGTCGATTCGCGTGCGTACGACTTCTGTATGGGCCATGGATCCTCCGAACACTTTGTAGCCACAACGTGGCCACATTTTTGTTCCTCAACAGACATCTGTCCAGCCGAAATGGTTAAAAGATATTCAGGCTGCTGGAAGATGGATACGCCTGGTCGTAGGGCGGAAAAACCCCGATGCACTCTTTTGCGCATCAACGTCAGGAGCATCACTAAGCTTTGCCGAGCCGCAGGATGCGGCCTCATATCAAGCAAGCACGGAGCACCCATGTCCCTCGCCCTCGTCCACAGCCGCGCCCAGGTCGGCGTGCTGGCGCCACCTGTCAGCGTCGAGACCCACCTGGCCAACGGCCTGCCCACCCTCACCCTGGTCGGCCTGCCGGAGGCTACGGTCAAGGAGAGCAAGGACCGGGTGCGCAGCGCCATCGTCAACTCGGGGCTGGATTATCCGGCCCGGCGCATCACCCAGAGCCTCGCCCCCGCCGACTTGCCCAAGGACGGCGGGCGCTACGACCTGGCCATCGCCCTGGGCATCCTCGCCGCCAACGGCCAGGTGCCGGTGGCCACCCTCGATGACATCGAATGCCTGGGCGAGCTGGCGTTGTCCGGGGCGTTGCGGCCAGTACAGGGGGTGTTGCCCGCGGCCCTCGCCGCGCGCGATGCCGGCCGCGCGCTGGTGGTACCCAGGGAGAACGCTGAAGAGGCCAGCCTGGCCAGCGGGTTGGTGGTGTATGCCGTGGGCACCTTGCAGGAACTGGTCGCCCACCTGAGCGGGCAACTGCCCCTGCCGCCCTATGCGGCCAACGGCTTGCTGCTGGAACAACGGCCCTACCCGGACCTGAGCGAAGTCCAGGGCCAGGTCGCCGCCAAGCGTGCCCTCCTGGTAGCCGCTGCCGGGGGACATAACCTGCTGTTCACCGGCCCGCCCGGCACCGGCAAGACCTTGCTTGCCAGCCGCCTGCCCGGCCTGCTGCCTCCGCTGGACGAGCGCGAAGCGCTGGAGGTCGCGGCCATCCGTTCGGTCAGCGGCCATGCCCCGCTCGACAGCTGGCCACAACGGCCATTTCGCCATCCGCACCATTCCGCGTCCGGCCCGGCGCTGGTCGGCGGTGGCTGTCGGATTTCGAAATAAATGCGATTTTTTCGAAATTAATGCGACTGGATGGACCATCCCGGTACCCCGGCTGAGCAGAAACCGGCTGCTGGATCCAATTGAAAATACTCACCCTGCCCTGCATATATTCAGGCTAGGTCTCAATCCCGAGTCCTAACCACCGAAAGGGTTGTACCATGAAAAATCCGATTCAAACGCAGCAAACCCGCGCGAGAAAAGAGTTCAAAGCTCTTGGACGCGCAGAAAAAAATGGCGTGACCGACGCTGAAATTGTCCTAGAAATGGTCAAGGACATGGCAAACCCAGGCTCTGCTCAATCCGTAATGCAGGCCGCTGCTGCGGTTATGTACATGAGCGCAGTGAAAAAGGGCGATACGCCTATTACGGAGGCGGTTAATCGCTGCCTGGAGAGGCAGCGCAAGGAAAAGGCGAGCACTCGCGCAGTTCCTAGCCCAGCCTAACCGATCGCTGCACCTGCAATCCCTCACTTCTGCTTCCTAGCTGAAGTAAGGGGTTGCACCTCCCGACAGTCATAGCTGACCGGTAGCAGTCTCAGCGCTAGGCGCCCTTGATCGCAGTAAGGCGCACAACTCCACAGTCAAAGCCCATCGGATTCCCGATCCCGGTTGCGAACCGTACCTGCGTATCGAGCAGCCGGTCATTGGTCTTCACCTCGACAAACTTGATCGCATCATCGCCGAGCACGATCAAATCAGGCCAACCTGCCCGGTAGTCGTAAGGTGCGGCCGAGAAGGCCTCCAGGATCTTGGCGAGCATCTCGTTACCCATCTGCCGGTACAGGTCCAGCATGAAGTCGGCACGTACACGCGGGAAGAAAGTCCTGAGCCTGGCGTTGGTGGCCAGCTCGCGCACATTGCGCGCCACTCCATCTGGTGTGATTGACCGAACTGTGTCGACAATCTCGTCCGTATGCCCGGCCAAGATGGTCATCTGAGCCTCCAGGAACCGGACGATAGCGTCGTCTCGGTCATTGAAGGTGCTGAGCCTAGCCAGGGTTTCCAGAGCTGCGGCCTTCAGCAGGAGCAAGACAGAGCCGCCCTCACAGTAGCTCACTCGCGCGCCGCCGGTGGCGTATGTCTGGCCAACAACCTCTTCTGGCAGTCCAGCTGGCCCACCATTGATCGACCAACTGCGCTTGTCGTGCTTGTGTGCTACTAGGTCAGTGATCGACCAGCCGATCCCTTCACACTGTTGAGCCAGAGTTGCCTTGGGTGCCTTCATGACAGGTCGCGCTTCCATCTGAGTAATTAAGGTACCGGCTCGCCCCAGGCTGGATAGACTGATCAGGGACGGTGGTGTGGCGGCCTTGACCAGCCCCTAGGCCATAGTTGGCGACCGTTCAGGTCGACGGCCTGGGTTTGGATCATATGGAGGACAGGCTTTCTAATCCACGCTGCCGATAATATCGGCGCGGCACACTTTCCCCCCGACCACCAACGTAGCGTCTGCTGCGGACGGTATTGTCAGGACAGCCAGCAGAAATGTCATCAGCAATGGCGCTGGTGGCTAATCAATTACGAGAGAGATACCCGAAGATCGCGACGCTCATGGACGGCTGCTAGGACGAAGTACTGGCACACATGGCGTTTTCCAAAGTGCCGCGACAGCAGTTGCACAGCACCAATCCGCTGGAGCATTTGAACGCCGAGATCAAGCGTCGCACCGAGGTCGTGGAGAGGCGCCCAGCCCGATGATGCGCTGGATTTCCACAATCACCTTTCCGCCAATACTGGGAAGACCCCGGTTCCGCTCAGCTTTGGGAGACTTATTGGAAAGGAAATCATAAGTGACCTGGGATAGCGAACGGGAGCTTTGTTTCTCGTAGATTTGCGAGCATGCTGTGAGCGAAACGTGGCAGGAGGAATAGCCATGAACCAGGGAGCATTCCAGCCAGCGCCACTGTTGGCTGCCGAACTGATTGACTGCCTGTGTCCCACGACCGGGGCACCCTACTCGGTTGAGCGCTATATTGAGATCTTTAGACTTAGCCCAGCCGTGTTTGCCGGCCATGTCGCAGCCTATCGTCGCAGCAAACAAGGAGCGGCCAGCGAATCCGATACCGAAGCGACGCAACGCTATATCGCGGATGTCCTGCGTGTGATCTTAGCCGTAGACGAGAGCGGCGTTACCATCGAGCGGGCGATCACGTGGTTTCGCCTCGAGCCGTTACCGACCTTCAAACAGCAGACCGCAGAGCAACTGGTCAGTCAGGGCCAGGTTGAGCGAGTGCTGCAGTTTCTGGCCTCCTGGCAGGCGGGAAGCCAGGGATGAGTCGTGATAGCCAACGGCATGTCGATCATCAATCGACCTACCACTCCTGCTATCGCACGGTCCTAGACACAGTGGATGCGCGTTACGACGTTCGCGGTTCTCTGCTGGCAGACATGGTGAAAGCCTGTCTGGCGCACCGCGCCATACTGCCCGCAGCGCAACGGGCGTATTTCACGCAGCACGCGCCAGAGGAAGCGGTGGCCTATTTGGAAAAGTTCACTGCCACGCTGTTGTTTGGTCCCCAGGGACGCCTCTCGCCGCAAGAGTACCGCTACTGATGAGCATCCTATTCCGGCTCGATTGCCTGCGATGTAATCTCGTGACGAGAACATGACTATGGTTGAACCCAATACTTGGCGAGCGACCTGCCCAAGACTCCGGTGACGTCTGTCGGCCCCCGAAACAAATTTGAATCATTCGAAACTAGTGTGACTAAGCCCGACCTGCAGGAGCCGGCCAAGCTCGGATACGTAAGGCCTCCTCGGACCTGACTACACTCCAGAAAGGAGCTACTTCCAGTGCTCCAGTGGCTCTACAGCAGGGGCAAGAGCGGTGACACTTAGTCCAGCTTTCTTTGCATCAGGTGGCTGACTTGCTCTGGAGTCATGGGCCTCATTTCATATGCCCAGGCCGGAGTGCCGGGATAACCGTTGTCGTTCAGCAAAATCTCAATCTCGAACGCGAACGTATCGTTGCTCCATGGGTGAATCGCTGGCGATGCCTCAACTCCCTCTGGATACATGAAAGCCAGAAGCGGCCGCTCGCCCAGCTTAGTCACCTCCAAGCGATATCCCTTGTCGTATTCCACTGGATAGTGACCTCTGGTGTAAGCATCGATCTTCGCCTGTAGTGCGGAGCGCTCTTGATGAGCCGAGAACTCTTTCGTCACAGTCAGTCCTGCGAAAATCAAGAACGAGACGATAGTGCAGCCGATGGCCAGCGCTCCGATCCCAATCGCAACCTTCTTCCATTTTTCCAAGGTAATTTTGGCAGCGAGCATGACCAGAACGGCCGCGACAATCGAAGCAACTACGCTCAACCAGAAGTCAGACAACGACATAATTTCTCCATAAAAATCAGCGGATTGGACTCTGAGAATATCGAGCCGCGACATCAATGCGCCACCTTTTTATTGAGATCTCGCTGCCCTCAAGGCAAGTGAGTTAATCACTCGAGTATGCGAGCGTCCGCCGGAAATGAGCGATGTCCTGGCCGATGTGAGCCAACGACTCAAGTAGGTGTAGAAGCCTTCGGTTCAGTCCCTTTACCCTACAAGTCGCGGGCTGTTAGACGACACAGCATCCGGGATCAGCTGGATGCTTTGAGTCTGGGGTTTATAGAGCGGTTACCTTCTTTTGCCAATGGTAGCCATTCATGAACGTTCGCTTTCGGTCGAAAGCACTTGCTGGAAAGTGTCCATACGCTCATAGCCGCGTAAATGGCATTAGCAGCCCTTTGTACATGGCGCTACCTACCCAAAGTGGCCTCCAGCGATAGGCAGCAACGAGACAAATCTTCCGCAAGCACTGGGTCAACGATCGCCAATTGGCATGCCTTCAAACGCTCAAAGCAGCGGGCAGCGAAATCGCCCATTCGGGGTCAGTATTGTCGCCTTTTTCATTGCACGAGTGACCGCGACACGCATGGCTAAACGGGCCTGACGCACGCGATCGGGGGTTGCCCCTGCCTGTAAAAATCGCCCCCTCATCAGCCCCTCGTACAATATGACCTCTGTGAACTCTTTCCCTTTCGACTTGTGCATGGTCATCAGATGGAGGCCCTTCCAGTCCTTGGTCACCGCTTGGAAGTGATCCTGAACAAGGGCATCCCGGACCAGCCCCTCTGCTCCTGGGTAACCTCCAGCTGAGCGCCATAGTTCGCTCAACCGGCTTCGAAGGAGGGATCCCTTCCCAAGCAAGCGGACATACCGAGCATCGATACCGATCTGATTGAGAACCTGCTCAGTGCTTGAGTCCAGCAGCTGTCGCATGGCGATCCAATCGACCTGAGGGTCGCCAGTCAGTTGCAGATAAAGGCGCTGGACCGCGATAGTCTGTACGGCAGCGAGAATCCGCTTGTGCGGTAGCCTGCGAAGCGTCTGACCTCCGAACAATTGCTCAAAAGCGAGCACCAATTCCAGATGTGGCTTACTGGGGGCCTTCTCGCCTTTCCTGCCACGCAGGTGAGCACATAAATTTCTTAGGAGCCTTTCAGTAATGATCTCTGCAGTCGCGCCACCTTCGAGAAGCGCAGCGATCGCCGTAGCAGAGAGCGCAGCAGCTTCTTGGTCAAACGCCACTTCATGGGAAAGTCTAGGCAAACTATCTGAGTCACTCGACAAGTACGCGGAAACCTCAGCCATGAAGCTCTTGCTGGGCACCAAAATAGCAAGCGACCAATCACGTCCATCTCTATTCAACCGTCCTATAGCGGTCAGAACCGCAAACTTGAAAGCCCGATGAAGCATCCCTTTACGCGGGACGTAGGGCGTCACCGCCACATCAGTGTAGGCTCGATGCTTGTTGGCACCTGTCAGCAGGTCGTTGCCGAACTGAACGATGTCGGTCCCCGTGCTCCGGTGATTTTCCATTCCAAAAGAAAAGGAGGCGGGACGGTAAGCTTCTTCAAACTCTTGAATCCTGTTAGCACTGGCACCGCGAAATTCGTAGATCCGTTGTTCCGGGTCAGCCAAAGCCAGCACCTGGCTATGTCGAGTCAGCGCGCGGATGAAACGCCACTCGTCCTCGTTCGTGTCCTGGAACTCGTCGAGTATGACAAGTGGATAGCTGTTGCCGTAGATGCGCTGCAGCGACTGGCTTCTCTCCAGCAACATGGCAGCATTGCTGGCGAACAGGTCGAAGTGCAACAGTCCCTCCTCCTCGAGCAGCCTGATTTTCTCCAAGGCTATCTGTTCTGCACTTAATGTGGACAATCGCGCTGCAGCCTCTGGCGGAGGAAGCAGTGATAAGGGCCGCCCGTTGCGGAGTAAGTAGCCATGGCTGCGCAGTAAATTCCACGTGAAGCCATGGTAGGTGTTGACCTCAAGCCGAGCCTGCTCGAGTTTCGGCAGCATCTTTCCGGCCTGTTCCGCAACCCTTGCGACCGTTGCTCTGGCGAAGCTCAGGAATAGCACCTGTTGGTACTCTGTGAGGTCTAGTCGGCCTAGAAATGCTTCAGCTTTAAGCAATGCGACTGTGGTTTTCCCTGAGCCAGGCCCCCCCATCACGACCAGATGGCTGGGAGAGTCGATAACATCCCGTCGAGACTGATCAAGCACTATCATCTGTTAAGGCCCGACCAAATCGAGAAGGTCATCATCCAGTTCTGGACGTTCAGGCTCGGGCTTCTTGGGAACAATTGTGGCTGTAATGCTCTCAAGGGTGCTGACAATGAATTCTGGGAGGTGATGTCGGGTCATAGCGGTACAAAGTAAGCTGGCAGCAGCTCCATCGCCTTTCCAGCGCTTTAGCAGCCCCCCTAGAATCGCTGCTACCTCATCTTTCGTGGCATCAGGGCCCGGGGCCTTGTCCTTTAAGTCTGAAGGCCAAGCACCGCTGTCGATCAAAGACGCAACCCAGCCACGCAACATTTCCTCATCGGCTCCTTTGAGAACGACGTTCTCGAAACCTTTCTCAGGTGCTTGATAGGGGTAGTCGACCGACGCCCTAATAGCCTCCAATTGCTCGGGTGCCTGCTCGTCGAAAACGGCATAGACCTTCTTCCCGAGCTTGCGGTAGTAGGCCCCCATCGGAGCGATCAGCGAGTCAGTCGTCGCATCGATGATTGGGATGCCCAACGCCTCAAGCGGCATGAAAGACTCCGGCTCCTGCTGATGAAGCAGTCGCGCTACGGCGGGCCAAGCATCGTATTCCGTCCGGCCTTCGGCAATCAGCACCCGACGTGCCAGAAGGGCCTCACAAACACGCAGCCGCATGTCCTGCCGGTACATTTTTGCTTTGATGCCCGGCGGCAGCCCTGCAGGCATGGCACTCAGTTTCCCATCGTTTCGGCTGATAACGATGACCTGCTCGGGTTCGAATTCTTCGAGTACGTAGGGCGAATGCGAGGTAAAAAGCGCCTGGGCTGACTTGCTGCGCACACCGTTGATGATGCGTTTTTGAATATGCGGCGGGATTGCTATCTCTGGCTCCTCCATCGCAAAAATCACGTTCTGCTTCAGCTCCGCGATCAGTGACAGAAGTGCCAGTACCATCATGTTGATAGTACCGGTGCCTTGGCTCTGGAATGGTGCTGCATGCGCTTCGCCATCACTACGCTGCGCACCGGTTACCATGAAGACAGTTAACGCTTTTCGCAGAGACTCACGTGTCAGTTGCGTGACTCGCATTTGTGGATCGCTGCCGTCATCGCTGGGCATGTAGCCGCGGATTGAGGCCTGCACATTCGCCAAGATGTCGTTGATCCCGATCTCCGGATCAGTTGCAACCTGCAACTGTCGAAGCTCAACCAAGAGCCCTTCCCAGATTTTGAAGTTCTTGTCGTCCTGTAACCGCAAAATGATGTCCAGGAGCGAGCCACGCTCAAGGCTCAACGCACGACTGCCGGTTCGGATCGTGCGCAGATACAGAAACCCACAGACACGCTTATCGGCAGTCCTGAAGAAATCGTAAGACCCATCCTGTTTCATCGGCGAGCAGAAGTAAGTGGTACCAGTGAAATCATCCTCATCAGCGTCGTATCTGCCGACAAAAACGACGCGCAAACAGGCCTGAACCATCTGGTCATCAGTATTCTCTACTGGCGGCCCCCCGAGCAGATCTCCCGTACCGTTATCCCACCATTCGATGTGATCCCGAAAACGCATTTCCTGATCCAGGTTCAGGTCAGTGATCACTGCTTCGATGGTGATGTGGACTGGCTGCCCCTGCGGATCGACATACTCCCCCGCATAAAAATCGTGCTCATCTATCACAGGCCTACGGGATAGCCGCTCAGGGCCCAGCACCAGATCAATCGCCTCCAGCAGTGTCGACTTACCGATGTTGTTGTCACCAACGATAACGGCATGCTTAGGAAACAAAACGTCCGCGCGCCTGATACCTCGGAAATTCTCAATCTGAAGTCGTGCAACCCGCATATCTGTCTGCTCCCACTCCCGTGTAAGCCTCGCACGTCGAGGCCAATAGCCATCAGACACTAGTCGATAAACGGTCCAAATGCCTCACAGGATCTGGTCCCTCCCTAGCTCAATGCTCTAGTTGCCCAGAGCGATGACGGTACGCGTAGGGCCTGCTACATCGGTCATCTTAGACCTCCCGATGCTGCTTGCCAGGCGGAGTTCAGACGCGCGGATCTAGGCAGATCCAGCCATCAATGGCTGTGCCGACCGCGCGATGCAACATGGACTAGGATCAGATTCAGTAGCGTGATCGCCATGATTGACTCGGTTACGCGACTCAGTGAGCAAAAGACTTGCGATTCAAGAAAAGCACGAGTACTGTACATGCATACAGTAGAAAAATATTGAACTTCAGCTTTCGATAGAGCGTCACTAGGACTGAATGCTCAAGCCCGAACCATCCGCTCTTTAACAACTGGCCTCATCCAGAGTCTGCGGCAGCCCAGCTGATACCTGCTGCGGCAACCGTAGTCCAAAGTCGGCGACATCAGGCCGAAGGTCGAGAAAATCGACTGATGGCGTTTCGACCTCACCAGTCTACCTGTATAATTCTGCCCCCCACCCGACCATGAGCCGGGGGCAGGAAGGTCCAAATGGCATTGGATCCTTCAATAAAGTTGACCAACTCCGAGCTAAGCGAACACCCATGCGGAAAAGGATTATCCAGATCTTGAGTGGTACCCCAGAGCTAAAGGCTCGGGAAATCGCAAAGCTGTTGAATGTCGAGCGAAGGGAAGTTACGAAATTTCTCTACGACAACCTTGGAGAGTTCATAAAAGATGAGAACTCTACTTGGTCACTGAAGAAAGACGCGCGCCTCCAAATCGAATTTTCTGCGGCCAGCACTTGGATCACGCAAGAGCATTTCGAGCGGTCACTGGCCAAACATGGATCACCTCTTGACTGTGGCCACGGTCACATAATTTTGAAGATCCCAAAGGAACGCAAGGTGCTTTTTTGTGCTGCAGCCAGGATCCTTGCACTCGCCAACCAGCTCGCAAAAGTTAAATCACTAGTTGAGCTCGACTTCAGCGAAAACTCTGATGCAATGTCCTACCTTAGAAGAGCTTTTTTCTTCGAGCGCCTCGACAAAAGTGTCAAAGTTCTTCCCCGTCGCCCCGCTAGCGTCAATGCAGAAGGATTGAAAGCTAACAACAAGCGATTGGTTGAGCTTCTACCAATCGAGGTTAGCGGCGAAGAGAACGTCCCCGAGCGCTTCAAGTTCAGTTTTATAGAAGCTTTTGGCGAACTTCACGCTAATAAGCTACATACAGTGCTTGGTGAGCTAATTGGTAATGCGGAAGAGCATTCTGAGACGATAATCCCCGGATTTGCTGGGCTTCAGAGCTACAACTGGAAAGGATCGCCGCGTATCGTCGCGGTGGTTTCTGACTCTGGAAAAGGCATCTGCTCGACACTAAGACCGGCCTTGGACGAGCACTACCCAGAGGTTGCAGCTCAGTTCCCAGAAACACTTGAAGCCTCAAATGCCAAGCTTATCATCCATGCAATGCGCAACGGCGGATTGAGCAAACGTGGTAAAGGTGGTGGGGGTAGTGGTTTAAATAAAAGTTCAGGTTATGCTGAAAGCCTTAATGCAAAGGTCAGCATTAGACAGGAAGACTTTTCCGTTGAGCTAACCTATGAAAAACCAGACTTGTATAAACATAGCTGGCGCTTAGGATTACCTAGGCTTTTAGGTACTCACATAGTATTTGAATTCAACTTGACAGATAAATAGATTCTGGTTAAACTCAAACCATGAACGAGAAAACTTACATAATCGCCCTTCGCGACTTCACGGACGGAAGCAGCAACCCTTACGGCACATTTAGGGGTAGGAAGGCTCATGCTCAATTGTTGGACTCTATTGCCAAGTTAGTTGGCGCCAAAACAATTGGCATATCCCTCAAGAATATTGATGGAGCCGATGTTTCTTTTCTTCGTGAGTCACTTATATTCACCTTTAAACAGTACGCTAAGAAAATCTCCTTTTATATCTGCGACTTAGCTGATGAAGACATCATCGCAAACCTTGAGGGTGCCGCAATATCTGGCGATTTCCGAGTTACATGCTGGGTGAACGGTCAATGTAGATTCGTAGGCCCCGAACCTTCACCATCAAGCCTACCTCTTCTCAATGTGGTCATGTCCAATCACTCGGTTACCACGACGCAGGTTGCCCAAGCGCTTGAGATGAGCGTTCAGAACGCCAGCACCCGCCTGAAGCGACTGTCCGAGGAAGGGTTCATCACCCGCGTGGAAATGTCCGCCGGCAGCGGAGGTAAGGAATTCGTGTACAAGGTGATCGGCAATTCTGCTTAAAGGGGTTGCTTTATCGAGAAATGGGGGTATGCTTTTGGCATGCCTCCATTTTTTTTGGCCGGCGTTAAACAGGGTCGCTGAACGAGATCAGGGGAGTAAGGAGCTCATCGATGAAAGCGAGGTTCGAAGTTCGCAGGCCGAACGGAGGAGACTGGTACTTCCAGTTCGTGCTAGCTGATAACCAGGTGATGCTACGTAGCGAAGCCCACAAGAGCCTCGCCAATTGCATCAACGGGATCGAATCGTGCAGGGAGCACTCGCCGTATGATCGTTTTTACAGCAGATTGGACGATGAATCGGGTTTCTCGTTCCGCCTAAGGGCTTCTAACAACAAGGCCATCAGCCACGGACCAAGATGCGCTTCGGCTGAGGAAAGAGAAAAAGTCATAAACACAGTGAAGCGGTACGCATCCGCTGCTCAGATCACAGACGTGAAGTAGGAGGTAGGAAGAAACAGAGTGCCCTAAAAGAAGGACGATACAACGTAGGTGAGAAACCTAGCGCAACGCCACATTGCGCGAAGTCTGAGTCGAGATGCCTCAAAAACGAAGCATGAGTATCTCCGCGTGTTCCGCACCAGTCAAGAACTGATTGGGACTCTCCTCCTCTACGGCTAAATCTGGCTTCCATCCAGGAAGCTAACTAGCCGCCTGTGTGCGGAAAATAAAGAGGTTTTACCCATGCAAAATGATCAATCGTGTCACCCAACCCCTTTCACCGTTGAGGTGGCAGGCCATGATCTGGAGTTCCGCCAGGTCCGTCTCGATGACCGCAAGGTTAACGGTGCTCAGATCGCCGCTGCAGCTCGCTTCAAGCCTGACCAGATGCCGATCGTGCTGCAGTTGCTCGACTCGGGGGCTCAGGAAGATATCCGCCCTGAGGAACTGGTCACGCTGCAGGACGGCGTAAACCGCTTCATCGTCATCGAGTCCGACCGCAAATACATCCTGACTGTCGATGGAGCTCGCCTGGAGTGGCCATGCGCAAAAATCTCCGGACATACCGTCCGCAAGCTCGCCGAGGTCGACCCGGCTAAACGCCTGCTGTTGGAGCGGGAGGAAGAGGCCGACCTGGAAGTCGAAGACAACCAGCTCATTGACTTGGATGAGGCTGGTATCGAACGCTTCATCACCCGCAAGGCGATCTGGAAGCTGAACATCCAGGGCGAGAACTACGACTTCTCCAAACCAGTCATCACGGTACGTGAGGCCATCTCGGCCGCAAGCCTGGACCCGAACCATAACTGGCAAATTTTCTTGATCGTTCGTGATCAGCCCAAGCGCGCTCTGACCATCGACGACGAGATCGACCTGCGCCCGGCAGGCATCGAGAAGCTGCGCCTGACGCAAAAAGACGTGAGCAACGGCGAGGCCGCTCAGCCGATTCGCCGCGAGTTCAAGCTGCTTGACCGCGACGAGCAACACCTGAACGCCGTAGGCCACCACTGGGAAACCCGGTTGTCCACCGACGGTGGTCGTTGGTTGCTGATCCACGAATACCAGCTGCCACCCGGCTTCTCCGAAGAAGCCGTTCAACTGGCACTGAGCATCCCCTCGACCTACCCCAGCACGGCCATGGACATGTTCTACCTGTATCCAGCGGTCCATATGGCTGACGGCACTCTGATACCGCAAACAGAAGCGACGGTAAACGTTGACGGGGTTCCCTTCCAGCGTTGGTCTCGCCACCGTGCGTGGAACCCAGCAACCGACAACGTCATGACCCAGTTGGCGATGGCCGACGGCTGCCTCCACAAGGAGGTCGACAAGTGAACAACGGATCTCGCCTCGTAGTGACGGCCGAGATCTATACCGCACTCCGGGAACACCTGTTCCCGGGGGACGGTAAAGAGGCCGCCGCTATCCTCATCTGTACCCGCACCCCAGGGGCCGCACTCAAGCTCCTGTCGAAGGAGCTGATTCTGGTGCCCTACGAGGAGTGCGCGCTCAGACAACCCCACGCGATCACCTGGCCAGGCGATTACCTCGAGCAAGCGATTGATCAAGCGCTCCCTCAACAGCGTTCGATCATCCTTGTTCATTCTCACCCAGGAGGATTGTTCCAGTTCTCCCAGGTTGATGATGACAGTGACTCGGGAACGATGGTGTCGCTGTACCAAGGGGTCGAAGCAATCCACGGCTCAGCGATTATGACGCCTAATGGGGCCATGCGGGCGCGGCTCTACCACAACGGCGGGGCTCCCGAAAACATCGAAATAGTGACTGTCCCGGGTGATGACATTTGTTACTGGTTCCCTAACGGCTCTGATCAGCAACCACCATTGGCTTTCACCTCTGGTATGACCTCCAGGCTCAGTCACCTTACCGCAGCAGTCGTTGGCGTGTCGGGCACGGGCTCAATTGTGGCAGAACAGCTTGCCCGACTTGGCTTCGGCCGGCTGATTCTGATCGACCACGACCAGGTCGAATCCAAGAACCTCAACCGCATCCTCAACTCCACGCTTGAAGACGCCGAGAACTGCCGGCCCAAGGTTGACGTTTTCGCAGATGCGGTCGAACGGATCCGCGGTCCCAACATCGTCAAAGCCATCAACGATACGGTGATGAGCAGGGAAGCTGTACTGGCTGTGGCCGATGCCGACGTACTCTTCTGCTGCGTTGACTCGCATCAGGGAAGGCTGATCTGCGACCTTATGGCCTCGAGCTTCCTGCTCCCTCTGTTCGATGTCGGCGTAACTATCCCGACTCGCTTGTCCAACAAGGGCATACGGAGAATCCATGATGTGCTGGGGCGGATTGACTACGTTCAGCCAGGCGGCTCAACGCTCTGCGCCAGAGAGGTCTACACCGCTCAATCGCTGAGTGCCGAGGAGCTGAAGAACACGGACCCCAAGGCCCACAGTGAGCAGGTAAAGCAGGGGTACATCTCGGGCATCCCGGAAGAGGCGCCGTCCGTTATTACCTTAAACATGCGGGCAGCTAGCGCATGCGTGAACGAGTTCGTCGCTCGAGCCTTCCCCTTCCGTGAGGACCCCAACCACAAGTATGCACGCATACGGTTTTCGCTCTCCGGGGGCTACGAGGAGTACGAAGCCGAACGCGACCTCCCACGGTCCGAGTCTCCTACTCTTGCGCAAGGTGACGCTGAGCCTCTGCTGGGCCTTCCCGCCCTGGGAGCGGCTTGATGAGCTTGTTCAAGACCTTCGCACGCAAAGTCGTTCTGAAGTTTGATCACTTGCTTCCCCCTCGGCGACTCATAGTCGTCAAGGGGGACTCCCTACCCCCTGAAATGCCAATCCGCGCGATTGTTTTAGCTAGGGATGGCAGCGAGGACTGGTGTGTCGGGATGCAGTGCCCCTGTGGGTGCGGCCGAACGATCGAGCTTCTGGTTATCGATGAGGCCAAGCCGCGGTGGGACTACAAGGTCGACGCTGATGGCCTCCCTTCGCTTCACCCCTCTGTCTGGCTGAACAACGGCTGCTGCTCACATTTCTGGCTCAAGAAAGGCCGTATCCATTGGTGCCGTTAAGCAGCTATACCCGAACGACTGAACCCAATCACAACGAGAGGAAAACCTGATGCGCATGAATGGATTGGAACGACTGGCGCACAGCATGCGAGCGCTGGATGTCGATATGCAGAAATTTCTCTTCACAAATGGAGCAGCCAGCTTTGACTGCTTGTTCTCCATGCGGGGGGACTACGAGCTCTCGCTGACCTCACGGGGAGTCAACCCCAGGTTCTTCCTGTTCCCGATCTCCGATGATTTTCATCTGTCGAGCTATCTGAGTAAGCACACCCTCAATGAGCTACTGGGCGTCCTCAAAACCCATGGGCTATCAACCCAAGGCTTCAGTACCTCACGTTTCTTTCAGGCTCTGGACCTCGCTGTGCCGCACCAGGCCCAACAAGCCCGCGTACCTACCGCACAAGCGATCTTGGACCTTCGCCACGATCTTGAAGAAAGAGATCGCCCATTTTTCGACGCATGGATCTACTGGACGGAAAGAGGCCCCCGAATCGAAAACCTGGAGAAGACAATGAAGCTATTGGGGCCACAAGCACGTGAATTCAGCATCAAGAACCGGGCGTCCTCCAGGTGGAGCGCAATTGATCTGGGCAGGGCCTGGAGATAATTTAGAACGCTCAAAAATCAAGAGTGAGAGCTCGATAAAACAAGCGAGCTCCCAGCATCACTCGCGTCAGCCACACCCAGCCAGCGCTGGCTTACGTTGCAGGGAGCAACACGCATTGAAGGCCCCCATCACACGAACCGAATTCAAATACAAACGCCCTGATATTCGGCACCCGCACAGCTCAGTGGCTAATTTCAAGGGAGAGAATATCGTTTGGTGGTATAGCTTCATACGCAATAATCGCCAGGGTGAAAGGTCAATCCCGGAAGTCGAGGTGATATTTAAAACGCTCTATGGCGATGTCCCTGGCTCAATTACCAGTGCAATCATTCCTCTTGCCGCGCTGCCTCATTACCAACTAGGAAGTGTCTGGAGCGACGGAGAGTGCGTATCCGACACAGGCATGGCCCAAGAAGAGTTCAATGTAAATTTTTCACCTAAAGGTTACGGCATCACATCTCGAAATGAGCTTAGGAAAACAGGGCAAGGCCATATATTTCATGATGCCGAATATGAGCTTCCGCTGCGCTGCTGGTCCAGCAAGCTAATCAACTTTAGATTACCTGACAACAAAAACCTTCTAGTCCCATGCACAGAATACTTCGTGCGAGCATACGCACACAACATGATAATATGCAGATCCATATGCACCCTACTATTCGACGAGGTACTTTCAGCCTTGTTCGAATGCAAAACCCCCGATGCCTATCGGTGGCTTATTAAGCCCAAGAGAAACATCCCAGATTCTGAAGCCGTATTCTTGGCGCATTTGCTATACGACAATTTCACACATAATGAAGTCCGCCGACTGAACAGTAATTTCACTTCTTCGGCTCCGGGTGGAAAAGTATTTCCAGAGGTAAGGCCCTGGTTCGAGGGCAGAGGTAAACTTCTCTGTCGTGGACGATGGATTAATGAAGGGAATACGTTTTTGTGCCTAGATCTGTGTAAATCATCCAATCCTGCAGGCCCAAGGATTGAGCTTTTCCGGGATGAATTTGACAACACTAACGGAGAAGCTGGCGGCCGCACTATTATACCTCAACCCACTAGGCTCCCAAAGGACGGCGAACCTGTAAACGAAGAGTCCCATGTACCCCCAGACGCCCAAGCCGAAAAAATCGTAGTGAATCTACGGCCCTTTGGAACCCTAGGCCCAGAACGGAATGTAAAAATATTAAAATATATCAATCAAACGAAGAGGGGTTGGCGTGGGCCTGGTCCTTCCAAGGCTGATACCTTTTCCAGCGGTGATGGTACCGGCACTGGCAAAAATGTCGGGAAGTCAGAGCACGTGTCCGATGTGGCATTAGAGTCTCATGGTTTCTTATTAGATATCTGGAACGCTTTTCTCTCAATCAAGCGGGACAACCCTAAGCAGTTCAAAGATCTGAGCTGGCACGCTTCTAATGGATTTGGAGTTTCTTCCCCACCTATTATTAATCTGTTCGACCCTAATGGTCTTTCAAAGGGCGCACGCAACTGGATTCACCTTTACCGAAGCATCAATTGGGATGACAAACGGTGCCGCGGCCTCATGGTACTGCGCTTGATTATCGACAACCAAACTTTTTATTGCTTTGAGATAGAGCGCCAGGAAGCTAGTGATCAGGTTCATGACCCTAGGGGTTATTCCGGAGTTTTGTTTAGAGCGCACACCATTGACCCCGAAGCATTTAAGAACTTCGTAAAATCTGTAATGACCAAGATCATAAAGAACAAGGGGGTATTTAAAGGCATGATGGATCAATTCCCAGAGGATGCCCTGCTTATCACACATCACATTAAAGACCCATATGTGCGCTATCGCACCGCGCTGCTTAAGACTCTCGCTCAGGCAGGCATTGATTTCACAGAAACTGTTTGATATCTCGCTCACTACGATAGGTGTTCGCTGAGGGAATCCATAGAGTTTCCCCTTCATGCTCAACCGCGAAACCGGCCATACCGTTGAAGCTCTCCTTCTGGTACACGAGCTTCTTCCTATTGGCCCGATAGATCTCGTGAAAATAAGCCATTCCCTTGACGATCCAGACTGTCTCAGTCAGGTCTTGATCATCGCTCTTCAGGAGATCCACCAATTCGCGCTCGGCCTTATGTTTCCTGGCTTGCTCAAGCCATCGTTTCTCAGGACGGGCCTTTATGGAGGTGTTACGCGTCTTATTGAGGTAGCCCACGAATCCCGAGACCGCCGCTACCTGTCCTGGCGAACTCCGCCAGAAAGCTTCGATTGTTTTCTGCGTCGGTAGCGCTTGAGGTGCCAACGCTGCAAGCTTGAGAAAATTGAGTGCCGCGTGCATAGCTAGCCGCATCGAGCGCAAATCTGTCTCCTTGCTCTCAACCCGCACAGCTAGATAGTCGTGATACCCATGCAACAACTGGTTGGACCAAAAGTCGGGCAAAACCGACAACATCTCCAACAGCCGACGCCGCTCCGTGTTCGCTTCACGCGCTTCATCGCTTACCGTTACAGCACCAATCCCCTGAAGCCAACGCATAGGGTTCTCGGCCTTACGTAGCCCTGCTGCGCCGATATGCTTCAACAGCATGTCGTATGTTGGAACGTCACCCCAAAGAGCATCCATCTGCGCAAAAAATCGGTAGTGCTGATTGATGCTCAATGCGGCTTTGTGTGGGCCACTTCGGTTCAGAAGCCACTGCGAAAATGCTTCGAAATGCTGCTGAATGCGCGGACTGCTGAAGCCTGCCGAGTTCTGCGTAGAGCGCTTAGCGAACACGGCCGTCCAAGTACAGCTTTCACAGCACTGCCCGCGACCGGCCGGCATCTCGCCTCCACAGGTTCCACATTTGCGCTCACCTTCAGTGATACAAATCTTGCATCGTGATATGCCGTCAGCATCCGTGATCAGCACTCGGTGGCGCCGGCAACTCGCGCATGTGGCTTTCGCCGGCTCTCGACACTTGTTGCAGCTGCGGCGCCCTGTCTTGGTACTTACGGCCAAACGCTGCGAAAGCTTTCCACAGGTCTCACAGACCTCAGGTTCGCGAAAGTATGGAACACAGGATTTGCAGACGGGCCCGTAATCCGACCACATACCGATGGCAAATTCGATCTTGGCGCATCGCACACATGGCTTCGCCCGGTTACAGGTACTGCAGCACACCGCCTGGTCAAAAACAGGAAGACGAGCCGAGTTACCACAGCCTGGGCATAGCCGGGGTTTGAAAAGGCGTGCGTAGCAGGTCTCGCAATAGCGGCAGTGGTTGTGCACCTTCTTGGCTTTCACCATGGCACGACCGCATTCATGGCAACCCAAGTCACCGCCCAAATCAGTGGAGACCATCTCTGCGAATCCTTCTCTGCAGTCGCAACCACATCCTCAAGACGCCCAGAGGACGGCGGATGTGATTCTGCTCTTTCTTGTGCCTTGGGCACCGTGAGCTACAGCTTAAAGCCGAAGCCATCTGATTCAAAACTTGCGGGGCTTCTCGAGCGGGCAAAGGGAGGGCTGAACAGGGAAGAACAGCGCGCAGCGCACACTCGACGAAGCGTTCTGGTCCGGCTTGCATTATCACCCACGTCTGCCCCATTAGAGCTGAGCGCTCGGCCGGGCTCAGATACTCGAGAGGTAGCCCCAAGGAGGATGGCTGGCATGCAGCCGCGTCGACCTGCATCAGTTCACAGAAGAGTCGAGTCGAGGACGTGGGATGTCGCGCCACACCTAAAAGCAGGCCGATGATCACACGAGCTACGAACATCCAGTCTGCGAAGCTCAACCTATCCCCGCCGAACATTGTACTTTGCCCATAAAGCCCATCTGCAAACGCCTGGAACGCCAACGCATCTTTCGAGCAAGGAAATGAAGCTGCGGAATTCAGGCGCGCCTCACAATGGTGACATTTGAAGATGCTACCGCTCTGATCCAGCAAACCAGGTTGCAGCGCCGAGGAGCAATGAGGACAGCGGTCAACCAGCAGTACGCGATGAAGCGGACAGCAGGTATGCCATGCGAATCGATCATGAACTGAATAGTGAGGCGTCGACCCCGCCATGCATTCCGGACAGCACTGAAGACCACCAGCATGAACTTGGTGCCGGCAGCCCAGAACCATGATCCATGGCCACAAGCTACTGGTACGCAGAAAAGGTTGAGGATGGAGGGACCGGGACACCGGAAGCAGGGTGCTGGCGATCAATCTCTCGACACTGATGCCTGTCAAATGAGCCAAATTCGCGAGGCGTGTTTCGTCGCAAGTTCGGTCTATGTCAATGGACCAGATTCGAGACCCTGGCCAAGCGTGATTAGTGAGCGTTCCAGGCGTGCAGCCATGCAACAACGCTGTTCTCACTAACCACGAGGAGAACAGCTCGTCAGGCAACAACTGCGGGGTCAGCGGCCATCTGGGATTTAGACAATGAGCTCCCGGATGCCACGTGTAGGACGCTTCCACGACTTACTCTCGATGAGCTGTCGGTCGATGCATTCCTTACCGGACGTGATTGCTTCCTTTGCACACTCTACCAAAAGGCCATGTAGGTCGCCGGTGTTACCACCAGAGATGGAGTGAAGGAGTTGAGCCAGTTGAGGCTCAAACAGCTTGGACGGTTTCTTCAACGGAAGCACCAGTTCGAAAGCCTTCAGTAACCGCTGAAAATCGGCGTCCAGTTTCCAGGTCTCAAGCTTGACGGTGTCGAAACGGCTCGCGTGTTGAGGGTCGATGTGGAGAATCTGAACAGCGTCTGGAGTACCGACGCCGACGATTGGGATCATCAGCGTGTTACACAAGAGCTTCAGAGCGTTCATAACCTCCCTCTGCTTAATGGCCGACCCTGTGAGCATCGAGTGAATCTCGTCGATGATCAGCATCCTGACCTTCAACTCGCGCAGTGCGTGAATCACCTGGTACCTGAGTTTGATCTTGGGATCAGTACTCCGATAGGGCATCCACATCTGCTCCAAAATCGCCACGTACAACTCTTTCTCGTCGGCCAACGGGGGCGACTCGGCCAAAATAATGGGTCTTACAGGCTCACTTTCTTCGTTGACGTAGCCCTGTCCGTGAGTTTTTACGAACTGGTGGATCAGAGTTGTCTTCCCATTGTTGGAGTCCCCTACCAGCAACAGATTTGGCATTCGGGGGCGCTTGGGAGCATCGAGCAGTGAACCCAGGGTATCCAGAATCTTCACTGCCGACTTGTAGGCGATCCACCGCGGCTCGCCCATGAAGAGGATCCGCTCGCGATCTGATAAATGCAAAACCGGCCGAAAGTCTGTATGTAGGTGGGCATAGTCCGTCATTGGATATCACCATCAAATTCAACATCGCCAAGCAACAGTCCCTCTAGAACGGGCATCGCTGGCGGTGGTACAGGTTTCGAAAACGGCCTATCCGGCTGCGCAGGCGTTTTGTTCTTGGCATGCACCTTGAGTTTCTGAGCATCGCGCCGGGCCTTTTTAGTGTCTTTGATGGACTGCTCGACCAACGCCCTCCGCTCGAGGATAAGGCTACTGATAAGGGCTTCATCTATGTTCGTACGCCCCTCGTCTACCGCCTGCTGCTTAGCCGCTCGATACTCCCACACCGTCGCCGCAGGGAAAGCCTGGTTCGCTACCGGCACGCGGAAGTATTGCTTAAGAACGGGATCGTAGAACCAGATGACACTGATGTCCCTGGGATCACGCCTAAACACAAATTTCCGCGCCAGCCCGGTCTCAGGATCTTTGGTGTTGATCCAGTGCCGCAAGGCGTCGGAGTAATAGAACACGTCAATCTGCACACCGTAGGCCTGGACAGTGCGCTCATACATCGGCATGAAGTCCAGCTGTAACGTGTGTGGGTCAGCAGGCCGAGGCGGTATGCAAACCAACGGATCCAGCTCTCGGTTACCAAAGAAGCCCAAGTGCCATTGGCGAGCCGGGCTCATGTACAGGGCGGAATGGTAGGTGTTGTGGTAAAGGATGATGGTGATCACCAACCAGCGCTCGAACTCATCCATCGTCATTGCAGCACGCTTTTCTGAATCGTAACCCTCACGCTCGGCAGTGTTGCTGAAGGTGGTACCAGGTAGCTCATGCAACATTCTCATGAACGTGCCCAACAGGCGCTCGATACGCCCACCATATTTTGGATTCTTCTTTGGCCGGAAATTGGTCTCAATGTTGTGGTTCAAGCATGAGTGCCGAATGTCTTCAGCTTTGAAATCGGCCCCGTTGTCCGAGTGAACGACGCGTGGGAAACCCCAGACGGGCCACTCACCCTCGACCTTATGCAGTAGAAGCCAATTCTCTTTCGGCAGTATGGAGTGCGCCAAGCACATACCTACGGAAATGGCCGAAGGATCCTCCAGAGCGAGGTAGTAGCCAGTGATCATCCGCGAGTAGACATCGATCGCCAGAGTCAGCCAAAGCCGTCCGATAGGCTTCCGGTGCCGATCATCCACGATGATCAGATCGATCGGGGTATGGTCAATCTGCACATACGCTAATGGGTAATCTGCGCCCGGGAACTGGCCTACCGAAGGCGTATGGCGGTTTCGAGCCTTGTCTGCGTAACCACGCCGGCGCAGAACAATCTTCTCTGGAATGTTCTTGATTCTTGCCCGAATAGCCGACGCGCCTGGAGGCTCTATGCCTATCTCCTTGGCTCGCTCCACGATCTCCTTGATAGTGGATTGCACGGACTTTCGGCTTTCGTTCAAATAGAACTCATCGATTACATTGCTGATCAGCTTGTCAGCCTGAGTAGTCAGACGGCTGCTGCCCGCCTTCCATCCTCTTTTCCGCGGCACCAGTGCCAGCACTTCGTGCCAATTGCGATAACGCTTGAGCCAACGATAGAGCGTTGCGGTGTCGACACCGACTTCCTTTGCGCGTGCTTCGACGCTATCACGCTGAATTATCGAGTCGTTGACGAATGGTTGGATCGCAGAGAACCGTTGTTGAGCAATCGCCCACTCATCAGAACTGATAGTGGAGACATCGTAGTTAACGTAGAGACCTTCAACCTTTTCTTGCTCGACCGCCTTGAGGTCGGGCACCCGCAGGGATGAGCATTTGCCCGTTTCGACCTCAAGGCCGATCACCGTTTGGAAATCCAGAATCTGGACTATGCGGAAAACATCTTTTTCCCGGCGAACCATCGCGCCAACCTCAATCGGCACACGGGCCCGAGAGGGCTCAAACGGCTCCAGGTGCTCGTCGCTGTCAGTCTCGTAGATGCTCATGGCGTCATCACCCACAGCTCGAGGTAGTCATTCAACGGCTCGTTGATGTCGCACTGAACCAAGCCTACAGCAACCATGTGCCAGAGCAGCGCTACCCCGCGCCCTCTGTAGATACCGTTGAAGTGACGGGCCAAGAGATAGTGGACTGGCGCTATCCCCATGCCTTTGAGGGTGTTGAGCACCATATCAATGTCCTCTTGGTCGAAGGTGTAACGCTCGAACCGCTCCAAAAACACGATATTTTCCAGCGCCTGGTCCCGAATCCGAGACTCGTCATAGATGCTGAACGTCCAGCCCTCCTGTCGCGCATGCCGACGTGCAGCTTTCCATTTTACGCGCCACGCACGCCAGTTGTTACGCCAGTCATAAGCAGGCTTCACCTCGACGAGCATTGGTTTGAGGTACTCCTCAGGCTTGGCGTCTCCTTGGTGGTAGTAGACGAGGAAGTCCGGCGTGTAAGTCTGCGCACGGCCAAGAGAATCGACGAAGTCCACGGAGACGGGCTGGGCAATCACCGTCTCAACCCGATAGTTAAACCGCATGCGCTTGAGGAAATCGCGCTCCAGCAACGACTCAAACGGAACGCCTCCGGCGCCTCGGAATGGCAAAAAGCCCGAAACACTACGCCAGGTCGATTTGATCTTTCGGACCTGCTTAGGCCGGTCGCATCTATTTCCGCTCATTCTCAATCCTGTCGCAGCTATTTCGGGATTTTTTTGCAGCTATTTACAAAGCTTTGAACCGTGATTTTCTGGCTCTAGCGTAACGCTATCGCATCTATTTCGATAGCCGACAGTGGCAGCCGGCCGCAGCCTGGCGAGATCACTCTGGCGCACCACGGCGTGTTGTTTCTCGATGAACTGCCGGAGTTCGAGCGACGTGTACTGGAGGTGCTGCGTGAGCCACTGGAATCAGGTGAGATCGTGGTCGCCAGGGCCAAGGACCGGGTGCGCTTTCCGGCGCGTTTCCAGCTGGTGGCGGCAATGAACCCATGTCCCTGCGGCTATTTCGGCGACCCTACCGGCCGCTGCCGTTGCAGCCCCGAACAGATCCAGCGCTATCGCAACAAGCTCTCCGGCCCCCTGCTCGATCGTATCGACCTGCACCTGACCGTGGCACGGGAAAGCACCGTGCTGAACAGCCAACCCAGCGGCGAGACCAGCGCCAACATCGCCCGCGTGGTAGCAGAGGCCCGCGAGCTGCAGCAGCACCGGCAGGGCTGTGCCAATGCTTTTCTCGACCTCAAGGGCCTGCGCAGGCACTGCCTGTTGGAGCCGGCCGATCAGGCGTGGCTGGAGACGGCCTGCGAGCGATTGACCCTATCGTTGCGAGCAGCGCACCGGCTGCTGAAGGTCGCACGCACGCTGGCAGACCTGGAGAAGGCGCCCTCCATCGCCAGATCGCACCTGGCAGAAGCGTTGCAGTACCGGCCCAGCGCCTGACGCAACCTGTAACACCAGATCTGTAGGAGCGGCTTTAGCCGCGATCACCGGCAACGCCGGTGCCACACACCACGTTGCCCACATCGCGGCTAAAGCCGCTCCTACAGACTGGACTGCCCCCAAAAACTTGGACAGATCAGCTAGCAGCCTGGGCCCTGTACTCAACAGGGCTTAGGCCGTCCAGCTTCAGTCTGATACGGTCGTGGTTGTAGTAGCGGATGTATTCGTCCAGGCCTGCTTTCAATTCTTCCACGCTTTCGAACCGCTTCAGATAGAAAAACTCTGACTTGAGCGTGCCGAAAAAGCTTTCCATTGCCGCGTTGTCCAGGCAATTGCCTTTACGCGACATGCTCTGCTTCACACCGTGACGCTTAAGCGTGTCGCGGTATTGAGCCTGCTGGTAGTGCCACCCTTGATCAGAGTGGATTACCAGCTTTGGCTCATCGCCCAAACAGCCCAGCGCCTTATCCAGCATGCTTCCAACCAAGCTGTAGCTGGGGCGGCTGGCCGTCTCGTAGGCCACAATCTCGCCGTTGTATAGATCCATCACTGGCGAGAGGTAGAACTTCTGCTGGGCCACTTTGAACTCGGTCACGTCAGTCACCCACTTCTGATTCGGGCGCTGGGCGATAAAATTTCGCTCCAACAGGTTCGCCGCGATCTTGCCGACAATTCCGCGGTACGACCGATATTTCTTGCGGCGCACAACCGATTGCAGCCCCATTCCAGCCATCAGTCGCTCCACGACCTTCTTGTTGACCACTGTCCCTTGGCGCCTGATCGAAAGCGCAACACGGCGGTAGCCATACAGCCCCTTTTCCTCGTGATAGACGCGCTGAACCAACTCTTTGAGCGCAGCATCCTTGTCCGGCTTTTGCTGGATTTTCACTTGGTAGTAGAAGGTGCTGCGAGCCAACTCAACCAGCGCCAGGAGGCACGCCAAGGGGAATCGATCCTTGAGCTTGGCGACGATCAGCGCTTTTTCGTCTGACTTCGCTCTTTTGACTCCCTCAAGGCCTTTAACTCCTTTAGGACAGCATTCTCCATACGTAGATATTCGAGTTCAGCCAGCAATTGCTCGCGAGGTTTGTCCGCATCATGGGCGTCGGTTGGCTTTACAGGCTTGATGTTCTTCGGCACGGCAGTCGGCTTTTTGGGTTGCTCAGGTGTGGGATGACCACTGTAGTACTGCTGCTCCCAAATGCCTATTCGCGAAGACTGGCCAAGGCCAAAATGCGCTGCAGTTTGGCGCATCGAGAGCCGATGCTCGCGCATGTGCCGCACTACTTGCTGCTTGAAGTCATCACTGTAACGAAGGCTCTTTGGCTTAGGCGCAACGCTGGAGTGCGCCTGGTGACTGGCGACCCATCGCCGCAGCAGACTGACATCGATACCAAAATGCTGCGCCACCTTCCTGAAGCCATTGAGGCCTTCAAGGTAGGTGGTGATGGCTGTGAGCTTGAAGCGCTCGGTGTATTTGCTCATAACTCCCCCAAGGGTTGGATTGGTGTCCAACTTCTTGGGGGCAGTCCAGACGCGCTCAATCGGCGTAATAGCGGAAATATATTTTGTGCACTAAATATTATCGCGCAATATTTATCTCACGCAGCAAGCAGCCGCCAACACCACTTAACAGAACCCGGAGAACGACCATGACCCTTCGCAAAGCCTTCGCCCTTACCGTCACCACCCTGACCCTCGGCACCAGTGCCGGTGCCTTCGCCACCGAGGCCACCCCCTACCGCTACGGCATGGACCTGAACATCGCCCAGGTGGTCAAGGTCGACGCGCCCGCCAGCACCCAGGGCCACACCGGCAACGCCACCCTGACCTACCGCGACAGCAGCGGCCAGTTGCGCGTTCTGAGCTACGTGCAACCCGCCATCCTCGCCAACCAGAACTGAACCACCGACACATAACCCAAGGAGCCCGAACATGACCCTGTCCCGCACCCTGACCGCCGGCCTGCTGACCCTGGCCGTGAACAGTGCCTTCGCCGCCGGCAGCCCCGGCGTCGAATCCACCACCCAAGGTTTCCTCGATGCCCTCGCCGCTGGCGGTGGCAAGCCACTGGAAACCCTGGCACCTAAAGATGCCCGCGCCGTACTGAGCGGCGCACAGGCTGGGGTGAAGGTCGACCTGTCGGGAATCCGCGTCGAACGCCGGACCATCCAGGCCGACGGCCAGCCGCTGGCGATCCGCGTGGTACGCCCCGAAGGTGCCAAGGGTGAGCTGCCGGTGTTCATGTTCTTCCACGGCGGCGGCTGGGTGCTGGGCGACTACCCCACTCACGAGCGATTGATTCGAGACCTGGTGGTGGGCTCCGGTGCGGCGGCGGTGTACGTCGACTACACACCGTCCCCCGAAGCGAAGTTCCCAACGGCGATCAACCAGGCCTACGCCGCCACCCGCTGGGTGGCCGAGCATGGCAAGGAAATCGGCGTGGACGGCAGTCGCCTGGCGGTAGCCGGCAACAGTGTCGGCGGCAACATGGCCGCGGTGGTGGCGATCAAGGCCAAGGAGGCCGGCACGCCGAAGCTACGCTTCCAGGCGCTGCTGTGGCCGGTGACCGACGCCAACTTCAACAACGCGTCATACAACCAGTTCGCCGAGGGCCACTTCCTGACCCGCAGCATGATGCAGTGGTTCTGGAACAGCTACACCACCGACCCGCGTCAGCGCGACGACATCCACGCCTCGCCGTTGCGCGCCAGCCTCGAACAGTTGAAAGGCTTGCCACCAGCATTGGTGCAGACCGCCGAGATGGATGTGCTGCGTGACGAAGGCGAAGCCTACGCCCGTAAACTGGATGCGGCCGGGGTACCGGTGACCGCCGTGCGCTACAACGGCATGATCCATGACTACGGCCTGCTCAACGTGCTGAGCACGGTGCCCAGCGTGCGCAGCGCCATGGACCAGGCGGCGCAGGCGTTGAAGCAACACCTGCAATAAGCGGTCGCTGGTCGGTCGCATTCGCGGGCAAGCCCGCTCCCACAGAGATTGATGTTGACCCTGTGGGAGGGGGCTTGCCCGCGAATGGCCTCTGTAAGGTTTCACTTTTAGAACGCTGCTTCCTGGAAGCCCAGGATTGTCCCGTTTGCCTCCCCAGCCGAAAATGCCCGTCTCTTTCATCGATGGCATAAGCTGTTGCATCAAGCGCTGCCTCACGCAGTTCAAGGAGTCCGAGCAATGCCACACGAAGGCAGCCTTCTACAGACCGCAGTGATCTTCCTGCTCGCCGCCGTCGTCGCCGTCCCCCTCGCCAAACGTCTGCAACTGGGTGCCGTGATCGGCTACCTGCTGGCCGGCGTGGCCATCGGCCCGCAGGCCTTGGGCCTGATCCGCGATACCGAAAGCGTTGCGCACATCTCCGAGCTGGGCGTGGTATTGCTGCTGTTCATCATTGGCCTTGAGCTGTCGCCGCGGCGCCTGTGGCTGATGCGCAAGGCGGTGTTCGGTGTCGGCACCGCGCAAGTGCTGCTGACGGGCGCGGTGATCGGCGCCATCGCCCTGTTCGGTTTCAGCCAGACACTGCCGGCCGCCTTGGTGTTGGGCCTGGGCCTGGCGCTGTCGTCCACCGCGCTGGGCTTGCAGAGCCTGGCCGAGACCAAGCAGCTCAACGCACCCCATGGCCGCCTGGCGTTCGCCATCCTGCTGTTCCAGGACATCGCCGCCATCCCGCTGATCGCCCTGGTACCGCTGCTGGCCGCCAGCGGCCCGGACACCAGCCAAGGCGACAGCCTCGAACACGGGCTGAAGGTGTTCGCCAGCATCGCCGTGGTCGTCGTCGGCGGTCGCTACCTGTTGCGCCCACTGTTTCGCACCGTGGCCCGCACCGGCCTGCCGGAGGTGTCCACCGCCACCGCGCTGCTGGTGGTGATCGGCACCGCCTGGCTGATGGAGGAAGCCGGGGTTTCCATGGCCCTGGGCGCGTTCCTCGCCGGCCTCTTGCTGGCCGACTCGGAATACCGCCATGAACTGGAAGCGCAGATCGAGCCGTTCAAGGGCCTGCTGCTGGGGCTGTTCTTCATCAGTGTCGGCATGGGTGCCAACCTGCGCCTGCTGCTGGAGATGCCGCTGGTACTGCTGGGCCTGACGCTGCTGCTGATCGCCGTGAAGCTGGTGCTGCTGATCGGCGTCGGCCGCCTGGCGGGCGGGCTCAACAGCGCCAGCGCCCTGCGCCTGGGCATGGTGCTGGCGGCCGGTGGCGAGTTCGCTTTCGTGGTGTTCAAGCTGGGCAAGGACCAGGGGCTGTTCGATACCCAGACCTACGACCTGCTGCTGATGACCATCACCCTGTCGATGGCCATCACCCCGTTGCTGATGCTCGGTTGCGCCCGCGCCCTCAAGCGCCCGCAACCGCCCCGCGAAGTACCCGAGCAGTACAAGAGCATCGACGCCGGCACCCCGCGCGTTGTAATCGTCGGCATGGGTCGTATGGGGCAGATCGTCGCGCGTATCTTGCGGGCGCAGAAGGTGCCGTTCATTGCCCTGGAAACCTCGGTGGACACCATCGAGATGACCCGCATGTTCGAGCAGGTGCCGGTGTTCTACGGCGACCCGTCGCGCTCCGAAGTGCTGCATGCGGCGAAGGTCGGCGAGGCCGAGTACGTGATCATCACCATCGACGACCCGGAGGCCGCCACCCGCACCGCCGAGCGGGTCAAGCGACTGTACCCGCACCTGAAGGTGATCGCCCGGGCGCGCAACCGCCAGCATGTGCACAAGTTGATGGACGTGGGCGCCGAGCCGATCCGCGAGACGTTCCATTCCAGCCTGGAGATGAGCCGGCGCACGTTGATCGGGCTGGGGTTGTCGGAAGAACAGGCGGCGTTCCGGATCGAGCGGTTCGCCGAGCATGACGAGCAGGTGCTGGAAGCCCAGGGCCTGGTGCGTGACGACCGGGCCAAGGTGATGCAGACGGCCAAAGAGGCGCGGGTGGAGCTGGAGCGGTTGTTCGAGTCGGATGCGGATTGAGGCTTCATGGTGCATGCCTTGAGGGTTAGGGAGCCTATGAGATCGAGCGCCGCCCGCGCGGCGCATCGCGGCTAAAGCCGCTCCTACACTTGTTGCAACGTACCGCACCTGTAAGGCCATGGTTGCCAGCCTTGGCGCATGGCGTGAGTCTGGCGGGGCGGCGGCAGCGCCAGCCGAAAAACCGCGCCGTGCCCACAAGGCGAACAACCATGGCCTATCGGTCATGGCCACGTTGCAACAAATGTAGGAGCGGATTCATCCGCGATGCGCCGCGCGGGCGGCGCTCGATCTCGTAGGCGCCATAACCCTCTAGGCATGCGCCCGGCAGCCACTACTCAAATTTCAACCGCACCAGACAGACCTCACAGCCACTGAGGACTTTTCCCACTGGGCAACCTACACCCCAGGAAATACCCTACGAAACCTGTCGATTCCCGTCTGATTGTCCGGGGAAATCATGCCCTCTAGGATCTCCCGGTCGCTGTCGGTTCAGCGATCGGACGTGGAAATCCGGTTAGGGTTATTGCCTTCAATGGCAGTTGTGCGCGGGAGGCCACCTGGCCTGCCGGGTTGACCTCTAACCGGTTTCCACCCCGCGTACGACTGCCACCCTCTGCGTGGAAACGGACGGTTGCGGTTCAACCCTTAGAGGATCACTGCAATGAAAAAGATCGTCCCCGACCCACCCCTCCCCGACACCCGCCACCACCCCTTCGGCAGATGCGACGCCGGCCACCCACCGCTGTTCGCGGTCAACCCGAACATCAACGCCCACGACGCCCTGGTGCATGTCGCCGAATACCTGCGCAGCGCCTACAACGTTGGCTACAAAGCCCTCGACCATATGGACGACACGGGCAAGAGCCTGTTGTGGGCCAACCTGCATGCGGTCGAGATGGCCGAAGGGCTGACAGAGGCGATGCTGGAGGGGATCGAGTCCAATGGCGTGAAATGAGGGCTTGAGCGGGTTCGCCGGCAAGCCGGCGCCTACGGGCCAACGACAAAAAAGGCCGGCCCCTCGACAGGGGCCGGCCTTTGGCGTTTCAGCGCAGGTTACTTGCCAGCAGTCAGCGCGTTGTAGCTGGTGATCAGGTTGCGGTAGTCGGGAATATGGTTGGAGAACAGTGCCGCCAAACCTTCCACGTCGTTGCGCCAGTCGCGGTGCAGCTCGCAGGCCACGCCGAACCAGGTCATCAGTTGCGCACCGGCCTGGCTCATGCGGTTGTGCGCGGCGTCGCGGGTCATTTCATTGAAGGTGCCGGAAGCGTCGGTGACCACGAACACCTCGAACTCCTCTTCCAGGGCCGCCAGTGCCGGGAACGCCACGCACACCTCGGTCACCACGCCGGCGATGATCAGCTGCTTCTTGCCGGTGGCCTTCACCGCCTTGACGAAGTCTTCGTTGTCCCAGGCGTTGATCTGGCCGGGGCGGGCGATGTACGGGGCATCCGGGAACAGTTCTTTCAGTTCCGGCACCAGCGGGCCGTTGGGGCCTTGCTCGAAGCTGGTGGTGAGGATGGTCGGCAGGTTGAAGTACTTGGCCAGGTCCGCCAGGGCCAGCACGTTGTTCTTGAAACGGTCCGGCTCGATGTCGCGCACCAGCGACAACAGGCCCGCCTGGTGGTCCACCAGCAGTACGGCGGCGTCGTCTTTGTTCAGGCGGTTGTATTTGAAGTTGTTCATTACCGATGCTCCTGGGTTTCGATTTTCAGTGGTTGAGGTGTTTCGCGTTGATGAGCAAAGATTAGATTCGTTACCTTTGAGCCGGTAGACTGTAAAAATTGGCTTTAGCGTTCTGTTTTGTGAACGATAGATAGTGGATTGCCTTTGCCGGCGAAGAGGCCGGTACAGGCAATCCAAAACCCGGAGACCGCCCATGGAAGACCTCAACTCCCTCTACTACTTCACCCAGGTGGTCGAACACGGTGGCTTCGCCCCGGCCGGCCGGGCGCTGGACATGCCCAAGTCCAAGCTCAGCCGACGCATCGCCGACCTGGAGGAGCGCCTCGGCGTGCGCCTGCTGCACCGCACCAGCCGGCACTGCTCGCTGACCGAGATCGGCCAGGCCTACTACAACCGCTGCCTGGCCATGCGCGTGGAAGCCGAGGGCGCCGCCGAGATCATCGAGCGCAACCGCAGCGAACCGCGCGGGCTGGTGCGCGTCAGCTGCCCGACCACCCTGCTCAACTCCTGGGTCGGGCCGATGCTGACCCGCTACATGCTCAAGTACCCGCAGGTTGAGCTGTTCATCGAGAGTACCAACCGCCGCGTCGACCTGCTGCACGAGGGCTTCGACATTGCGTTGCGGGTGCGCTTCCCGCCGCTGGAGAACACCGACATGGTGATGAAGGTGCTGAGCAACAGCACCCAGTGCCTGGTCGGCCATCCATCGTTCCTCGAACAGCTGCCGGCAGGTTTCGACCCGCAGCAACTGAGCACGCTGCCCAGCCTGCATTGGGGCGGCGCCCAGCGCGAATACCAGTGGGAGCTGTTCCAGGGTGAGGACCGGGCGCAGAGCCTGGTGATCCCGCACAAGCCGCGGATGGTCACCGATGACCTGTTCGCGCTGCGGCATTTCGTGGTGGCGGGCGTGGGGATCGCGCACCTGCCACGGGTGGCGGTGCGTGAGGACCTGGCGGCCGGGCGCCTGGTGGAGATGCTGCCGGACTGGCAGCCGCGCTGCGGGATCGTGCATGCGATCTTCCCGTCGCGGCGGGGATTGCTGCCGTCGGTGCGGGCGTTGATCGATCACCTGGCGGAGGAGTTCGCGGTCAGCGACATGGCTTAGCCCGCCCCCACAAAGCCCTGTAGGAGCGGGTTTACCCGCGAAAGGGCCGCAAAGCGGCCCCCGTTTCACTCAGAACGCAAAGCAGGAACAGCCCAACGCCCCCCAGAACCCCTGGAAGTCGCTCACCGGCACACTGGAGTGCCGTGCCTTCTCATGGCTGTGCGCATGCACCCCGCAAGGCCCGACACACTGGTGCACCGCCGCGGCCAGCGGCGCGCCGGCCCGCCAGTGCCCCGGCACCTTCACCACCGGCGACCACTCTGGCACCACCGGGATCTGCGCCGGCCCCAGCTTCTCGAAGTCGCCGGCGCCATACACCACCTTGCCGTCGACCACGGTCAGCACCGACTCGATCCACTTGATCGCCTCTTCCTCGACGCTGAAGAAATCCGCCGACAGCGCCGCCAGGTCGGCCAGCTGGCCCACCTTGATCTGCCCTTTCTTGCCCTGCTCGCTGGAGAACCAGGCGCTGCCGTGGGTGAACAGTTGCAGGGCAACGTCACGGCTCAAGCCACCGTCCGGGTACAGCTCAAGCCCGCCGACGGTCTTGCCGCTGACCATCCAGTACAGCGAGGTCCAGGGGTTGTAACTGGACACCCGGGTGGCATCGGTGCCCGCGCCCACCGGCACGCCCTCGGCCAGCATGCGCTTGATCGGCGGGGTCGCCTCGGCGGCCTTGGCGCCATAGCGCTCGACGAAGTACTCGCCCTGGAACGCCATGCGGTCCTGGATGGCGATGCCGCCGCCCAGCGCCCTCACCCGCTCGATGTTCTTCGGCGTGATGGTCTCGCAGTGGTCGAAGAACCACGGCAGGCCATTGAACGGGATATCGCGGTTGACCTTCTCGAACACGTCGAGCATGCGCGAGATGGACTCGTCGTAGGTGGCGTGCAGGCGGAACGGCCAGCGCTGCTCGACCAGGTGGCGCACCACCGGTTCCAGCTCCTGCTCCATGGTCTGCGGCAGGTCCGGACGCGGCTCGAGGAAGTCCTCGAAGTCGGCCGCCGAGAACACCAGCATCTCGCCGGCGCCGTTGTGGCGCAGGAAGTCGCTGCCGTCGCCCGGCTTGACCTTCTGCGTCCAGTTCTTGAAGTCGGCCAGTTCTTCCTTGGGCTTCTGGGTGAACAGGTTGTAGGCGATGCGTACGGTCAGCTGACCGTTATCGGCCAGCTCCTGGATCACCTGGTAGTCATCCGGGTAGTTCTGGTAGCCGCCGCCGGCATCGATGGCACTGGTCAGCCCCAGGCGGTTGAGTTCACGCATGAACTGGCGGGTGGAATTGACCTGGTACTCCAGCGGCAGCTTCGGGCCCTTGGCCAGGGTGGCGTAGAGGATCGCGGCATTGGGCCGGGCGATGAGCATGCCGGTGGGGTTGCCGAACTTGTCGCGCTGGATCTCGCCACCGGGTGGGTTGGGCGTGTCCTTGGTGTAGCCGACTGCCCTGAGCGCGGCGCGGTTGAGCAGCGCGCGGTCGTACAGGTGGAGGATGAACACCGGGGTGTCGGGCGCGGCCTGGTTGATCTCTTCCAGGGTCGGCAGGCGTTTTTCGGCGAACTGGAACTCGTTCCAGCCCCCGACCACCCGCACCCACTGCGGGGTCGGCGTGCGGTCGGCCTGGTCCTTGAGCATGCGCATAGCGTCGGCCAGCGATGGCACGCCTTCCCAGCGCAGCTCCAGGTTGTAGTTCAGGCCGCCGCGGATCAGGTGCAGGTGCGAGTCGTTCAGGCCCGGGATCACCGTGCGCTGCTTGAGGTCGATGATCTGCGTGCTGGCGCCTTTATGGGCCATGGCCTCGGCGTCGCTGCCCACGGCGATGAACTTGCCGTCCTTGATGGCGACGGCGGTGGCCTGGGGTTTCTCGCGGTCGACGGTGTGCAGTCGGCCATTGAACAGGATGAGGTCGGCGGTCATGGGATCTCCTGAAATAGCGGCATGGGCGGAAGAGGTGAACGGCAATGCGCTCCACAGCGCGCCGGCGGCACCGAGCACGGTGCTGGTGGCGAGGAACTGGCGGCGGCTCGGGTCGGTGGGGTCCTGGCTCATGGTGCTCTCCGTCCGGGTGGTTTCGGCAGGCGGTTGAAGGCTAGCAATGGATCGCGGAAGGCGCTCAGCGCCGCAGCCAGCCGGCGCAGCGGCGGGTCACCCAGGGCATGATGTAGAACACCACGGGCAGGATGACGAACAGGTTGCTGATCAAATTGCCGGTGATCGGGCCACCCAGCAGCGGATAGCGGGCAAACAGCGGTGCCAGCAGATGCGGAATGACCAAGGTCATCGGGCAGATCACCAGGTAGGTCAGCAGGGCCTGCTTCCAGCGCGGCGGTTGCGCGGCGCCCACGCTGGGCGGGGTGAACCAGAACTCCGGGTCATCGTGCACCTGGGTCTGGTCGCCGTCTTCCAGCAGTGGCAGCACTTCGCTGATCAACGCCTGGCGCTCGGCGGAGTTGACCCAGGCCTGCAACAGGCCGGCGTCGGCGAAGCGCACCACGGTGGTGAAGTGGCGACCGCCGTCGTCCGGGCGGATGACATTGACGTCCAGGTGGCCAGGTTGTTGGCGGGCGGTGGTCACCGCGCGCTTGAGCCAGGTTTCGTAGTGCGCCAGCGCCTGGGCGCGGACCTTGTGCTGGATCACCAGCGTGACGACGTTGCGGTTGCCTTCGGTTGCAGTGTTCATCGCTGACATTTCCTGGGGATGAGCTGGCCTGCATCCACTGTGCAACGGCAGACGAGCGCTGGATTGGATGGGTGTGCTGCCTTGCCTGGCACCGCGCGGGTGCCAGGCTGGCGGCGGCTTACTTGCCGGCGGTCAGGGCGTTGTAGCTGGTGATCAGGTTGCGGTAGTCGGGGATGTGGTTGGAGAACAGTGCCGCCAAACCTTCCACGTCGTTGCGCCAGTCGCGGTGCAGCTCACAGGCCACGCCGAACCAGGTCATCAGTTGCGCACCGGCCTGGCTCATGCGGTTGTGCGCGGCGTCGCGGGTCATTTCATTGAAGGTGCCGGAAGCGTCGGTGACCACGAACACCTCGAACTCCTCTTCCAGGGCCGCCAGCGCCGGGAACGCCACGCACACTTCAGTCACCACGCCGGCGATGATCAGCTGCTTCTTGCCGGTGGCCTTCACCGCCTTGACGAAGTCCTCGTTGTCCCAGGCGTTGATCTGGCCGGGGCGGGCGATGTACGGGGCATCCGGGAACAGTTCTTTCAGCTCCGGCACCAGCGGACCGTTGGGGCCTTGCTCGAAGCTGGTGGTGAGGATGGTCGGCAGGTTGAAGTACTTGGCCAGGTCCGCCAGGGCCAGCACGTTGTTCTTGAAACGGTCCGGCTCGATGTCGCGCACCAGCGACAACAGGCCCGCCTGGTGGTCCACCAACAGTACGGCGGCGTCGTCTTTGTTCAGGCGGTTGTAGGTGAATTTGCTCATGGTCGTTGCTCCCAAAGGTGTGTGATTGTCGTTGCCATCGGTGTTTCGCGTTGATGGACAAAGATTAGAATCATCACCTTTGAGTCGGTAGACGGTGAAAAATGGCCGTAGCGTTCTATCTTAAGAACGATAGAATTCGCTTCGCGCAGCGCTGCTTAACGGACCAGTTTCCAGACAATGTGAGAGTGCCGACCACTGAGCCTGTACTCGCACCCCTGGAACAGCCCCCAGATCAAGGGACCGAACGACAGGACAAGCAACACGGGGAACACATAAAGCCCCAGGATGAGCAACACCGAGAGCAGTTTGTGCTCGAAGGTCATGGCCAGCCTGTGGACCTCGCCTGCCCCTTCGAAGGTGTTGATGTCCAGACCGCGCTGCCTGGCGAAGAACCAGGCATAGATAGCCAGGGCGAATGCGGACACCATCACACACCCGAACATCAGGAGATTGATGAACCTGAGGGTTTCACACATGGTTACGGAATCGTCCAGGTGCTGACAGTCCACAAACCTGTTCGTTATTCATGCTCGGGAAGCTCCTCTGCACGAACATGGCCGCCCAATACATAGAACTCACCGTCACGGCGCACCTCGTCGAGTGAGCGAGGGTCCTCGGCGCCGCCATACATACCGTTTACATCGACGCACCAAAGGCCATCGAATTTCAGCAGTTTGACGCTGAGATAGATCCGCCGGAATTCATCGCTGAATACTTTCAGGGATAACTCCCGAACATCTTCGACCACGACCCTGACATGTCGCCAGACATTGCCGTCGGCCCAGTTGTCACGGCCGTTGAAGGTCATCGCAAAACTGAGGGCTCCATCAACGGCTTCCTGATACTCGAAAGCCAACAGATAACCGTCGTCGAACCGGTGGTACTTCTCGAAAATCGCTTCTGCCGATAACGTCCCTGTAGCCACTGCAACCTCCTGGAAAAAATCGAAGAGCATCTGGTGACTGCCGCTTGCCCGGGCAATCCCAATGCCGGCCTGGCGCACGCGAGGAACGCGCGGTTTCGGCCACGGGCCATTGTTTCCAACTCATCGGCCTACGGCAAGAATGGCGTGCCCTCGAAGCAAACAACTCTACGCTTCCTGCATGCCCATTGCGTGCCCCTTCAACCTGCTCTATTACTAGCCACTGCCCTCCCCCGCACCGAGACCATCATGCTGGCTTTCATCCAGTCTTCCCCGTTGTTGCTCGGCACCGCCCTGATCTTCCTCGACCTGCTGCTCTGGCACCTGATCCCCCTGGAACGCCGCGCCTGGCGCATCGCCTCGCGGCTGGCGATCTTCCTGCTGTTCAGCTGGGTCCTGCTGGCTGCGGGCATGAGCCCGCTGCAACCGCCGCCCTGGGCCGACGACGTATCGCGCAACCTGATGGCCACGGTGCTGGCAATCGGCTGGTGGCTGTTCGGCGCGCGCACGGTGACGGTGGTGTTCGGCCTGTTGCTGGTGGCACGCGGCAGCCACGGCGGGCGCCTGTTGCAGGATGTGGTGGGGGCGCTGATCTTCCTGGTGGCGGCGGTGGCGGCGGCGGCCTATGTGATGCAGTTGCCGGTCAAGGGCCTGCTGGCCACCTCCGGGGTGATGGCCATCGTCATCGGCCTGGCCTTGCAGAGCACGCTGGCCGACGTGTTCTCGGGGATCGTGCTGAACACCACACGGCCCTACCAGATCGGCGACTCGATCTCCATCGACGGCACCGAGGGCAAGGTCGTCGATATCGACTGGCGCGCCACCCGTCTGATCACCGGCAACAGCAGCCTGGCGGTGATCCCCAACTCGGTGGCGGCCAAGGCCAAGATCCTCAACTTCAGCCGCCCGGCCGAGGTGCACGGGGTGTCGATCAGCGTGGTGGTACCGGCCAAGGTGCGTCCGCAACGGGTGTTCGACGCCCTGGAAAAAACCCTGCAGGGCACCAGCATCCTGCTGGACAAGCCGGCGCCCAAGGTCACGGTGAAGGCCTCGACGCTGGAGTCGGTGGAGTACGAGGCCAGCGGTTTCATCGCCGACATGACGCGCAAGACCGAAGTGCGCAACCAGCTGTTCGACCTGGCCCATCGCCACCTGGAGGCCAGCGGCGTGATCTGGAACGTCGAGACCGGCGTGCCCCCGCGCAGCCGCCAGCGCGAGCTGCTGGAGGAGGTGCGGGTGTTCCGCTCGCTGACCAGCGACGAGCGCGACAGCCTGAGCCAGCGCATGACCACGGTGGAGTACCCGGCCGACCAGGTGATCCTTGGGATCGGCGAGCGTTCAGAGCATGTGCTGTTGATCAGCCGTGGCGTGGTATCAGCGTCGGTGCGTGATGGCGAGCGGGTAGTCGAGGGTGGACGCATGGGGCCAGGAGAAGTGCTGGGGCTGGAAGGGCTGGTGGATGACGAGGCCTCGCCCGTCGAATTCCGCGCCCTGACGGGCTGTGTGCTCTATCGCATCGACAAGGAACAGATACGCGGTTGCCTGACCCAGAGCGGGGATGTGAAATCGGCATTGACCAAGTTGCAGCGCTTCCGTCGGCAGAAGCGTGAATCGCTGTTGCTGCAGAAACCGACGGTGGTGAAGAAAGGCGGGTTCCTGAGTTGGTTGCACAAGTGATTCGCCAGCAAGGCTGACTCCTTGTAGGAGCCAGCCTTGCTGGCGAACCGGCTACAACACCACCCGCAAACACTGCCCCGCGTGGTACAGCGAGAACCCCGACTCATAGAACGCCGTGCGCAACGACGGCGCGCTCACCGGTTTCATCGGCGAAAACGGAATCGGCAAACTGTCCGGGTCATCCTTGAGCAGAAACTCGGCAAAGGCCCGGCCAATCACCGTACCGGTGGTGTTGCCCCGCCCGTTGTAGCCAGTCACCGCCACCAGCCCCGGGGCCGGCTCGAACAGGCGCATCAGGTGGTCGGGGGTAAAGTCGATGCAGCCGGTCCAGTGCATCTCCCATTCGACCTTGCCCAGTTCCGGGTAGTAATGGCTTTGAATGCGGTCGGCCCAGCTGCGCACGAACCACGCCGGCTTGTTGTCGACCCGGCCGAGGCTGCCGAGCAGCAGGCGGCCCTGGTCGTCGCGGCGGATGCTGCTGAGCACGGTGCGGGTGTCCCAGGAGCCCTGGCCATGGGGCAGGACCTTGTCGGCAGCCGCGCCCTGCAAGGGTTTGGAGGCAACCTGGTAGTAATAGCCACGGAAGAAGTGCTTCTGCAGGTTGCTCCAGTCGCCTTCGGTATAGGCGCCCGTGGAAATCACCACCTTGTCGGCGCGCACCGCGCCGCGCGCGGTCTTCACCCGCCAGGCGTCGCCGTCGCGCTCCAGGCCTTCGACCGAGGACTGCTGGAACAGCTTGCCGCCCAGCCGGCTCACGGCGGCGGCCAGGCCTTGTGTATACCCCATGGGGTTGATGGTGCCGGCGCGGCGGTCGAGCAGCGCGGCGGAAATCTTGTCGGTACCGCAGTATTCCTGGCATTGCGCGCCGGTCAGCAGCTCGACGTCGGCGCCGCGCCGGGTCCACTGCTGGTGGCGGGCTTCCAGGTCGGCGATGCCGGTGGCGTTGTGCGCCATGTGCAAGGTGCCTTTGTGCTGGGCCTGGCAGTCGATCCCCAGGCGCTCGATCATGGCGAACACTTCGCCCGGCGCCTCACCCAGCACCTTGTTCAGGCGGCTGCCCTGCTTGTGGCCGAGTGTTGCCTCGACGTCGTCAGGGCGGATCCAGGTGCCGGCGTTGACCAGGCCGACGTTGCGCCCGGAGCCGCCATGGCCGATCTTCCAGGCCTCCAGCAGGATCACCGACTTGCCTTGCTCCAGCAGGTGGATCGCTGCGGACAGGCCGGTGATGCCGCCACCGATCACGCAGACATCGGCCTTGTGCTCGCCGGCCAGGGCCTGGGCGGCCACGGTCGGCTGGGTGACGAATTCCCACAGACATTCTTGACGCAGTTCGGACATGACCCGGCTCCAGCTATTGTTCTTATTGCCTCTGGGGCCGCGTTGCGACCCTTTCGCGACGCAAGGCCGCTCCCACAGGAATCTCGCCGAACCCTGTGGGAGCGGCCTTGTGCCGCGAAACGGGGGCAAGGCCCCCGCCTGCGATCATCAGTCGAACACGATGCCCTGCGCCAGCGGCAGCTCGCGCGAATAGTTCACGGTGTTGGTCTGGCGACGCATGTAGCCTTTCCAGGCATCCGAACCGGACTCACGCCCGCCCCCGGTCTCCTTCTCGCCACCAAACGCGCCACCGATCTCCGCACCGCTGGTGCCGATGTTGACGTTGGCGATACCGCAATCACTGCCCGAGGCACTCTGGAAGCGCTCGGCCTCGCGAATGTCGGTGGTGAAGATGCACGAGGACAGTCCCTGAGGCACCTCGTTGTTCAGGCGCAGTGCCTCTTCGAAGTCGTCATAGGCCAGCACGTAGAGGATCGGCGCGAAGGTCTCGTGGCGCACCACGTCGCTCTGGGCCGGCATCTCGGCAATGGCGGGCGACACGTAGTAGGCGTTGGGGTACTGGTCAGCCAGCTGACGCTCGCCACCGAACACCAGGCCGCCTTCGTCGCGGGCCTTGGCCAGCGCGCCCTGCATGGCATCGAACGACAGCTTGTCGATCAGCGGGCCGACCAGGTTATCCTTGCGTGGGTCGCCGATGCGCACCTTGCCGTAGGCGGCTTTGACCCGGGCCACCACTTCATCCTTGATCGAACGGTGGACGATCAGCCGGCGCAGGGTGGTGCAGCGCTGACCAGCGGTGCCCACCGCCGAGAACAGGATGCCGCGCACGGCCAGGTCCAGGTCGGCGCTCGGAGCCAGGATCATGGCGTTGTTGCCGCCCAGCTCGAGGATGCTGCGGCCGAAGCGCGCCGCTACACGCGGGCCGACTTCACGCCCCATGCGGGTGCTACCGGTGGCGCTGACCAGCGGCACGCGCGGGTCGTCGACCAGGGCTTCGCCGGCTTCGCGGCCGCCGATCACCAGCTGGCTCAGGCCGGCCGGCGCATCACCGAAGGCTTTCAGGGCCTTTTCGAACAGTGCCTGGCAGGCCAGGGCGGTAAGCGGGGTTTTCTCGGACGGCTTCCATACCACGGCGTTGCCGGCCACCAGCGCCAGCGCAGCGTTCCACGCCCACACCGCCACCGGGAAGTTGAAGGCGCTGATCACGCCGACCACACCCAGCGGATGCCAGCTTTCACGCATGTGGTGGCCCGGGCGCTCGGAGGCGATGGTCAGGCCATACAACTGGCGCGACAGGCCCACGGCGAAGTCGCAGATATCGATCATTTCCTGCACTTCACCCAGGCCTTCCTGGGTGATCTTGCCGGCTTCGATCGACACCAGCTCACCCAGGTCGGCCTTGTGCTCGCGCAGCACTTCGCCGAACAGGCGCACCAGCTCGCCACGGCGTGGCGCCGGGACATTGCGCCAGGCTTCGAAGGCCTGTTGCGCCTGGTCGATGCGGGCGGTGGTGTCGGCCTTGCCGAGCAGTTTCACCGAGGCGATCTGGCTGCCGTCGATCGGGGTGTGGACAGGGTGGTCGCCCTGGGTGTGAGCCGCGGCGGCAACGCCGAGGCGTTCGAGCAATCCAGCAACCATGTGCTTCTCCTACATCGGGTGAAGGGTTGGAAAATGACGTGGGTCAGTATTAATCCGATTACACAGGTGCAACAAACGACCTTTATTCCGCATATCATTCCGCCAGGTAATGATTCGAGCCGCAGAGACCGCTATGTCCAAACGCCTGGTGCCTTCCATGACCGCCCTGCAGTGCTTCGAGGCTGCAGCCCGCCACCTGAGCTTCACCCGCGCCGCCGAGGAGCTGCACCTGACGCAGAGCGCGGTGAGCAAGCAGGTGGCGCAGCTCGAGGAGATGCTGCGCCATCACCTGTTCCTGCGCATTCGCCGGCGCCTGCAGCTCACGCCCGCCGGCGCCCTGTACCTGGCCGAGGTCAACAAGATCCTCACCCAGGTCGACATGTCCAGCCGCTACGTACTCAGCTACGGCACGCAGACCGAAGTACTGAAGGTAGCCACTCAACCGAGTTTCGGCGTGCGCTGGCTGATTCCGCACCTCAAGGGCTTCGGCAAGCGCCACCCGAACATCCACCTGGACATCCGCAACGAGATGGAACCGTTCGCCCTGCTGCAGGGCTCGGCCGACGTGGTGTTCTTCTTTGGCCAGGGCACCTGGCCGGGGGCTACCTGCGTGGAGTTGTTCGGCGAGGAGGTGCTGCCGGTGTGCGCGCCGGAACTGCTGCAAGGCCGCACGCTGGCTGACGCGGGCGCGGTGGCGGAGTTGGTGCTGCTGCAGAGCACCTCGCGGCCGGAGGCCTGGCACGAGTGGTTCCTGGAGCAGGGGCTGCACACCGACAACAGCTATCACGGGCCACGCTTCGATACTTTCTACATGGCCTTGAGCGCGGCGCAGGCCGGCTGTGGCGTGGCATTGGTGCCACGTTACCTGGTGGCGAAGGAGCTGGCCGAAGGCAGCCTGGTGGTGGCCTGGGATCATTCAATGAAAAGCAATGGCGCGCATTACCTGGCGTTTGCCGAGCATGCGGCGGAAGTGCCGAAGGTGCGGGCCTTGGTGGAGTGGGTTCGCGAGCAGCTTCAGGCTTGAGAAGGTCGGGGCCGCTTTGCGGCCCTTTCGCGACACAAGGCCGCTCCCACATGACAACGCGCTCGCCTGTGGGACCTAAAGATCGATCAAAAAAGGAATGAAACCCGCACTTTTTTTCGCTTGTACGGCCACTCCATTCCCAGCTTTCATGTAAGGGTCCTCACTCACCCAGGAAGCTTGCGATGCCCGCCCACGATTTCGTCAGCCCCGACAGCATCCGCGCGCGGTTCTCCGCCGCCATGTCGCTCATGTACAAGCAGGAAGTGCCCCTGTACGGCACGCTGCTCGAGCTGGTGAGCGAGATCAACCGCCAGGTCATGGCCGAGCAGCCCAAAGTGGCCGAAGCCCTGCGCTGGACCGGTGAGATCGAGCGCCTCGACCAGGAGCGTCACGGCGCCATCCGCGTCGGCACCGCCGCAGAACTGGCCACCATCGCCCGCCTGTTCGCGGTGATGGGCATGGAGCCGGTTGGCTACTACGACCTGAGTTCGGCCGGCGTGCCGGTGCACTCCACCGCGTTCCGCGCGGTGCATGAGCAGTCGCTGCATATCAGCCCGTTCCGCGTGTTCACCTCGTTGCTGCGCCTGGAACTGATCGACAACCCGAAACTGCGCGAGCTGGCCCAGGGCATCCTGGCCAAGCGGCAGATTTTCACCCCCCGCGTGCTGGAACTGATCGACCAGTGCGAGCGTGACGGCGGCCTGAGCGCGTCCGACGCCGACACCTTCGTTCAGGAAGCCTTGCATACCTTCCGCTGGCACCAGGAAGCCACCGTCACCGCCGAGCAGTACCAGCAACTGCACGACCAGCACCGGCTGATCGCCGATGTGGTGGCGTTCAAGGGCCCGCACATCAATCACCTGACGCCACGCACCCTGGACATCGACGCGATCCAGCTCGGCATGCCGGCCAAGGGTATCCCGCCCAAGGCCGTGGTCGAAGGCCCGCCCACTCGCCGCCACCCGATCCTCCTGCGCCAGACCAGCTTCAAGGCTCTGCAGGAGAAGGTCGCCTTCAGCGATGCCCAGGGCAGCCATACCGCGCGCTTCGGCGAGATCGAGCAGCGTGGCGCGGCGCTGACGCCCAAGGGGCGGCAACTGTACGACCGCCTGCTCGATGCGACCCGCGCGGCCCTGGGCGGCGCACCGGCCGAAGCCAATGCCGAGCGCTACATGACGCTGCTCGCACAGCACTTCGCCGAATTTCCGGATGACCTGGCGCAGATGCGCGAGCAAGGGCTGGCGTACTTCCGCTATTTCGCCACCGAGAAAGGGTTGGCGGCACGCGGCCAGGCGGATCGCCCGACCACCCTGCAAGGGTTGATCGACGCCGGGCATGTGCATTACGAGGCATTGGTGTACGAGGACTTCCTGCCGGTGAGCGCGGCAGGGATCTTCCAGTCCAACCTGGGCGACGACAGGCAGGCGGAGTACGGCAGCAATGCCAACCGCGAGGCCTTCGAGCAGGCGCTGGGGCTGGCTGTGCAGGATGAGTTGGCGCTGTATGCGCAGAGCGAGCGCAGGTCGTTGCAGGCATGTGCGCAGGCGTTGGACCTGGGGGCGATGTAGGGCTTGCGGCCCTTCGCGGGTAAACCCGCGAAGGGGCCGGTACGGACAACCGCTGTTACTTGACCCGGAACCGATCCACTTCCTGGCGCAACTGCCCCGCCAACCCTTCCAGCTCCCGCGCCGTCATCGCCAGCTCATTGGCCACGTCACGCTGCTCGCTGTTGGCCTGGGCGATGCTCTGCAAATTGCGGCTGAGCACGGTTGCCGTGCTGCTCTGCTCCTGGGTCGCGGTGCTGATCACCGTGAACTGCTCACCGGCAACCCTGCTCTGCTCGTCGATGCGCGCCAACGCCTCGGCCACCTTGTCGTTGCGCGCCAAGCCTTCCTGCATCAGCTGGTTGCCCTGCTCCAGGGTGCTGATGGCGTGACCGGTCTGCTGCTGGATGCTGGCGATCATGCCGGAGATCTCGTCGGTGGCCTGGCGGGTGCGCGCGGCCAAACCACGGACTTCATCGGCCACCACCGCGAAACCACGCCCCTGCTCGCCGGCCCGGGCCGCTTCGATGGCGGCGTTCAGCGCCAGCAGGTTGGTCTGCTCGGCAATCGCGGTGATCACCCCGACGATGCCGCCGATTTCCTGCGAGCGCGCACCCAATGTATCCATCACCGCCGCCGTACCACCGAGGGCTTCGGCGATCTGCTTGAGCGAGGCTGACGCTTCGTCCATGGCCGTGCGGCCGATGCGGGTCTGCTGGGCATTGTCACGGGCCATGCGCTCGGTGCCGGCCATGTTGTCGGCGATGTTCATCGAGGTGGCGCTGAACTCCTCCACCGCACCAGCCATGCTGGTGATCTCGCCGGACTGCTGGTCCATGCCTTCGCAGGCACCGGACGAAAGCCCCGACAGCGAACGGGCGCGGCCGCTGACCTGATCGGAGGCGCTGCGGATGTGCTCGACCATGGTCGCCAGGGCTTCCCCCATCTGGTTGAAGCTGCGCGCCAGCTGGCCGATCTCGTCATGGCTGGTCACGCTCAGGCGGGCATTGAGGTCGCCCGCACCGAGGGCTTCGGCCTGGCGCACCAGGTCACCCAACGGGCGCAGCTTGCGGCGCAGCAGCCACAGCGTGGCGGCGACGGCCAGGAGCATGGCCAGCAGGCTGCCGATGGCCAGGCGCAAACCGACGCTCCAGGTCACCTCGCGGATTTCCCCTTCAGGCATGCTCGCCACCACGGTCCACGGGCCCTCGGCGAATGGCACGACAACGCTGAACAGCTGCTCGTCGGCGCTGGCCCAGAAGCGCCCCTGCCCCGGCTCGAAACCCTTGAAAACCTGGCCATCGGCGTTACCCGCCGCTGCCGGCGGCACCAACCATTTGCCCTGCTCGTCGAGCAGCGCCAGCGAGCCGGTCTGGCCAATGCGGAAACGCTTGAGGTTGGCGAACTGGGCGCTCTGCGCGTCGGTGTAGTCGAAGCCGACGAACAGCACGGCGATCACCCGGCCAGCGCCGTCGCGCACCGGCACGTAGCGGGTCATGTAGTTGCGCTCGAACAGCACCGCGCGGCCGACGTAGGTCTGCCCGGCCATGAGCTTCGAATAGGCCGGGTGCTGGCGATCGAGCTGGGTGCCGATGGCACGGCTGCCGTCCTGCTTGGTCAGGCTGGTGCTGATGCGCACGAAGTCGTCGCCGCTGCGCACGAACAGGGTGGCGACCCCGGCGGTCATCCGCTGGAACTCGTCGACCTGCTGGAAATCGTTGTTCAACAGGTGGTCGCCAAGGTACAGGGCCGGTGTCTGCGCGCCCGCCACGTTGACCGTCTCGCCCGCGTGCACCGCCAGGCCCGAGGCGAAACGTCGCTCGAACAGGCCACTCAGGCGCTGGGTGTTGTCCTTGAGCGAACCGTGGAAGGTATCGAGCTGGTCGGCCAGCAGCCGCGCCTCGCTGGCCAGGTGCGCCTGGCGGGTGGTGAGGTTGGCGTCGTCCAGCGAACGCAGGGCGAACAGGGTACTGCCGGTAATCACCAACGCCAGCACGACGGCGAGGGCGACACCGAGTTGCGAGGCAATCCGGGCACGCGGTTGGGACATGGGAAGCTCCTGGCAAGAGGCCGGGATCATCCTGATCACGCTGACCGCCCGCTTTCTGATCGACGGGTAATCGCGCCCTCTTCCGGGACGCTGGTGCCATTGGATCGGCGTCGCGGGGGAATACTTGAGTGTCGGACCGGGGTATTCGCAAACCTTTGCGGACACGTTTGACATTTGTGGTCTTTCACCCTGTGGGAGCGGGCTTGCCCGCGAACACCGGCATAGCCGGTGCCTTCCACCGCGTCGCCAGATTCGCGGGCAAGCCCGCTCCCACAGGTTGCTTAAATCGCTGGAAGAATCCGCACGGCTGGCAGGTCCATCGCCACCGCCTCTTCCTGCAAGAAGGCGCTCAACCGCCGCAACCGCTCGCCACCCGGCCGCGTCCTGGGCCACACCAGGTAATAATCCATGCCACTGGCCACCGCCGTCGGCCACGGCAGGCTCAGGCGCCGCTGGGCGACATCCTCGGCCACCATCAGCAGGTCACCCATCGAAATGCCATAACCCCGCGCGGCGGCGATCATGCCCAGTTCCAGGGTGTCGAACACCTGCCCGCCCTTGAGCGACACCTTGTCGGTCAGCCCCATGCGCGCCAGCCAGGCGCGCCAATCACGCTTGTCGGGGGTCGGGTGCAGCAGCTCCATGCCGGCCAGACGCCGCTCGTCCCAGGGTGCCTCGTCGAGCAGGTCCGGCGCGCCCACCGGAATCAGCAGCTCGGAGAACAGCCGGCGCACTTCCCAATCCGCCGGGAAATTGCCGTCACTGAGCAGCACCGCACAGTCGAACGGTTCCTGGTTGAAGTCCACATGATCGACGTCCATCCAGGCGCTGGTCAGTTGCACCTCGTTGCCCGGCTGCAGGTGCCGGAAGCGGCTCAGGCGCGCCAGCAACCAGCGCATGGTGAGGGTGGACGGCGCCTTCATGCGCAGGATGTCGTCCTCCCCGCGCAAGGCGTCGCAGGCCCGCTCCAGGGCGGCGAAACCATCGCGCACGCCGGGCAGCAGCATCCGCGCCGCCTCGGTCAGCTGCAAGCTGCGCCCGCTACGCACGAACAGGCGGCAGGCAAAGTGCTCTTCGAGGGTGCGGATATGCCGGCTGACGGCGCTCTGGGTGATCGACAGCTCTTCACCTGCGCGGGTAAAGGAACTCAGCCGGGCCGCGGCTTCGAATGCACGCAGCGCATAGAGCGGGGGGAGCTGGCGAGACATGGCGCACCTGTCATGCGGGGCCGAGAAGGCAATGCCAGATCATACAGGCATGAGTCAGACTCATGGCAATGATCGCTTTTATCCTTTTGTGCAAAGCTGACCGAAGCCTCAGAATCGACCCTTCGCTCAACAGGATCATCGAGAAGGATCGCCCCATGCATGTCGCGCCCACCACCGAACTCAAGGCTCTGCTGCGCCTGGCCGGGCCACTGATCGCCTCGCAGCTGGCGCACATGCTGATGGTGCTGACCGACACCCTGATGATGGCCCGCATCAGCCCTCAAGCCCTGGCCGGTGGCGGCCTGGGCGCGGCGAGCTACTCGTTCGTGTCGATCTTCTGCCTGGGGGTGATCGCCGCAGTCGGCACCCTGGTGGCAATCCGCAAGGGCGCCAACGACATCGAGGGCGCCACGCGCCTGGCGCAGAGCGGCCTGTGGCTGGCCTGGGGCCTGGCCATCGTCTCGGCGCTGGTGCTGTGGAACCTCAAGCCCGCGCTGCTGCTGTTTGGCCAGAAGCCGGAGAACGTCGACTCGGCGATGCAGTTCCTCACCCTGCTGCCGCTGGCCCTGCCCAGCTACATGACCTTCATGGCCCTGCGCGGCTTCACCAGCGCCCTGGGCCGCTCGACGCCGGTGATGGTCATCAGCCTGGCCGGCACGGTGCTCAACTACCTGCTCAACCATGCGCTCATCGAAGGCATGTTCGGCCTGCCCAAGCTGGGCCTGATGGGCATCGGCCTGGTCACCGCGCTGGTGTCGCTGGGCATGGCCGTGTCCCTGGCGCTGTATATCCGCTGGCACAAGGCCTATGAGCAATACCCGCTGCGCAAGGGGCTGTGGCGGCCTTCGCTGCCGGCGCTGCGCGAGCTGTGGCGCCTGGGCCTGCCGATCGGCGGCACCTACATGGTCGAAGTCGGGCTGTTCGCCTTCGCCGCCCTGTGCATGGGCGTGCTCGGCAGCACGCAGTTGGCGGCGCACCAGATCGCCCTGCAGATCGTCTCGACCGCGTTCATGGTCCCGACGGGGCTTTCGTACGCCGTGACCATGCGCGTCGGCCTGTACTACGGTGCTGGCAACCTGCTCGCGGCACGCAGCGCCGGGCGGGTGGGTATCGGTTTCGGGGCGTCGCTGATGCTCGGCTTCGCCGTGTTGTTCCTGGTGCTGCCGAACGAACTGGTGGCCTTGCTGGTGAATCGCCACGACCCGGCCTTCGCGCCAATCTTCCAGCTGGCGGTGCAATTGGTGATGGTGGCGGCGTGGTTCGAGCTGTTCGACGGCGTGCAGACCATCGCCATGGGCTCGATCCGGGGCCTGAAGGACGCCCGCACCACCTTCCTCATCGGCGCGGTGTGCTACTGGCTGGTGGGCGCGCCGTGCGCCTGGCTGTTCGCCTTCACCCTGGGTGGTGGCGCGCCGGGTATCTGGTGGGGCCTGGCGTTGGGGCTGGCGTGCGCCTCGGTGGCGCTGACGTTCGGCTTTGAATGGCGGATGAAGCGGATGATCGGCAAGGCGGGGGTTAGCGCGAAAGCAGCGGTCCCCGCACACCTGTAGGAGCGGCTTCAGCCGCGATAAGGGCAACGCGGTGCCTGGCACCCGCTTTGCGGGTGATCGCGGCTCAAGCCGCTCCTACAGGATGTCCAGCAGGCGCGGCGGCTGTGACTGCGACAGGTACTCGATCAACGCCGCCACCGGTAACGGCCGGCTGACCAGGAAGCCCTGCACCTGGTCGCAGCCGAACGCCCGCAGCAAAGCCATCTGCTCCTCGCTCTCCACGCCCTCGGCCACCACCTCCAGGTTGAGGTTGTGCGCCAGGTTGATCATCGCGTGCACCAGCTTGCGGTTCTCTTCGCGCTGTTCCATGCCACCGACAAAGCTGCGGTCCACCTTGAGCAGGGTGATCGGCAGGCTGTTCAGGTGCACGAACGAGGAGAAGCCGGTACCGAAGTCGTCCAGCGAGAAGCGCACGCCCAGGCGCCCCAGCGCGTCCATGGTCTGGCGCACCAGCTCGTTGCGGCGCATCACCGCGGTTTCGGTGAGTTCGAATTCCAGCCAGCGCGCATCGACGCCATGCTCGACGATCAGCCGGCTCAGGGTGGCCAGCAACTGGCTGTCCTGGAACTGGCGGAAGCTCAGGTTGACCGCCATGTGCAGCGGCGCCAGGCCGCGTTCGCGCAGGGCCTGCATGTCGCTCAAGGCGCGGGAGATCACCCAGTAGCCCAGCGGCACGATCAGGCCGCTCTGCTCGGCCAGCGGGACGAACTCGCTGGGGGCCAGCAGGCCACGCTCGGGGTGGTTCCAGCGCACCAGCGCCTCGAGGCCGACGATGCGCCCGTCAGTGAGGTTCAGGCGCGGCTGGTAGTGCAGCTCCAGTTCGTCGCGGCGCAGCGCGCGGCGCAATTCGCTTTCCAGGTCGGCGAGGCTGCGGGCGTTGCGGTTGATGCGCTCGTTGAACACGTGGAAGGTGCAGCCCTGGCTGCCCTTGGCCTGGCGCATGGCGATGTGCGCGTGCCACATCAACGGGTCGGCGCCCGCCTGGGCGCGGGCATGGGCGATGCCCAGGCTGCAGCCGAGCAACAGGCTCTCGCCGTCGATCCAGTAGGGTTCGGTCAGCGCTTCGACAATACGCTCGGCCATCCACTCGGCGCGGTTGGCATCGCGGCGGGTGTCGATCAGCAGGGCGAACTCGTCGCTGCCCAGCCGCGCCAGCTGGTCGCCAGCGGCCAGCTGCGCCTTCAGCCGCGCCACCACCTGCAGGATCAGGCGATCGCCACCTTGATGACCCAGGGCATCGTTGACGTGGCGGAAGTTGTCCAGGTCGAGGTGGCCGAGGGCCAGGCCACGTCCGTCGTTCTCCGCCAGCCGTGCCGTGAGCAAGGCCTGGAAGCCTTGCCGGTTGGCGATGCCGGTCAGCGGGTCCTGCTCGGCCAGGCGCTGCAAGGTGGCGACCAGCACACCGCGCTCACGCACATGGCGCAGGGAGCGGCGCAGGGCATCGCTGCTCAGTTGCGTCAGCACCAGCCAGTCGCTGACCCCCACCGGCGTAGTGGCCGGTTCCTGCTCCAGCAGCAGGATGGTCGGCAGCTCGCAGCGCCCCGGCGCCGGCTGCAGCGCCGGGGTGGCCAGCACCACGGCCTGGCGGTCGTTGGCGAACAGGCTGTCGACCGCCGCCCAGTTGGGCGCGGTCAGCAGCACCACTGTACCGTCCAGTGGCTGCAGGCACTCGCGCAGACGCGCGGCCCATTCCGGCTCATCGGCCAACAGCAGCAAACGCAGAGGTTCGGCAGGCGTGGACAAGCGGGCTCCTTAGACGTGGCGGTGAATCGACGGGCGCGGCGTATCCTACCGCATCCAAGTGAAAATGATTTTCACTTTTAGTCATGGCCATGCCCTGGCCGCGAACCCGACGTATTTTGACGTGCATCCTGCGCGAAACCCGCGCAACCGGCAAACAGGATTTCGGGGATTTGCGAAAGGATCGGCAGCCACTGGCGGCGACCAAGCCATGAGAAAACATTGACTCACGCGTCAGACGGTCGCGCCACAACCGCGCGAGGCCTGTTAGAATGCGCGGCTATTTTCTGGCGACCCCCGGTTTCTAGCATGTCCCGACTCAATCCCCGGCAACAGGAAGCCCGTGACTACGTCGGCGGCCCTCTTTTGGTGCTTGCCGGTGCAGGCTCGGGCAAGACCAGCGTGATCACGCGCAAGATTGCCCACCTCATCCAGAACTGCGGCATCCGCGCCCAGTACATCGTGGCGATGACGTTTACCAACAAAGCCGCGCGCGAGATGAAGGAGCGGGTCGGCACCCTGCTGCGTCCAGGGGAAGGCCGGGGCCTGACGGTGTGCACCTTCCACAACCTGGGGCTGAACATCATCCGCAAGGAGCACGAGCGCCTGGGCTACAAGCCGGGCTTCTCGATCTTCGACGAATCCGACATCAAGGCGCTGCTGTCGGACATCATGCAGAAGGAATACTCCGGCGACGACGGCATCGACGAGATCAAGAACATGATCGGTGCCTGGAAGAACGACCTGATCCTGCCGCCTGAAGCCCTGGAAAAGGCGCGCAACCCGCGCGAGCAGACCGCCGCCATCGTCTACACCCACTACCAGCGCACGCTCAAGGCGTTCAACGCGGTGGACTTCGACGACCTGATCCTGCAGCCGGTCAAGCTGTTCCAGGAGCACCCCGAGGTGCTCGAACGCTGGCAGAACCGCGTGCGCTATCTGCTGGTGGACGAATACCAGGACACCAACGCCAGCCAGTACCTGCTGGTGAAGATGCTGATCGGCATGCGCAACCAGTTCACCGTGGTCGGCGACGACGACCAGTCGATCTACGCCTGGCGCGGCGCCCGCCCGGAAAACCTGATGCTGCTCAAGGAGGACTACCCCTCCCTGAAGATCGTCATGCTCGAGCAGAACTACCGCTCCACCAGCCGCATCCTGCGCTGCGCCAACGTGCTGATCGCCAACAACCCGCATGCCTTCGAAAAGCAGCTGTGGAGCGAAATGGGCGTGGGCGACGAGATCCGCGTGATCCGCTGCAAGAACGAGGAAGCCGAGGCCGAGCGCGTGGCCATGGAAATCCTCACCCTGCACCTGCGCACCAACCGCCCGTACAGCGACTTCGCCATCCTCTACCGGGGCAACTACCAGGCCAAGCTGATCGAACTGAAGCTGCAGCACCACCAGGTGCCGTATCGCCTGTCGGGCGGCAACAGCTTCTTCGGCCGCCAGGAGGTGAAGGACCTGATGGCCTACCTGCGCCTGTTGGTGAACCCGGACGACGACAACGCCTACCTGCGGGTGATCAACGTGCCGCGCCGCGAGATCGGCTCGACTACCCTGGAAAAGCTCGGCAACTATTCCACCGAGCGCGGCATCTCGATGTACGCCGCCAGCGAGGAGATGGGCCTGGGCGAGCACCTGGACGCCCGCTACACCGAGCGCCTGCAACGCTTCAAGCACTGGCTCGACGGGGTGCGCCACAAGGTTGCCCTGGACGACCCGATCGCCGCGCTGCACGAGATGATCCGCGACATCGACTACGAGAACTGGATCCGCCAGCAGACCGCCAGCGACAAAGCTGCCGAGTTCCGCATCAGCAACGTCTGGTTCCTGGTCGAAGCGCTGAAGAACACCCTCGAGAAGGACGAAGAGGGTGACATGACCATCGAGGACGCCATCGGCAAGCTGGTGCTGCGCGACATGCTCGAGCGCCAGCAGGAAGAGGAAGAGAACGCCGAGGGCGTGCAGATGATGACCCTGCACGCCTCCAAGGGCCTGGAATTCCCCTACGTGTTCATCATGGGCATGGAGGAGGAAATCCTCCCCCACCGCTCGAGCATCGAGGCCGACACCATCGAAGAGGAACGCCGCCTGGCTTACGTGGGCATCACCCGCGCGCGCCAGACCCTGGCCTTCACCTTCGCCGCCAAGCGCAAGCAGTACGGCGAAATCATCGACTGCACCCCCAGCCGGTTCCTCGACGAACTGCCGCCGGACGACCTGGCCTGGGAGGGCCTGGACGATGCCCCCGTGGAAGTGAAAGCCGCGCGCGGCAACAACGCCCTGGCCGATATCCGGGCAATGCTCAAACGCTGACCAACCATTACTCTTTAACTTTGCCGCTTCTTGCGGCCACGGTGGCTTGTATGGTCGATTTGTGAGTTCAAATTCGAGTGCCAGGGTTCGGCACACAAGGCGACACGACGAGTCGTAGCCCAGCTACGGCGAGGAGTGGCAACGCAGTGTGACGAAGTCTGGCGCCGAAGTTGGACTTACAAATCGGCCATACAGGCCACTCATTACATCGGAGATACACAGTGGAAGCACTGCAGCAGAAGATTCGCGAAGAAGGCATCGTGCTTTCCGATCAGGTCCTGAAAGTCGATGCGTTTCTCAACCACCAGATCGACCCGGCGCTGATGCAGTTGATCGGTGACGAGTTCGCCCGCCTGTTCGCCGACTCCGGTGTGACCAAGATCGTCACCATCGAAGCCTCGGGCATCGCCCCGGCGGTGATGACCGGCCTGAAGCTCGGCGTGCCGGTGATCTTCGCCCGCAAGCACCAGTCGCTGACCCTGACCGAGAACCTGCTGACTGCCTCGGTGTACTCCTTCACCAAGCAGACCGAGAACACCGTGGCCATCTCGCCGCGCCATCTCAACAGCAGCGACCGCGTGCTGGTGATCGACGACTTCCTGGCCAACGGCAAGGCCTCGCAGGCACTAATCTCGATCATCAAGCAGGCCGGCGCTACCGTGGCCGGCCTGGGTATCGTCATCGAGAAGTCGTTCCAGGGTGGCCGCGCCGAGCTGGACAGCCAGGGCTATCGCGTCGAGTCGCTGGCCCGGGTGAAGTCGCTGGAAGGCGGAGTGGTCAGCTTCATCGATTAAAAGCCTTGCGCGTACCCTGTGGGAGCGGGTTTACCTGCGAATGCGATGTTGAATCCACCAACGCATTCGCGGGTAAACCCGCTCCCACAGGGGCCAGGGAAGCCCAGCTTCATCGGGTCACCTGCAACCCCGCCAGCAACAAGCGCTGGTACAGCTCCTCCTTCAAGCCCTGCGGCTCCGCCAGCCCCATGCGCGCCAACTGCGCCGCATAGGCCTCGGGCGCTGGTGCGTCCAGCGCAGCCTTGCCCAGCTCCAGCACCTCGCTCAACTTGAACTTGCGCTTGAGCCAGTTCAGCGCTCGCAGCAGGTCGCGCTCTTCAGCCGTGAAATCACTGCCCAACGGATACTCCGGGAACAGCTGCGGATGCCGTGCGCGAATCGCCTCCAGGCGCTCGGGCGTGTTGTCGGTGTAACGCGCATCCAGCTTGAAGTCCTTGGCCAGCTTGCCCGCTGCCTTGGCCTGCTCTATCAACTCACTCTGGAACCGTGAATCGCTGATCGCCAGCAACCGCGCGATCACCTCGCTGTCGGTCTGACCACGCAGGTCGGCGATGCCGTACTCGGTCACCACGATATCGCGCAGGTGACGAGGGATGGTGCAGTGCCCATAGGTCCAGAACAGGTTCGACGTAACCTCGCCGCCCGCCTCGCGCCAGCTGCGCAGCAGCAGGATCGAGCGCCCACCCTCCAACGCATGGCCTTGGGCGACGAAGTTGTACTGCCCGCCGACGCCGCTGAGTACCCGCCCGTCCTCCAGCTGGTCGGCGACCCCGGCACCGAGCAAGGTCATGCCGAACACCGTGTTGATGAAGCGGGCGTCGCGGCGCTGGCGGCGCTTGAGGTCTTCCTGGCCGTAGAGCTCGTTGATGAAGCTGATGGCAGACATGGCGAAACGCGCGCGCTGTTCCAGCGGCATCTCGCGCAAGCGCTGGTAGAAGGCCCGAGGGCCAAGGAAGAAGCCGCCATGGATCAGCACGCCCTGCTCATCCGCCGGGCGGCGCACCACGCCAGCCTCGGCCAGGGCCAGCAGGCCATTGACGAACATCTCGCTGCAGCCGTACAGCCCCTGGGCGAACGTATCCAGCCCCCCTTCCCGCTCGATCAGCGCCTGCCACGCGCCGACATCCAGTTCATCGAGCAGCGCACGATAGCCGGCGTTGTCGCCCTGGCGCGCCAGCAGCGCGGCGGTCACCGCATCGCCCATGGCGCCGATGCCGATCTGCAGAGTGCCGCCGTCGCGCACCAGGGTGCTGGCATGCAGGCCGATGCAATGGTCCTGGGTGTTCACCGGCATGTTCGGCGTGGAAAACAGGCGGCGCCGCTCTGGCTGGTCGATCAACAGGTCGAACTGCTCCAGGCCCAGCTCCGAATCGCCGGGCATGTAGGGCAGTTCATCGTGGACCTGCCCTAACACCAGGATGGTTTCGCCCGCAGCCCGGCGCCGGGCGATCATCGGCAGCAGGTCGAGGGTGATGTCGGGGTTGCAGGCCAGGCTCAGGTGGTCAGGACGCTCGGGCGTTGCCGCCACCAGCTGGGCGATCAGGTTCAGGCCCTTGGCGTTGATATCGCGGGCGGCGTGGCTGTAGTTGCTGCTGATGTAGTCCTGCTGTGCGGTGTCGCTGTGCAGCAGGCTGCCGGGCTGCATGAAGAACTGCTCGACGCGGATGTTCGGCGGCAGTTGGTCATTGCGCAGGTCGGCGAGGTAGGTGAGCTCCTCGTAGTCGGCGAATACGCGCTCGACGAAGGGTTCGAGGAAGCGCCGCTGCAAGCCGTCACCAAGGGGTGGGCGGCCGAGGGACAGGGCGGTGTAGATCGTCAGATGACGCTCGGGCAGCTCGCGCACCCGTGCATAGAGCGCGTTGACGAAGGCGTTGGGTTTGCCCAGGCCCAGGGGCAGGCCCAGGTGGATATGGGTGGGCAGGCGGGCCAGGGCCTGCTCGACGGCGTGGTCGATGGAGTAGAGATGCATCGGGGGCCTCCTGAGTCGTCCTTGGGGTCAGGGATTGGACAGGGGTTCAAGCGGGTTGGTTGCCTGTTCAGGCCCTTTCGCGGCTTAAGCCGCTCCTACAGGGACCGCGCTATACCTGTAGGAGCGGCTTAAGCCGCGAAAGGGCCGGCACAGGCAACCCAAAAACAAAGCCCGCCATCAATGGCGGGCTTTGCGCAAATCAGGTCCGGCCTACAGCCCGGACATCTTCTTGATCGCACCTTTCAGGTCATCATCCGAGCAGTCCGCGCAGGTGCCTTTCGGTGGCATGGCGTTGATCCCGGTAATGGCCTTGGCCAGGATGCCGTCGAGGCCGCCCTGGTGGTCGGCGCGCTCTTTCCAGGCCGCGGTGTCGCCGATTTTCGGCGCGCCCAACAGGCCGCTGCCATGGCACGCATTGCAGTGTTTGGCGATGATGTCGTCTGGTGTCTTGGCGCCACCGCCACCCGCCGTGGCGGCCACTTCCATGCCCTTGCACTCCTGGCCTTGGACGCACACCTGGCCTACCGGTGCCAGGCGCTTGGCGATTTCATCGTTGGTCGTAGCGTTTGCATTGATTGCCCAAAGGGCGAAAACGGCTGCTGGTATGGCCAGCATCTTCTTGATTTGGTTCACGCGAACACCCTCATGGTGGCTAATCACGCCCGCGGCCACGGAATTGCGAGCGTTGAAAAGTATAGCGGCACTCCTGAAAGCGTGGAACAACCACACTCGGGGAAAGGGTATTGGAAAATCAATGCACTGCGCTGGATCAAAAGTTCGACGGGGTCGCCGCGCTGATCAGCCGTGCCGGTTCCTCGAACGGGTTGCGGAAACGGTGCGGGCGGGTGCTTTCGAAGTAGTAGCTGTCGCCGGCCTCGAGTATGAACGTCTCGGTACCGACCACCAGTTCCAGACGGCCCTCGAGCAGGATGCCGGTCTCCTCGCCGTCGTGGGTAAGCATCTCTTCACCGGTATCGGCCCCGGGCGGGTACACCTCGTTGAGGAAGGCGATGGCCCGGTTGGGGTGCGACTTGCCCACCAGCTTCATGGTCACCGCGCCGTCGGAGATATCGATCAGCTCATGGGCCTTGTAGACAATCTGGGTCGGGCTCTCGGGCGCCAGCTCGACCGAGAAGAACTCGACCATGGACATGGGGATGCCGCTGAGCACCTTGCGCAGGGAGCTGATCGACGGGCTCACGCTGTTCTTCTCGATCATCGAGATGGTGCTGTTGGTCACGCCCGCGCGCTTGGCGAGTTCGCGCTGGGACAAGCCCTTGAGCTTGCGGATGGCTTGCAGTCGTTCACCGACGTCCAAAGCGTGGGCCTCCAGAAACGGTCGAGGTGGGGGAAGTGTGAACGATATGATGGCAATGCCGTTCAGTATTTACAACACACCGCCCCGCAGCCTGTCCGCTTCGGCGCCTTATTCGCCGATATAGTCCAGCGGCACGCGCTTGAGATTGCAGAAGATCTGGTAAGGAATAGTGCCGGCCTGCATCGCCACATCGCTGGCCAGTACCTGCTTGCCCCACAGCTCGACCGGGCTGCCGACGGTGGCCTCAGGCACTTCGGTGAGGTCGACGCAGAGCATGTCCATCGACACCCGGCCGATCAGCTGGGTGCGCTTGCCGGCCACCACCACCGGGGTGCCAGTGGGTGCCTGGCGGGGGTAGCCGTCGGCATAACCCATGGCGACCACGCCAACCCGGGTCGGGCGCGGGCTGATGAACCTGGCGCCGTAGCCCACCGGCTCGCCGGCCGGCAGTTCACGCACGCTGATGATGCGCGATTGCAGGGTCATCACCGGCTGCAGGCGGGCCGCCTCGGCCTGCTCCACTTCGAAGGGCGTGGCGCCGTACAGCATGATGCCCGGGCGCACCCAGTCGCTCTTGATGCTCGGCCAACCCAGCACCGCCGGCGAGTTGCGCAGGCTGCACTCAGCGCTGAGGCCCTGGCGGGCCGCCTCGAACACCGCGACCTGCTGCTCGGTTGCAGCGGCGTCGAGCTCGTCGGCACGGGCGAAGTGGCTCATCAGCACGATGCGCGACACCTTGCCGCTGGCCAGCAGGCGCTGGTAGGCGTCCTGGTAGTCCTTCGGGTGCACACCGACCCGGTGCATGCCGGTATCCATCTTCAACCAGATGGTCAGCGGCTTGCGTACCGTCGTTTTTTCCAGCGCTTCCAGCTGCCACAGCGAATGCACCACGCACCACAGGTCGTGCTCGGCGATCAGTGCCAGCTCGCTGGCCTCGAAGAAGCCCTCGAGCAACAGCACCGGCGCCTTGATACCCGCCGCGCGCAGCTCCAGCGCCTCCTCGATGCAGGCCACGGCGAAACCGTCGGCTTCGGTCTCCAGGGCCAGGGCGCAACGCACCGCGCCATGGCCGTAGGCGTCAGCCTTGACCACGGCGAGGGCCTTGGCGCCGGTCAGTTCACGGGCCAGGCGGTAGTTGTGACGGAGGGCTTGGAGGTCGATCAGGGCACGGGCGGGACGCATGGCGGCAGCCTTCTGGCAGTTCTGGTTATCGGTAAAGCCCCGGCGCGGCAGATGGGGGTAGGTACCCACCGCGCCGGGGTGAGGGAACAGTGTCGATTGCTTCGCGGCTAAAGCCGCTCCTACAGGTTTTTGTACTCACCCCTGTAGGAGCGGCTTCAGCCGCGAAGAGGCCGGTACAGGCGCCTTATTGCTGATGGACCGGCGCGCTCTGCCCGTGCTTGGCCACCTCGCGGCTGTTGCCATAACGCGAGATGTCCAGGCCTTCGGCGCTGATCTGCGGCTTCTTGCGCGCGATCAGGTCCGCCAGCAGGCGACCGGAACCGCAGGCCATGGTCCAACCCAGGGTGCCGTGACCGGTATTGAGGAACAGGTTACGGAACGCGGTGGCACCAACGATCGGGGTACCGTCCGGAGTGGCCGGGCGCAGGCCGGTCCAGAAGCTGGCCTGGCTCAGGTCGCCGCCGCGAGGATAAAGGTCGTTGACGATCATCTCCAGCGTTTCGCGCCGACGCGGGTTCAGCGACAGGTCAAAACCGGCGATTTCAGCCATGCCGCCAACGCGGATGCGGTTGTCGAAACGGGTGATGGCGACTTTGTAGGTTTCGTCCAGGATGGTCGAGGTCGGCGCCATGTCGCCGTTGGTGATCGGCACGGTCAGCGAGTAACCCTTGAGTGGGTACACCGGCGCCTTGATGCCCAGCGGCTTGAGCATTTGCGGCGAGTAGCTGCCCAGGGCCAGCACGTAGCGGTCGGCGGTTTCCAGCTTGCCGTCGATCCACACGCCGTTGATGCGGTCACCGGCGAAGTCCAGGCGCTGGATGTCCTGGCCGAAGCGGAACTCGACACCCAGCTTGATGGCCATGTCGGCAAGCTTGGTGGTGAACAGCTGGCAGTCGCCGGTCTGGTCGTTGGGCAGGCGCAGGGCACCGGCGAGGATACCTTTCACGCTGTCCAGGGCCGGTTCAACGCGGGCGATGCCGTCGCGGTCGAGCAACTCGTATGGCACGCCGGACTGCTCCAGCACGGCGATATCCTTGGCCGCGGCATCCAGTTGCGCCTGGGTGCGGAACAGCTGGGTGGTGCCCAGGCTACGGCTTTCGTAGGCGATGCCAGTTTCGGCGCGCAGTTCGTCGAGGCAGTCGCGGCTGTACTCGGACAGGCGCACCATGCGCTCCTTGTTCACCGCATAGCGGCTGGCGGTGCAGTTGCGCAGCATCTGCGCCATCCACAGGTACTGGTCGATGTCGCCAGTCAGCTTGATGGCGAGGGGCGCGTGGCGCTCGAGCAGCCACTTGATAGCCTTCAGCGGCACGCCCGGGGCGGCCCACGGCGAGGCATAGCCGGGCGAGATCTGGCCAGCGTTGGCGAAGCTGGTTTCCATGGCCACCGCCGGTTGACGATCGACCACCGTGACCTCGAAACCTTGCCGGGCCAGATAGTAGGCACTGGCGGTACCGATCACACCGCTACCAAGTACCAGAACTCGCATTGTTTATCCCTCGCACGCGGCTTGCCGCAGACTTTTGTTGATATGGCATGGATGCGCGCAGTATAAGAATCTCCGACCAGTGCTATTCACTATATAAGCGCCTATATTTGGCGAGAATTCTCGGCAATATCGCCTTTGACGGAGGGGCATCCCCTATGAGAACCCAGCACCAGAGCAAACGTGAACTGGACAAGATCGACCGCAACATCCTGAGGATCCTGCAGAATGACGGCCGCATCTCCTTCACCGAACTGGGCGAGAAGGTCGGGCTGTCCACCACCCCCTGCACCGAGCGCGTGCGCCGCCTGGAGCGCGAGGGGATCATCATGGGCTACAACGCCCGCCTCAACCCGCAGCATCTCAAGGGCAGCCTGCTGGTGTTCGTCGAGATCAGCCTGGACTACAAGTCCGGCGACACTTTCGAGGAGTTCCGCCGCGCGGTGCTCAAGCTGCCCCACGTGCTGGAGTGCCACCTGGTGTCGGGTGACTTCGACTACCTGGTGAAGGCGCGGATCTCGGAAATGGCGTCGTACCGCAAGCTGCTCGGCGACATCCTGCTCAAGCTGCCGCACGTGCGCGAATCGAAGAGCTACATCGTGATGGAAGAAGTGAAGGAGAGTCTGTGCCTGCCGATTCCGGACTGAAGCGTCAGACCAGTACCTGACGGGTCGTGGCGATGAACTGGTGGACCAGTTGCTCGGCCTCGGGTTCGATCGGCTGCGCCGGGCCGCGACCGCGAGGGCAGGCCAGGCGCGGGGTGGTGCCGAACAGGCGGCAGATCATCGGGCGCTCTTCATAGACCGTGCAGCCGTTCGGGCCCAGGTGCACGCAGTCCAGGCGCTCCAGGGCGGCTTCCTGCTCGGCCTGGGTCTTGCGCGGCAGGCGGGCCATTTCATCAGTTGAAGTGGTAACCGGGCCACAGCAGTCATGGCAGCCGGGCTCGCACTCGAATGAGGGGATGAGTTCACGCAGGAAGTGGATCTTGTGGCGGTTGCAGGACATGGCGGCGCATCAGGAGGAATTGGCTGGATTATAGGCCCATTCGCCGACAGCTCAGCCCCTTGCAGGAGCCGGCTTGCCGGCGAACCGGCCATTTGCCTATCCTCCCCCTTTCGCCTCAACCCAGGAATCGACCCATGGTCCACAGCGCGCAGCACGCCGCCTCCTACTACGCCGCCAGCAGCGCGCCACACCCCGACCACGCCTTTCTGCAAGGCGAGCACAGCGCCGACGTGTGCATCGTCGGCGGTGGCTACTCAGGCCTGAACACCGCCATCGAACTGGCCGAGCGCGGTCTGTCGGTCGTCCTCCTCGAAGCCCGCAAGCTCGGCTGGGGCGCCAGCGGACGCAACGGCGGGCAACTGATCCGTGGCGTCGGCCATGGCCTGGAGCAGTTCCTTCCGGTGATCGGCGAGGACGGCGTACGCAGCCTCAAGCTGATGGGCCTGGAGGCAGTGGAGATCGTCCGCGACCGCGTCGAGCGCCACGGCATCGACTGCGACCTGACCTGGGGCTACTGCGACCTGGCCAACAAACCCGGCGAGCTGGAAGGCTTCGCCGAGGAAGCCGAAGCCCTGCGCAGCCTGGGCTACCGCCACGAACTGCGTCTGGTACAGCCCGGCGACATGCATTCGGTAGTGGGCTCAGACCGCTATGTCGGCGGCCTGGTCGACATGGGCTCGGGCCACCTGCACCCGCTCAACCTGGCCCTGGGCGAAGCCGCCGTGGCCAGCCGCCTGGGCGTGCGCCTGTTCGAGCAGTCGGAAGTCACCCGCATCGAGTACGGCCCCGAGGTGAAGGTGCACACCGCGCAAGGCCGGGTGCGCGCCAAGACCCTGGTGCTGTGCTGCAACGCCTACCACAACGACCTCAACCGCGAGCTGGGCGGCAAGGTGCTGCCCGCCGGCAGCTACATCATCGCCACCGAGCCGCTGGGCGAGGAACGCGCGCGCCAGTTGCTGCCGCAGAACATGGCGGTGTGCGACCAGCGCGTGGCCCTGGACTACTACCGCCTGTCCGCCGACCACCGCCTGTTGTTCGGCGGTGCCTGCCACTATTCCGGGCGTGACCCGAAGGACATCGCCGCCTACATGCGGCCGAAGATGCTCAAGGTGTTCCCGCAGCTGGCCGATGTGCGCATCGACTACCAGTGGGGCGGCATGATCGGCATCGGCGCCAACCGCCTGCCGCAGATCGGCCGCCTGCCCGGGCAGCCCAACGTGTATTACGCCCAGGCCTACGCCGGCCATGGCGTCAACGCCACCCACCTGGCCGGGCGACTGCTCGGCGAGGCCATCAGCGGCCAACAGGCCGGGCGCTTCGACCTGTTCGCCAAGGTGCCGCACACCACCTTCCCGGGCGGCAAGCTGTTGCGTTCACCGTTGCTGGCGTTGGGGATGCTCTGGTACCGGCTCAAAGAGCTGGTTTGAGTCGAGGATTGCAGCGCAGGCCTTTCGTCGTCTGTAGGAGCGGCTTTGGCCGCGAAGCAGGCGACAGGGGGATTGTCACCGGCTACGCCGGTGATCGCGGCTAAAGCCGCTCCTACAGAGATCGTGCTGGTTTGAAACATCTGGACAGGCCGGCGAAAGGTCCGAGATCAACGGCTAACTCACTCCCGCCAGAACGGCTTGCAACCCTCCTCCCGGGCTTGCTCCCAGGTCAGCCCGATGTCACGCAATTGGCGGGCATCCAGCTCCAACAGGGCCTTGCGGGTGCGCCAGCGATGCAGCATCAGGCCCCAGCGACTCAAGCCAGTGGACGGGTTGTAGACTTTGGTTCGCCCCCCCTCCTCCAGTTCCTTGGCCAACAGTTGCACGCGCACATCACTCAAGCCGCTCATCGCTGCGATCTCCCGATCAGTGGTTACCGTGGAGAAAGCATGCGCGTTCATACCCTCGACAATACAGACTCAAAAGCGGCTTATTATTCCCATACAGAATTGGCGAAAAGCGGGCTGAATGGCGTATTTTTGCGCGATCTGTACTGGTCAGAACCACACAGAACCCCAGGAGTATGCCGTGACCCTCTACCTCAACCTGGCCGAACTGCTTGGTGCCCGCATCGAACAGGGCCTGTACCGCCCCGGCCAGCGCCTGCCCTCGGTGCGCGCCCTGAGCGTCGAGCACGGCGTCAGCCTGAGCACCGTGCAGCAGGCCTACCGCCTGCTGGAAGACAACGGCCTGGTGTCGCCACGGCCCAAGTCCGGCTACTTCGTCACAGAGGACCGTAACCTCCCGGCCCTGCCCGACATCAGCCGCCCCGCCCAGCGACCTGTGGATATCTCCCAGTGGGAGCAGGTGCTGGAACTGGTGCGCGCCACGCCGCGCCCCGACGTGATCCAGCTCGGCCGTGGCATGCCTGATGTCACCAGCCCCACGCTCAAACCGCTGCTGCGCAGCCTGGCGCAGATCAGCCGGCGCATGGACATGCCCGGCCTGTACTACGACAACATCCACGGCAACGCCCACCTGCGCGAACAGATCGCCCGGCTGATGCTCGACTCCGGCTGCCGCCTGGGGCCGGCCGACCTGGTGGTGACCACCGGCTGCCACGAGGCGCTGTCGTGCAGCATCCACGCCGTCTGCCAGCCCGGCGACATCGTCGCGGTCGATTCGCCCAGCTTCCACGGCGCCATGCAGACGCTCAAGGGCCTGGGCATGAAAGCCCTGGAGATCCCCACCGACCCGGTCACTGGCATCAGCCTGGAGGCCCTGGAACTGGCCCTCGAGCAGTGGCCGATCAAGCTCATCCAGATCACCCCCAACTGCAACAACCCCCTCGGCTACATCATGCCCGAGGCCCGCAAGCAAGCCCTGCTGACCCTCGCCCAGCGCTACGACGTGGCCATTCTCGAAGATGACGTTTACGGTGACCTGGCCTACACCTATCCACGCCCACGCACCATCAAGTCGTTCGACGACGATGGCCGCGTGCTGCTCTGCAGTTCGTTCTCCAAGACCCTGGCGCCAGGCCTGCGGGTCGGCTGGGTGGCACCGGGGCGCTACCTGGAGCGGGTGCTGCACATGAAGTACATCAGCACCGGCAGCACGGCCTGTCAGCCACAGCTGGCGATTGCCGATTTCATCGCCGAGGGCCATTACCAGCCGCACCTGCGGCGCATGCGCAGCCAATACCAGCGCGGTCGCGACCAGATGTGCGACTGGGTGGCCCGCTACTTCCCGCCCGGCACCCGCGCCAGCCGGCCCCAGGGCGGCTTCATGCTGTGGGTGGAACTGCCGGAAAGTTTCGACACGCTGCGCCTGAACCGCGCTTTACTGGAGCAGGGGGTGCAGATCGCCGTCGGCAGTATCTTCTCGGCCTCGGGCAAGTATCGCCATTGCCTGCGCATGAACTTCGCCGCGCGGCCAACGCCGCAGATCGAAGCCGCCGTGCGCAAGGTGGGTGAAACCGCCCTTCGTCTACTGGATCCGCAAGGCGCCGACAGGTAACGTTGCGCCGCCCCGCACCGTTCACCCGCCGTACAGGACGATCGACCCTTGAGACCCCAGCGAGCCCTGCCTCTGCTGCTGGCACTGCTGCTCGGCCTTGCGGGCTGCGCCAGCCGCGACACGCCTCGTGAAGTCAGCCAGGCCCTGCCTGCCGCCGACTCGGCGTTCGGCCGCTCGGTGCTGCGCCAGGCCGCGCCCTACGGCGGGCGCTCGGGCTTTCGCCTGCTGCCCAACAGCAGCGAGGCGTTCCGCGCCCGTGCCGAGCTGATCCGCAATGCCCAGGCGAGCATCGACCTGCAGTACTACATCGTCCACGACGGCCTCAGCACCCGCGCCCTGGTCCACGAGCTGCTGCGCGCCGCCGACCGCGGCGTGCGCGTGCGCATCCTGCTCGACGACACCACCAGCGACGGCCTCGACAGTTTGATCGGCACCCTCGCCACCCACCCGAATATCCACATCCGCGTGTTCAACCCGCTGCACCTGGGGCGCGAAACCGGTGCCACCCGCGCCATGGGCCGGCTGTTCAACCTGTCGCGCCAGCACCGGCGCATGCACAACAAGTTGTTCCTGGCGGACAACAGCATGGCCATCGTCGGCGGACGCAACCTGGGCGACGAGTACTTCGATGCCGAGCCCAACCTCAATTTCACCGACATCGACCTGCTGGGGGTGGGCCCGGTAGCGGAACAGCTCGGCCACAGCTTCGACCAATACTGGAACAGCGCCCTGAGCCGCCCCATCGGCGACTTCCTCTGGCGCCAACCCGACGCCGACGACCTGCACGCCAGCCGCCAGCACCTGGAAACCTGGCTGGCCAAGGCGCGAATCGAGCGCAAAGCGCTGTATGACCGGCTGATGGACTACCAGTACCAGCCGCGCCTGGGGCAGTGGCGCAACGAACTGGTCTGGGCCCACAGCCAGGCGCTGTGGGATGCGCCGAGCAAGGTCCTGGCCGACGACGAACCCGATCCGCAGTTGCTGTTGAGCCGACAGTTGGCGCCGGACCTGAACAGCGTCCACCGCGAACTGATCCTGGTCTCGGCCTACTTCGTGCCGGGTGAGACAGGCTTGCTGTACCTGACCGGCCGCGCCGACGCGGGCACCTCGGTCAAGTTGCTGACCAACTCGCTGGAAGCCACCGACGTGCCAGCCGTACACGGCGGCTATGCGCCCTACCGCCGCGCCCTGCTCGAACATGGCGTGCAACTGTACGAGCTGCGCCGCCAGCCGGGCGAGAAGCGGCCTCGGCATGGTTTGGGCTTCCACGGCAGCTCCGACTCGAGCCTGCACAGCAAAGCGATGGTGTTCGACCGGCGCAAGACCTTCATCGGCTCGTTCAACTTCGACCCGCGCTCGGTGTTGTGGAACACCGAGGTGGGGGTGCTGGTGGACAGCCCGGAGCTGGCCGAGTACGCCCGCGACCTGGCGGTGCAGGGCATGGCGCCGGCCTTGAGCTACCAGCCGATGCTGGTGGGCGGGAAGATGGTCTGGGCCACCGAGGACAATGGCCAGCGGCATATGCTGGTGACCGAGCCTGGGGGGATCTGGCGGCGCTTCAATGCCTGGATCAGCAAGGCGGTCGGGTTGGAGAAGATGTTGTAGAACGCGTCGCTCAAGCGGAGACTGGCTCGAAGGCTCCCCGCCGCCGGATCAACACCACCAACCCCGCCGCCCCCGCCGCCATCAACAACGGCAACGCATGCCCACTGATCCACTGGCTCCCCGCCCCGGCCAGCAACGGCCCGATCAGGCAACCGATCCCCCATAGCTGCGCGACATGGGCATTGGCCCGCACCAGTTCGTCATCCCGGTAGCGCTCGCCGATCAGCACCAGCGACAGGGTAAACAACCCGCCCGCACTGGCCCCGAACAGCACCCACAACGGCCAGATCACCGGCGTGTGCAGCAGCAGCGGAATCGCCAGGCTGCTGACCAGCAACGTCAGCGCACACCCACCAAACAGCGAACGACGCGACATCCGGTCGGCCAGCGCGCCGATGGGCAGCTGCAGCACCGCATCACCCACCACCACGGTGCTGACCATGAACAGCGCCACTTCCGTGGTAAAACCCTGCTGCAGGCAATAAACCGGCAGCAACGTGAGAATCATCGCCTCGAAAGCTGCGAACAGCGCGATGGCCCAAGCAATCACCGGCAAGCGCCGGCAGAAGCCGAACAGATCGCGGAAGGTGACGCTGCATGCTTCGGTGCTCGGTGCGCCGCCTCGCCCGAACAGGATCAACGGGGCGGCCAACAGCAAACCGGTCGCGGCCCAGAACCCGAAATCGTCGTCCGAACCGAGAAATCCCAGGACCATGGGCCCGGCCAGCTGGCTCAGCGCATAGCTGCTGCCGTACAACGCCACCAGCCGCCCACGCCACTGCTCGACCACCAACTGGTTGATCCAGCTTTCACCCAGGATGAATACCACGGTCAGCGACATGCCGATCAGCAGGCGCAGCAGCAACCACAGCGGGTAGCTCGGCAGCAGCGCCACCAGCCCAATGGACAGCGCGCCACCCCACAAACACAGGCGCATCGCTGCCGGAACGCCAACCCAGCCGGCCAGGCGGCTGGCCACGGCGGCGCCGACCAGCACACCGAGTGCTGGCATCGCCGCCATCACCCCGATGGCGAACCCGCCGTAGCCCCAGGCCTCCAGGCGCAAGGACACCAGCGGCATGCTCACGCCGAGCGCAAGCCCGACACTGAGCACCGCCGCCAGCACGGCAAAGTAGGTTCCCCAACGCATCACTGCCTCCTGAGCAGGTTTGTTCAGACCCAATCGCGGGCAAGCCCGCTCCCACAGGATCACCGCTGCCTGTAGGCATGCGGATTACCTGTGGGAGCGGGCTTGCCCGCGAAAAGGCCCTACCGGATCACAGCTTGATCCAGGTCGCCTTCAGCTCGGTGTACTTCTCCAGCGCATGCAGCGACTTGTCACGGCCGTTGCCCGACTGTTTGAAGCCACCGAACGGCGCGGTCATGTCGCCGCCGTCGTACTGGTTGACCCAGACGCTGCCGGCACGCACCGCGCGGGCGGTCTTGTGGGCCTTGGAGATGTCCGACGTCCAGATGCCGGCCGCCAGGCCATATGGGGTGTCGTTGGCGATGGCGATGGCTTCTTCGGCGGTGTCGAAGGTGATCACCGACAGCACTGGGCCGAAGATCTCTTCCTTGGCGATACGCATGGCGTTGGTCACGCCGTCGAAGATGGTCGGCTCGACATAGGTGCCACCGGTCTCCTCGAGGGTGCGCTTGCCACCGGCCAACAGCGTGGCGCCGTCCTGGTGACCGGCGTCGATGTACGACAGCACGGTGTTCATCTGTTGAGTGTCGACCAGCGCACCGACGGTGGTCGCCGGGTCCAGCGGGTTGCCCGGTTTCCAGGCCTTGAGGGCCTCGACCACCATGGGCAGGAACTTGTCCTTGATCGAGCGCTCGACCAGCAGGCGCGAACCTGCGGTGCAGACCTCACCCTGGTTGAAGGCGATGGCGCTGGCGGCGGCTTCGGCGGCAGCCTGCAGGTCAGGGGCGTCGGCAAAGACGATGTTCGGGCTCTTGCCGCCGGCTTCCAGCCAGACACGCTTCATGTTCGACTCGCCCGCATAGACCATCAGTTGCTTGGCGATCTTGGTGGAACCGGTGAACACCAGGGTGTCGACGTCCATGTGCAGGGCCAGGGCCTTGCCCACGGTGTGGCCGTAGCCTGGCAGCACGTTCAGCACGCCTTTCGGGATGCCGGCCTCGATGGCCAGCTGGGCGATGCGGATGGCGGTCAGCGGCGACTTCTCGGACGGCTTGAGCACGATGGAGTTGCCGGTAGCCAGCGCCGGGCCGAGTTTCCAGCAGGCCATCAGCAACGGGAAGTTCCACGGTACGATGGCACCGACCACACCCACCGGCTCGCGGGTCACCAGGCCCAGCTGGTCGTGCGGGGTCGGGGCGACTTCGTCGTAGACTTTGTCGATGGCTTCGGCAGTCCAGTGGATGGCGTTGGCCGCACCTGGAATGTCGATGGTAGAGGAGTCACCGATCGGCTTGCCCATGTCGAGGGTTTCGAGCAGGGCCAGCTCTTCGACGTGCTGGCGCAGCAGGCCTGCGAAGCGGATCAGGGTTGCCTTGCGCTTGGCCGGGGCCAGGCGCGACCAGGCGCCGGATTCGAACACAGCGCGGGCGTTCTCGACAGCGCGGTTGGCGTCGGCCAGGTCGCAGCTGGCGACCTTGGCCAGGAAGCGTCCGTCCACCGGGCTCAGGCAGTCGAAGGTGTCACCGGATGCGGCATCGGTGTATTCGCCGTTGATGAAGGCGCGGCCTTCGATCTTCAGTTGCTGGGCACGCTGTTCCCAGTCCGCACGAGTCAGGGTGGTCATAGGAAACTCCTCTCTTGTTAAGGTGCAACGCCGCACTGAGGACTCACGGGCGCTGTCAGAAATTCTGGCCAGGTGACGAACGCACACCGGCATCCGACACCCTAAACCAGGGCGGGGAAACTATCAATATATTTGACACGAATGGCTTAAAAGCCTACTGATGTGCATTTTATTAAACAACAACAGGGTAACCACCATGAGCATCGCCAGCATCGTCGACTTCGCGCAGGTCCTGACCGAGGCCGAACGCTATCGCCCCGCGGCGGAGAAAATCCTCAAGGGCGAGCCTGACCAGGCTGTCTACAACCATTATTCCAGCCCTTGCGGGCAGTTCGCCGCCGGCGTCTGGGAGGGCGAAGTGGGCCAGTGGACGGTGAACTACACCGAGCACGAATACTGCGAGATCGTCCAGGGCGTGTCGGTGCTGCGTGACCAGGAAGGCAACGCCAAGACCCTGCGCGCCGGCGATCGCTTCGTCATCCCCGCCGGCTTCAAGGGCACCTGGGAGGTGCTGGAGCCATGCCGCAAGATCTATGTGATGTTCGAGCAGAAGTAACCTTGCGGGAGCGGGATTGCCCCACGATTGCCGATTCGCAGGCATAAAAAAACCCGCCACCTTGCGGTTGCGGGTTTTTTCACAGGTTGCCGATCAATTACTTGATCTTGGCTTCCTTGTAGACCACGTGCTTACGGACGACCGGATCGTACTTCTTGATCTCGATCTTGTCCGGAGTGGTGCGCTTGTTCTTGTCGGTGGTGTAGAAGTGGCCAGTGCCAGCACTCGATACCAGACGGATCAATTCACGCATGATGTTCTCCCTTAAACCTTGGCGCCAGCACGACGGATGTCGACCAGAACGGCATCGATGCCGCGCTTGTCGATGATACGCATGCCTTTGGCGGAAACGCGCAGACGCACGAAACGATTCTCGGATTCAACCCAGAAACGGTGGTGCTGCAGGTTTGGCAGGAAACGACGACGGGTTTTGTTGTTTGCGTGGGAAATGTTGTTCCCGGTTACTGGACCCTTACCAGTAACTTGACAGACTCTCGACATGCCTCAGCCCTCTAAAACCACATGCCCAACCCGGCATGGGTTGGCCGCTTAATCTCTCAGTCAATGGCGCCAAGGCGCCGTGTTCCCGGGGGTCTTATCAGCCGTGTGCGCTTTCGCGACAGACCGAGCCCCTAGAAAAGAGCGCTGCTTTATACCAGAAAGACTCCGCCACAACAACAGAAGATGAGTATTCTGGTCGGGCCGAGCGCGCCGGGGCAGCATAACGACTGGGGCGGCAAGCTGTCGACCGCCCGTCGCCGAATTAATACGAAAGGGTGTGGTCATTTGCCCCTGCCCGCACTAGGGTAGGACATTTCCTGAATTTTCCAGACTGCACCGGCAGATGGGACATCGACCAGCCAAGGAGTCACCATGCGTGCCGCCGCTCTCTCCCTCCTGTTCACCACGCTTTGCGCCGCAGGCTTGGCCCAGGCCGCGCCGTTGTCGGTGTGCACCGAAGCCAGCCCCGAAGGCTTCGACGTGGTGCAGTACAACTCGCTGACCACCACCAACGCCTCGGCCGACGTGCTGATGAACCGCCTGGTCGAGTTCGACGCAGGGCTTGGCAAGGTGGTACCGAGCCTGGCCGAAAGCTGGACGGTGTCTCCGGACGGTTTGATCTACGACTTCAAGCTGCGCCCCGACGTGAAGTTCCACACCACGCCGTACTTCAAGCCAAGCCGCGACCTGGATGCCGAGGACGTGCTGTTCAGCTTCCAGCGCATGCTCTACCCGGCCCACGCCTGGCACAAGACCGCTCCGGGCGGCTACCCGCACGCCCAGTCGTTGCAGCTGGGCAGCCTGATCAAGCTGATCGAAGCCCCCGAACCGCACACCGTGCGCTTCACCCTCACCCACCCGGACGCCACCTTCCTGGCCACCCTGAGCATGGGCTTCGCCTCGATCTACTCCGCCGAATACGCCGATACCCTGCTCAAGGCCGGCACCCCGGAGAAACTCAACAGCCAGCCGGTGGGCACCGGCCCGTTCGTCTTCCAGCGTTTCCAGAAGGACGCCGTGGTGCGCTACCGCGCCAACCCCGACTACTTCGCCGGCAAGCCGTCCGTCGACCCGCTGGTCTTCGCCATCACCCCGGACGCCAACGTGCGCCTGCAGAAGATCAAGCGCGGCGAGTGCCAGGTGGCCCTGTCGCCCAAGCCGCTGGACGTCGCCGAGGCCGGCAAGGATGGCAATCTGAAAGTGGTCACGACGCCAGCGTTCATGACAGCCTTCGTCGCCATCAACAGCCAGCACCCGCCGCTGGACAAGCCCGAGGTGCGCCAGGCGATCAACCTCGCCTTCGACAAGGCCGCCTACCTGAAGGCGGTGTTCGAGGACACCGCCACCGCCGCCAACGGCCCGTATCCGCCGAACACCTGGAGCTACGCCAAGGATCTGCCCGGCTACACCCAGGACCCGAAGAAAGCCAAGGCACTGCTGGCCAAGGTCGGTTTGCCCAACGGCTTCGAAACCACTATTTGGACCCGCCCGGCGGGCAGCCTGCTCAACCCCAACCCCAGCCTGGGGGCGCAGATGCTCCAGGCGGACCTGGCGAAAGTCGGCATCAAGGCCGAGATCCGCACCATCGAGTGGGGCGAACTGATCCGCCGCGCCAAGGCCGGCGAACACGACCTGCTGTTCATGGGCTGGGCCGGCGACAACGGCGACCCGGACAACTTCCTCAGCCCGCAGTTTGCCTGCGCGGCGGTCAAGTCCGGGACCAACTTCGCACGGTTCTGCGACAACCGCCTGGACCAGCTGATCAACGCCGGCCGCACCACCAACGACCAGAGCGTGCGCAGCCGGCTGTACCAGCAGGCGCAGACGCTGATCCAGCAACAGGCGCTATGGCTGCCGCTGGCGCACCCGACGGCAGCGGCACTGCTGCGCCAAGGGGTCGAGGGTTACCAGGTGAGCCCGTTCGGGCGGCAGGATTTCAGCAAGGTTTCGGTGAGTCGCTGAAACCTGGGTGGCAGGGCCGGCGAAAGGGCCAGTACGGTGTCCAGCAAACTAACCCGCCAACCACCCATGCTCAAGCATCGACAGCGGCTCCCCATCGCCGACGATGACATGGTCCACCACTCGTACATCGATCAATGCCAGCGAGCGCTTGAGCATCAGCGTTAGGTGCACATCATCCTGGCTCGGCTCGCAATTGCCCGACGGGTGGTTGTGACAGAGAATCAGTGCCGCCGCATTGTGCAGCAACGCCCGCCGCACCACCTCCCGTGGATAAATGCTTGCCCGGTCTATCGTGCCGCGGAAAAGGATCTCGAACGCCAAAGGCCTGTGTTTGGAGTCCAGAAACAGGCAGCCGAACACTTCGCTAGCCTCATGCCTCAGCATTGCCTTCAGGTAGCGCCGCACAGTCAACGGGCTGTCCATGACCGACTCTCGCTCGATGGACATCGCCAGGTTCCGGCGCCCGATTTCCAGCAAAGCCTGCAACTGGCTGTACCTGACCGGCCCGAGCCCCAATTCACAAAGGAACGCCTGCCGATCCGCCTCGAGCACCTGCCGCAACCCGCCAAACTTCACCAACAGTCCACGCGCCAACTCCAGCACGTTGCGCCCTTTCACCCCCGAACCGAGAAACACCGCCAGCAACTCCGCATCGGAAAGACTGCCCGCCCCGCGGTTCAACAACTTCTCCCTGGGCCGCTCTTCCACCGGCCATTCCCTGATGTTCATCCCCCCTCCTCGCCTGCCACTACGGCCCTTTTGGGCGCTGTGTTAATCTAGTTCGCTTCGAAAATGCGACGATCTGCCGCAGGCAGCTGTCGTCGCCGCCCGCTTTCACTGGAATAAGGCAAGGCCTATGCAGCGGTTGTATCGCAAGCGCATCGTTCTCGGCGTCGGTGGCGGCATCGCCGCCTACAAGAGCGCCGAGCTGATTCGCCGACTCCTGGAACACGGCGCGCAGGTGCGCGTGGTCATGACCCGGGGTGGCGCCGAGTTCATCACCCCGCTCACGCTGCAGGCGCTGTCCGGCCACCCGGTGCACCTGGACCTGCTCGACCCCGCCGCCGAAGCGGCCATGGGCCATATCGAGCTGGCCAAGTGGGCCGACCTGGTGCTGATCGCCCCGGCCACCGCCGACCTGCTGGCGCGCATGGCCCAGGGCATGGCCGACGACCTGCTGACCACCCTGGTGCTGGCCACCGACGCCACCGTGGCCGTCGCCCCGGCGATGAACCAGGCCATGTGGCGCGACCCGGCGACACAAGACAACCTCGACCTGCTCAAGCGCCGCGGCATCCAGGTGTTCGGCCCGGCTTCCGGCAGCCAAGCCTGTGGCGACGTGGGCCTGGGCCGCATGCTCGAGGCCACGGATCTCGCCTGGTGCGCCGCCGAGAGCTTCAAGCGCGAGGCCCTGACCGGCAAGCACGTGCTGATCACCGCAGGCCCGACGCAGGAAAACATCGACCCGGTGCGCTACATCACCAACCATAGTTCAGGGAAGATGGGCTTCGCCCTGGCAGAGGCCGCCGCCGAAGCCGGGGCCCGGGTGACCCTCGTCACCGGCCCGGTGCACCTGCCGCCCCCCGACCGGGTCAACCGCATCGACGTGGTCAGCGCGCGGGACATGCTCGCGGCCTGCGAGGCGGCCATGCCGTGCGACCTGTTCATCGCCTCGGCCGCGGTCGCGGACTACCGCCCGGAAGTCGTCGCCCCACAGAAGCTCAAGAAAGATCCCACCACAGGCGACGGCATGCTGCTGCAGATGGTGCGCAATCCCGATATCCTTGCGACCATTGCCGGCCGGCCTGATCGCCCGTTCAGCGTGGGCTTCGCCGCCGAGACCGAGCACCTGCTCGACTACGCCACACGCAAGCTCAAGGACAAGAACCTCGACCTGATCGTCGCCAATGATGTGGCCAACCCCAGCATCGGCTTCAACAGCGAGGAGAACGCCCTGACCGTGATCGACCGCCAGCAGCACCAGACCCTCTTCGCGCAGACCAGCAAGGGCAAGATCGCCCGTCAGCTGGTTGCCTTCATCGCCGAACGGCTCAACCAGGTTCAATAAGTTACATGCACGCTCTTCAAGCCAAGATCCTCGACCCACGCCTGGGCACCGAATTCCCCCTGCCGCAGTACGCCACCCCCGGCTCCGCCGGCCTGGACCTGCGTGCCCTGCTCAAGGAGGACACCGTCCTCGAGCCGGGCCAGACCCTGCTGATCCCCACCGGCCTGTCGGTGTACATCGGCGACCCGGGCCTGGCAGCCATGATCCTGCCGCGCTCGGGCCTGGGCCATAAGCACGGTATCGTGCTGGGCAACCTGGTCGGCCTCATCGACTCGGACTACCAGGGCGAGCTGATGGTCTCCTGCTGGAACCGCGGCAACACCCCGTTCACCATCACCATCGGCGAGCGTATCGCGCAACTGATCCTGGTACCGGTGGTGCAGGCGCACTTCGACATCGTCGAGCAGTTCGACGAGACCCAGCGCGGTGCCGGCGGCTTCGGCCACTCCGGCACCCGCTGACCGTTCACGCCATGGATGGCGAACTCTCTGGTGATTCCACCGTCCAAGCGTTCAGTTTGTGCCTGCCCAGAAGCCCTTGACCTACGGAGCCCCAGAGATGAACGACATGGCCCACCTGGTACCCGCACTACCCGACAGCATCTTCCGCGCCTATGACATCCGTGGCGTGGTCGGCAAGAACCTGCACGCCGAAACCGCCTACTGGATCGGCCGCGCCATCGGCGCCCAGACCCTCGCCCAGGGCGAACCGCAGATCTCAGTCGGCCGCGACGGCCGCCTGTCCGGCCCGATGCTGGTCGAGCAACTGATCAAGGGCCTGGCCGACGCCGGTTGCCAGGTCAGCGACGTCGGCCTGGTACCGACGCCAGCGCTGTACTACGCCGCCAACGTGCTGGCCGGCAAGTCGGGGGTGATGCTCACCGGCAGCCACAACCCGTCGGACTACAACGGTTTCAAGATCGTCATCGCCGGCGACACCCTGGCCAACGAACAGATCCAGGCCCTGCTGACGCGCCTGAAAACCAACGACCTGACCCGCGGCGAAGGCCGGGTGCAGAAGGTCGAGATCCTCGACCGCTACTTCCAGCAGATCACCGGCGACGTGAAGCTGGCCAAGCGCCTGAAGGTGGTGGTCGACTGCGGCAACGGCGCCGCCGGCGTGCTCGCCCCGCAGCTGATCGAAGCACTGGGCTGCGAGGTGATCCCGCTGTTCTGCGAGGTCGACGGCCACTTCCCCAACCACCACCCGGACCCGGGCAAGCCCGAGAACCTGGAAGACCTGATCGCCAAGGTGAAAGAAACCGGCGCCGATATCGGCCTGGCCTTCGACGGCGACGGTGACCGCGTGGGCGTGGTGACCAACACCGGCAGCATCGTCTACCCCGACCGCCTGCTGATGCTGTTCGCCCAGGACGTGCTGGCGCGCAACCCGGGCGCCGAGATCATCTTCGACGTGAAGTGCACCCGCCGTCTCACCCCACTGATCGAGCAGCACGGCGGCCGCGCGCTAATGTGGAAGACCGGCCACTCGTTGATCAAGAAGAAGATGAAGCAGACCGGCTCGTTGCTGGCCGGCGAGATGAGCGGGCACATCTTCATCAAGGAACGCTGGTACGGTTTCGATGACGGTATCTACAGCGCTGCGCGCCTGCTGGAGATCCTCAGCAAGGCCGGCCAGGACGCCGAAACCCTGTTCGCCGCCTTCCCCAATGATATTTCCACACCGGAAATCAACATTGATGTGACCGACGAGGGTAAATTCAGCATCATTGATGCACTGCAACGCGACGCCGACTGGGGCGTGGCCAACCTGACCACCATCGACGGTGTACGGGTCGACTACCCGCACGGCTGGGGCCTGGTCCGCGCCTCCAACACCACACCGGTGCTGGTACTGCGCTTCGAGGCCGACAGCGAAGCAGAACTCGACCGAATCAAGGCTGTATTCCGCACGCAGTTGCTGCGAGTCCAACCAGACCTGCAACTGCCGTTCTGACGACTATCCGTTCCTTACCTGGAGCCCTGCATGACCCTCGATCGCGATGCCGCTTCCCATGTAGCCGAGGTTTTGTCCGAAGCACTGCCTTACATCCGCCGTTTCGTCGGCAAGACCCTGGTGATCAAGTACGGCGGCAACGCGATGGAGAGCGAGGAGCTCAAGACCGGCTTTGCCCGTGACATCGTGCTGATGAAGGCCGTGGGCATCAACCCGGTGGTCGTGCACGGTGGCGGCCCGCAGATCGGCGACCTGCTCAAGCGCCTGTCGATCGAGAGCCACTTCATCGACGGCATGCGCGTCACTGACGCGGCGACCATGGACGTGGTGGAGATGGTCCTGGGCGGCCAGGTCAACAAGGATATCGTCAACCTGATCAACCGCCACGGCGGCAGCGCCATCGGCCTGACCGGCAAGGACGCGGAGCTGATCCGCGCGCGCAAGCTCACCGTCACCCGCCAGACCCCGGAGATGACCACCCCGGAAATCATCGACATCGGTCACGTGGGCGAAGTGGTGAGCGTGAACACCGACCTGCTGAACATGCTGGTCAAGGGCGACTTCATCCCGGTGATCGCGCCGATCGGCGTGGGCGCCAACGGCGAGTCGTACAACATCAACGCCGACCTGGTAGCCGGCAAGGTGGCCGAAGCGCTGAAAGCCGAGAAGCTGATGCTGCTGACCAACATCGCCGGCCTGATGGACAAGCAGGGCCAGGTACTGACCGGCCTGACCACCGAGCAGGTCAACGAGCTGATCGCCGACGGCACCATCTATGGCGGCATGCTGCCGAAGATCAAGTGCGCGCTGGATGCGGTCCAGGGCGGCGTGAACAGCTCGCACATCATCGACGGCCGCGTACCCAACGCTGTGTTGCTGGAGATCTTCACCGACAGCGGCGTGGGCACCCTGATCACCAACCGCAAGCGTCACTGATCAGCCTTTCGGGCCTCTTCGCCGGCAAGCCGGCCCCTACAAGAACCGGCTTGCCGGCGAAGAGGCCCGAAACGGCAATGAAAAAGGCGACCGTTTGGGTCGCCTTTTTCATTGCCGAGCCGGAATCAGATCCCGTACTGCGCGCGATACGCCTCGACCGCCGGCAGGTGCTGCTTGAGCTGCGGATCGTCGGCCAGGAACTCCAGCACCTGCGTCAGCGACACGATGCTGACCACCGGGATGCCGAAATCGCGCTCGACTTCCTGGATCGCCGACAGCTCGCCATTACCACGCTCTTCGCGGTTCAACGCGATCAGTACACCAGCGGCCTTGGCCTGTTGATTGTTGATGATCTGCATCACTTCGCGGATGGCGGTACCGGCGGTGATCACGTCGTCGATGATCAGCACGTCACCGGCCAGCGGCGCGCCGACCAGGCTGCCACCTTCGCCGTGGTCCTTGGCTTCCTTGCGGTTGAAGCACCATGGCACGTCGAGCTGGTGCTGGTCTGCCAGGGCCACCGCCGTGGCCGCAGCCAGCGGGATGCCTTTGTACGCTGGGCCAAACAGCACGTCGAACGGGATCTTGCTGTCGACGATGGCCGCCGCGTAGCAACGCCCCAGCTGGGCGAGCGCAGAACCTGTGTTGAACAGGCCGGCGTTGAAGAAATATGGGCTGGTACGCCCCGATTTCAGGGTGAATTCACCGAAGCGCAGAACGCCGCGATCGATGGCAAAACGGATGAAGTCGCGCTGATACGGCTGCATGAAAGGTCCCGGACACCACGGATTTAGCTAAATGTGTTGAGCTCGGGTATCATACACGCACGAGATTTTTGGGGCCATTTATGCGGATCATCAGTGTGAACGTAAATGGCATTCAGGCTGCGGCCGAGCGTGGATTGCTCAGCTGGTTGCAAGCCCAGAATGCCGACGTCATCTGCCTTCAGGATACCCGCGCCTCGGCCTTTGAACTCGACGACCCAGCTTTCCAGCTCGATGGCTATTTCCTTTACGCCTGCGACGCGGAGGTGCCCACCCAAGGTGGCGTGGCACTGTACTCGCGCATGCAGCCCAAGGCAGTCATCACCGGCCTGGGCTTCGAGACAGCCGATCGCTACGGGCGTTATCTGCAAGCAGATTTCGACAAAGTCAGTATTGCTACCCTGCTGCTGCCTTCGGGCATGAACGGCGACGACGACTTGAACCAGAAATTCAAGTTGATGGACGACTTCGCCAAGTACCTGGACAAGCAGCGTCGCAAGCGACGCGAATACATCTATTGCGGCTCGTTCTACGTGGCGCAGCAGAAGCTCGACATCAAGAACTGGCGCGACAGCCAGCAGTCGGTCGGCTTCCTGCCGCCAGAGCGTGCCTGGATGGACGCCATCACCGGCGACATGGGCTATGTCGACGCGCTGCGCGAAGTCAGCCGCGAAGGCGACCAGTACAGCTGGTGGCCGGACAACGAACAGGCAGAAATGCTCAACCTGGGTTACCGGTTCGACTACCAGATCCTCACTCCAGGCCTGCGCCGCTTCGTGCGCAACGCCCGCCTGCCGCGCCAGCCGCGCTTCTCGCGCCATGCACCGCTGATCGTGGACTACGACTGGACCCTCACCATCTGAGGCCTCCAGATACAAGAAAGCCGACATGACGTCGGCTTTTTTGTATCTGCCAGAACGGTCAGTCGGCCAACGCGGCCTGCTGCAGCTCGAAGATCTCGCCCATGCCCTTCTGCGCCAACGCCAGCATGGCGTTGAAGTCTTCAGGCTGGAACGGCGCGCCTTCGGCGGTGCCCTGCACTTCGATGAAGCCACCGGCGCTGGTCATGACCACGTTCAGGTCGGTCTCGGCAGCGGAGTCCTCGAGGTAGTCGAGGTCGAGCACGGCCTCGCCCTGATACATGCCCACCGACACTGCGGCGATCATGTGCTTGAGCGGGTTGCCGCCCTTGAGCCCGCCACGCTTCTTGATCACTGCCAGGGCGTCACACAGGGCGACCATGGCGCCGGTGATCGACGCGGTGCGGGTGCCGCCGTCGGCCTGGATCACGTCGCAGTCGACGTACAGCGTGATGTCACCCAGCTTGCTCATGTCCAGCGCGGCGCGCAGGGAGCGGCCGATCAGGCGCTGGATCTCGAGGGTGCGGCCGCCTTGCTTGCCACGGCTGGCCTCGCGCTGGTTACGCTCGCCGGTGGAGCGCGGCAGCATGCCGTACTCGGCGGTCAGCCAGCCTTGGCCCTGGCCTTTGAGGAAGCGGGGAACACCATTTTCGACGCTGACCGTGCAGATGACCTTGGTGTCACCGAACTCGACCAGTACCGACCCCTCGGCGTGCTTGGTGTAGTTGCGGGTGATGCGGATCGAGCGGAGCTGATCGGCGGCGCGACCACTTGGACGTTTCATCTGGGATACCTGTACCGGGACTTTGAATCTGCCGAGCATTATAGGGCGCGACGCCCGGCGAGGACACGCCTATCGTCGCAGCCCGGGCAGTCTGTCGACTTTTCCCATCACCCCCCCGGTGCGCCTGTAGCATGGCTGGATTGGGCGCCCGGGCCGCACTGCGCTACAATCCTGCGCCTTGCAGCCGAAAGGCTTTCCCGCTCACCCGAATTACGCGAGGTACTCCCCATGGTGCACAGCATGACCGCTTTTGCTCGAGTCGAGCGCGCTGGCAGCCAAGGCACCCTGGTCTGGGAGCTGCGCTCGGTCAACCACCGTTATCTCGAACCGCACCTGCGCCTGCCCGAGGCCCTGCGCGATCTCGAGGGCGCGGTGCGTGAAGGCCTGCGCCAGGGCCTGTCGCGCGGCAAGGTCGAGTGCACGTTGCGGCTGAACGAGGATAGCACCGGCAAGCCGTTGCAGGTCGACCGCGAACGCGCCGCGCAACTGGTCGCCGCCGCCGAGGCCGTGGCCAGCCTGATCAAGCAGCCGGCCCCGCTCAACCCGCTGGAAGTGCTGGCCTGGCCAGGCGTGCTGGTGGCGGATGCCACCGACCCGCAGGCACTGAACGCCGAAGCCATCGCCCTGTTCGATGAAGCCCTGACCGAACTCAAGGCTGGGCGCCAGCGCGAGGGCGTCGAGCTGGCCCGCCTGATCAACGAGCGCCTGGACAACATGGCCACCGAGGTGGCGACCCTGCGCACCCTGGTACCACAGATGCTGGCCGTGCAACGGCAGAAGATCCTCGACCGCTTCAGCGACATGAAGGCCGAGCTCGACCCACAGCGCCTGGAGCAGGAGATGGTCCTGCTGGCCCAGAAAAGCGACGTCGCCGAAGAACTGGACCGCCTCAGCACCCACGTCACCGAGGTGCGCCGGGTGCTCAAGTCCGGCGGCGCCGCCGGCCGGCGCCTGGACTTCCTGATGCAGGAACTCAACCGCGAAGCCAACACCCTGGGCTCCAAGGCCTTCGACCCGCGCAGCACGCAAGCGGCGGTCAACCTGAAGGTGCTGATCGAACAGATGCGTGAACAAGTACAGAACATCGAGTAAGGCCACCCCCACCATGAACCACAGCAGCGGCACCCTCTACATCGTTTCCGCCCCTTCCGGCGCCGGCAAGACCAGCCTGGTCACGGCGTTGATCAAGGACGACCCGCGCGTCAGCGTTTCGGTCTCGCACACCACCCGCAACAAACGCCCGGGTGAAGAGCATGGCGTGAATTATCACTTCGTCAGCCACGACGAGTTCAAGGCGCTGATCGATCGCAACGACTTCCTCGAACACGCCGAAGTATTCGGCAACTTCTACGGTACTTCGCGCAGCGCGTTGCAAGAGGTGCTGGACAAAGGCAACGACCTGATCCTGGAAATCGACTGGCAAGGCGCCCGCCAGGTGCGCGAACTGATGCCGCAAGCTCGCTCGGTATTCATCCTGCCGCCCAGCCAGGAGGCACTGCGTCAGCGCCTGGACAATCGCGGCCAGGACAGCGAGGAGATCATTGCCGGGCGCATGAAGGAAGCGGTCAGCGAGATGGAGCACTACGACGAGTACGAGTACGTCATCATCAATGACAACTTCGACACGGCGCTGGAAGAGTTGAAGGCCGTGTTCCGCTCGAACCGCGAAGAGGGTGTGGATGCCGTGGCACGCGCCGAAACACTGAAACTGGAGAAACAGCAGCAGACGCACGGCGCCCTGCTGAAGCAGCTGATCGGCTGATGAACGCATCGCGGGGCAAGCCCGCTCCCACGCTGTGACTCGTGGGAGCGGGCTTGCCCCGCGATGGTTTCGAGGTTGTTATTCCTGCAACTGCAGCGTCGCCTGCTGACGCAGGGTAGCCCCCAGGAAATACGCCGGCGCCCGCAGGCGCGAGAGCATCATCAGCACGATCCCCAGCGCCGAGATGATCGCCGCGATCACGAACACCAGCCCCAGCCCACCCACATGCGAGCCGCTGCCGAAATCCGGCGAGGCGCTGTCGATTGCCGTGCGCACAAAGATCACCGACAGGATCACCCCACCCACCAGCGGGCACGCGCCGCGCATGAAGAAGTGGCGCAGGCTGTCGAACAGGCTGTGGCGGAAGTACCACACACAGGCGAACGCGGTCAGCGAGTAGTAGAAACAGATCATCATGCCCAGGGCGGTGATGGTATCGGCCAGCACGTTCTCGCTCAGGGTGCGCATGGTCACGTAGAACAGGCCAGCGGCGACACCGGCGCAGATGGTCGCGTAGCGCGGGGTCTGCGAACGCGGGCAGACCTTGGCGAAGCGCTGCGGCACGGCACCGTAGTAACCCATGGCCAGCAAGGTGCGCGCAGGCGAGACGAAGGTCGATTGCAGCGACGCTGCAGTACTGGCCAACACCGCGATCGACATCAGGATCGCCAGCGGCCCCATGACCGGACCGGCCAGGTGGGCGAAGACGTTTTCCTGGATGCGCGGGTTGTTCAGGCCCAGGCCATCCTCGCTGATCCCGGCGAATTGCAGGGTGGCGATGGCGGTGAGCAGGTACAACCCAAGGATCAGCAGTACGGTCCAGGTGGCGGCCTTGCCCGGCACCTCTTCACTGCCGACCGACTCTTCGCTGACGGTCAGGCACACGTCCCAGCCCCAGAAGATGAAGATCGACAGCGAAAGGCCCGCAGCGAACGCCGAGAACGACTCGACGCCGAACGGGTTGAACCAGGCAAGATCGAACGCCAGCGGCGGCGGCGCCGTGGTCTCGCTGAAGGCGGCGAACGCAAAGCCGATCAGCACCAGCAGCTGCAAGGCCACCAGCCCGTACTGCACGGTCATGGTGGTGGCCATGCCCCGGCAACAGATCCACACCGCCAGGGCGATGAACACGCAACACGTGACGACGTTGATCAACAAGTTGTCCGCCAGGGCCGCCAGCTCCTGGTTGCCGGTGATCTGGGCGATGAACAGGTAGAAGAAGTCGACCGCCACCCCCGCGAGGTTGGACAGCACGATGGTGGTGGCGACCACCAGGCCCCAGCCGCCGATCCAGCCGATCATCGGGCCGAAGGCACGGGCCGACCAAGTGAATGACGTGCCACTGTCAGGCTCCGCCGAGTTCAGCTCGCGGTAGCCGAGGGCGACCAGCAGCATCGGCAGGAAGCCGACGATGAACACCGCCGGCAGGTGCGCGCCGACCTCGCGCACGGTCGGGCCGAGCGCGCCGGTCAGGGTATAGACCGGGGCGATGGTGGAAATGCCCAGCACCACGCTGGCCAGCAGGCCGAGACGGCCTTTGGCCAGGCCCTTGCCACGCTGGATGCTGCCCGAGTCGGCCGCGTCGGGTGGGCGGCCGGCTTCTGTGTATTCGTTCATGAGTCTGTGCCGTAACTATTGGAATTGTTCTCACAGGCCCGCCGTAGAGGGCCCACTTTCACTCATTGAAAGCTTGCAATGGGGGCACGGTCATCCAGGACCTTCGGCTAACGTCACACTGTTATCGGACGCACACCTTCCCGTGCAGCATGGGCAATGCAGGCCTCGCGGAACGCCTCGAACAGGCGCAGCGAAACCGGGTTTTCGGCGAAACGCCATTCAGGGTGCCACTGCACGCCGAGTACAAAGCCCGGCGCATCAGGCATCGACACCGCTTCGATCAGGCCATCCGGGGCCCGTGCCTCGACGCGCAGGCCCGGGGCCAGGCGGTCGATGCCCTGGCTGTGCAGCGAGTTGACCTCGAACCGCGCAGCCAGGCCCAGGCGCTCGAACATCCCGCCCGGCTCGATAGCGACGGGATGACGAGGGCCGTATTGCACCTCCAGGGGTGCATCCTCAGGTTCACGGTGGTCCAGGTAGCCGGGCAATTCCTGCACGCGCTGGTGCAGGCTGCCGCCAAGGGCCACGTTCAGTTCCTGGAAGCCACGACAGACGCAGAACACCGGCACGCCGGCGGCAATCGCCGCCTGCAGCAGCGGCAAGGTCAGACGGTCACGGGCAAGATCGTGCCGGGTGCCTTCCGCGCTGGGCGCGCCATTGTAATGATGCGGCTCGACATTTGAAGGCGAACCGGTAAAAAGAATGCCATCCAGGTGCGCCAGCAGCGCCTGCGGGTCGCTGCCGCGATCACGCGCCGGCAGGATCAGCGGCAGCCCGGCAAAGCCCGCGGCCTCGACATACTTGTCGCCCACCGTGTGCGACGAGTTCTTCCCCACCTGCTGGCGGCAGGCGCTGACACCGATCAAGGGGACCGCAATTGCGCTCATGGGCTTACACCGTGTGCAGGTACCAGTTGTACTCGAGGTCGGAGATCGACACTTCGAACTCGGCCAGCTCGCTCTCCTTGCAGGCCACGAAGATATCGATGTAGTCCGGGCTGATGTATTGGTTGAGGACTTCACTGTCGTCCAGCGCGCGCAGGGCATCGCGCAGGTTGTTCGGCAGGCTCTGTTCCAGCTGTTCGTACGAATTGCCTTCGATCGGCGCATCCGGCTCGACCTTGTTGGTCAGGCCGTGGTGGATGCCGGCGAGGATCGCCGCGAGCATCAGGTACGGGTTGGCGTCGGCGCCGGCCACGCGGTGCTCGATGCGCACGTTCTCGCTGCTGTCGGTTGGTACGCGGACCGCCACGGTGCGGTTGTCCAGGCCCCAGCTCGGCGCGTTGGGCACATAGAACTGGGCGCCGAAGCGGCGGTAGGAGTTGATGTTCGGGCACAGGAAGGCCATCGACGCCGGCATGGTCTCCAGCACGCCGCCGATGGCGTGGCGCAGGGTGTCGCTCTGCTGCGGGTCCTCTTGGGCGAAGATGTTCTTGCCGGTCTTCTTGTCCAGCAGCGAGATGTGCACGTGCAGGCCGTTACCCGCCTGGCCCGGGTAGGGCTTGGCCATGAACGTGGTGTCCATCTCATGGTCGTAGGCGACGTTCTTGATCAGGCGCTTGAGCAGGATCGCGTAGTCGCAGGCCTTCAGCGGGTCGGCGACGTGGTGCAGGTTCACCTCGAACTGCGCCGGGGCGCTTTCCTTGACGATGGCATCGGCCGGCAGGCCCTGCTCCTTGGCCGCTTCGAGCATGTCCTGCAGACAGTCGGCGTATTCGTCGAGGTCGTCGATCAGGTACACCTGAGTGGACTGCGGGCGCTTGCCCGAGATCGGCGAGCGCGGCGGCTGCGGGCGTCCGTTGAGGTTGTCCTGGTCGATCAGGTAGAACTCCAGCTCGAACGCGGCGCAGATATCCAGGCCGAGATCGTCGAACTTGCTCACCACCTGGCGCAGCACTTCCCGCGGGTCGGCGAAGAACGGCGCGCCGTCCAGCTCATGCATGGTCATCAGCAACTGCGCGGTCGGGCGCTTCTGCCACGGCTCGTCCGACAGCGTGCCGGGGATCGGGTAGCAGATGCGGTCGGCGTCGCCAATGTCCAGGCCCAGGCCGGTGCTCTCGACCGTCGAGCCATTGATGTCCAGGGCGAACAGCGAGGCCGGCAGATTGATGCCCTTCTCGTACACCTTGTGCAGGCTGGCGCGCTCGATGCGCTTGCCGCGCACCACGCCGTTCATGTCGGAGATCAGCAGGTCGACGTATTGGGTATCCGGATGGGCATCCAGGAATTCATTCATCTCGCGGGAAGAACTGGCGCACGGAGAGACCGACGTCATGGCTGTACATCCTTTGATTCGGAGCGGCGATGTGGGGGCTACGGCTGACGCCTCGAAGGGCGACGATGGAATTGCTGTTGTTCTTTTCACTGACCCATCGTGGGGGCTGGTTGCCGACCGGCTGCATTGATTCCCGGGGGCCGTTCCACTATAAAATGGCCTCCACGCAACAGACATTGGCATTTCGGCAAGCAGAGCGTGCATCAATGCAATATCAGATCAACCACGCCGACCTCTCCCTGGTCCTGGCACTGGAGCGCGGCCGCTCGCTGGCAAAGGCCGCCGAACTGCTCAAGGTCGACGTTTCCACGGTGTTCCGCTCGATCCGGCGACTGGAGTCGGCGCTGGGCACCGCCTTGTTCGTCAAGAGCCGCAAGGGCTACCTGCCCACCGACACCGCCCAGGCCCTCGCCGAGCAGGCCGAGCGCGCCGAGCAGGCACTGGATGCGGCGCGCATCGCGCTGACCAGCGGCGAGCAGGTGGTCAGCGGCACGGTCCGCGTGACCTGCACCGAAGCCGTCCTGCACAGCCTGCTGCTGCCGGCGCTGGCCGAGTTCATGCCCAACTACCCCGCGCTGTCGCTGGAAATGGGCACTTCCAACACCTTCGCCAACCTCAGCCGGCGCGATGCCGACATCGCCCTGCGCCTGACCAACACGCCGCCTGAGCACCTGGTCGGCCGCTGCCTGGGCTCGACGTCCTACGTGATCTGTGGCCGCCCGGAGCTGCGCGAACGGCTCCAGGCTTCTGCCACCAGCGTGCCGTGGATCGCCCCCGACGACTCCATGCAGGACCATGCCACCGTGGTCTGGCGCAACCAGCATCACCCCGGGCTGGTACCGCGCTACCAATGCAGCGGCATGTCGACCATCGCCCAACTGGTGACCACCGGCCTGGGCGTGGCGGCGCTGCCCGACTACATGGTTCACGACCTGCCGGACGTGGAAGCGTTGAGCGGCCCGTTGCCCGGCTGCGACACGCAACTGTGGCTGCTGACCCGGCCGGATTGCCGAGCGTTGCGCTCGGTGCAGACGCTGTTCGAGGAGCTGACCCCACGCCTGCGCGACGCAATGTTGCGTTAACGCGCCAAGGCCGGTTGTTTTCGGGTAACAGGAACCGTTATCGTCGGCAGCAAGGCTGAGTATTGTGTGGGCCTTGTCGCGGGTAAACCCGCTCCCACAGGGACCGCGTAGCGCTCAAGGGGCATCAAATCTGTGGGAGCGGGTTTACCCGCGAATGGCCTCACTGCACGACCTGGGCAGGCACCCGACAAAACAGCCCTTCCCTATTGGCTGGTGATTTTTTAAACTATCGAGTCCGCCTGCCCATTCTGGGCGCACGCCTATCGCATTTGCTACTGAGGAAGACCATGGCCCGCGTAACTGTTGAAGACTGCCTGGAACACGTGGATAACCGCTTCGAGCTGGTCATGCTCTCGACCAAGCGCGCCCGCCAGCTCGCTACCGGCGGCAAAGAACCACGCGTTGCGTGGGAAAACGACAAGCCAACCGTCGTCGCCCTGCGTGAAATCGCCGAAGGCATCGTCACTCCAGAGTTCATCGCCGCCGAAGAGATCGTCACCGAGGATCCGGTATTCGCCGCGTTCGAGGACGAGAACAACGAGGCCGTCTGATTGATGCCCAGTCGACACCGTGCGGCGCAAGGCCCTCTTCTTCAGCAAGAGGTGAAACCATGCCGGGTATAGAAGCCCTCGCCGAACGGCTGTCGACTTATCTGGGCCCCGAACAGGTCAACCTGGTCCGGCGCGCCTACTTCTACGCCGAGCAGGCCCACGATGGCCAGCGCCGCCGCAGCGGCGAGCCCTACGTGACCCACCCGCTGGCGGTCGCCAGCATCCTCGCCGACATGCACATGGACCATCAAAGCCTGATGGCGGCCATGCTGCACGACGTGATCGAAGACACCGGCATCGCCAAGGAAGCCTTGAGCCAGCAATTCGGCGAGACCGTCGCCGAGCTGGTCGACGGGGTCAGCAAGCTGACCCAGATGAACTTCGAGACGAAAGCCGAGGCGCAAGCCGAAAACTTCCAGAAGATGGCCATGGCCATGGCCCGCGACATCCGCGTGATCCTGGTCAAGCTGGCGGACCGCCTGCACAACATGCGCACCCTGGAAGTGCTGTCCGGCGAAAAACGCCGGCGCATCGCCAAGGAAACCCTCGAGATCTACGCCCCCATCGCCAATCGCCTGGGCATGCACACCGTGCGCGTGGAGTTCGAGGACCTGGGCTTCAAGGCCATGCACCCGATGCGTTCGTCGCTGATCCACCGGGCGGTCAAGAGCGCGCGTGGCAACCGCAAGGAAATCGTCGCCAAGATCGAGACTTCGCTGGCCAACTGCCTGGCCGCCGACGGCATCGAGGGCGAAGTCAGCGGCCGGCAGAAACACCTCTATGGCATCTACAAGAAGATGCGCGGCAAGCGCCGCGCCTTCACCGAGATCATGGACGTGTACGCCTTCCGCATCATCGTCGACAAGGTCGACACCTGCTACCGCGTGCTCGGCGCCGTGCACAACCTGTACAAGCCGCTGCCGGGCCGGTTCAAGGACTACATCGCGATCCCCAAGGCCAACGGCTACCAGTCGCTGCACACCACGCTGTTCGGCATGCACGGCGTACCCATCGAGATCCAGATCCGCACCCGCGAAATGGAAGAGATGGCCAACAACGGCATCGCCGCGCACTGGCTGTACAAATCGAACGAGGAAGAGCAGCCCAAGGGCAGCCATGCCCGCGCCCGCCAGTGGGTCAAGGGCATCCTCGAACTGCAACAGCGCGCCGGCAACTCGCTGGAATTCATCGAGAGCGTGAAGATCGACCTGTTCCCGGACGAGGTCTACGTGTTCACCCCCAAAGGCCGGATCATGGAGCTGCCCAAAGGCTCCACCGCCGTCGACTTCGCCTACGCGGTACACACCGACGTCGGCAACAGCTGTATCGCCTGCCGCATCAACCGCCGCCTGGCGCCGCTGTCCGAACCGCTGCAGAGCGGTTCGACCGTCGAGATCGTCAGCGCCCCGGGCGCGCGCCCCAACCCGGCTTGGCTCAACTTCGTGGTCACCGGCAAGGCGCGCACGCACATCCGCCACGCCCTCAAGCAACAGCGCCGCTCCGAGTCGATCAGCCTCGGCGAGCGCCTGCTGAACAAGGTGCTGACCGGCTTCGACAGCAGCCTGGAACAGATCCCCCAGGAACGCATCCAGGGCATCCTCACCGAGTATCGCCTGGAACTGGTCGAAGACCTGCTCGAGGACATCGGCCTGGGCAACCGCATGGCCTATGTGGTCGCCCGCCGCCTGCTGTCGGCCGAAGGCGAACAACTGCCGGCGCCGGAAGGCCCGCTGGCGATCCGTGGCACCGAGGGCCTGGTGCTCAGCTACGCCAAGTGCTGCACCCCGATCCCGGGCGACCCGATCGTCGGCCACCTGTCGGCGGGCAAGGGCATGGTCGTGCACCTGGAAGACTGCCGCAATATCAGTGAAGTCCGCCACAACCCGGAGAAGTGCCTGCAACTCTCCTGGGCCAAGGACGTCACCGGCGAGTTCAACGTCGAACTGCGCGTCGAGCTGGAGCACCAGCGCGGCCTGATCGCCCTGCTGGCCAGCAGCGTCAACGCCGCCGACGGCAACATCGAAAAAATCAGCATGGACGAACGCGACGGCCGTATCAGCGTGGTCCAACTGGTGGTCAGCGTGCACGACCGCGTGCACCTGGCCCGCGTGATCAAGAAACTGCGTACCTTGACCGGCGTGGTCCGCATCACCCGGATGCGTGCGTAGTCCGCCAACCGCAAGGAGTCATCATGAGCAAGACTGTCATCAACAGCGACAAGGCCCCTGCCGCCATCGGCACCTACTCGCAGGCGATCAAGGCCGGCAACACCGTGTACATGTCGGGCCAGATTCCGCTGGACCCGAAAACCATGGAGCTGGTCGAAGGCTTCGAAGCCCAGACCGTGCAGGTGTTCGAGAACCTGAAGTCGGTTGCAGAGGCTGCTGGCGGTTCGTTCAAGGACATCGTCAAGCTGAACATCTTCCTCACCGACCTGAGCCACTTCGCCAAGGTCAACGAGATCATGGGCCGCTATTTCGAGCAGCCCTACCCGGCACGCGCCGCCATCGGCGTGGCAGCCCTGCCCAAGGGCGCCCAGGTCGAGATGGACGCCATCCTGGTCCTCGAGTGACACTTGGGTGACGGGCCCCACGCCCGTCACCACCCCTTCCTGCCCCAAGGTTTCCACCATGCGCCACGCACTGCCTCTCGCGCTGGCAGCCCTGCTCCTGGGCGGCTGCGCCAGCCACAAACCCGAAGACTTCAACGGTACCTGGATCAACCAGGCCGCCATCGACGCCGCCGCCAAAGGCACCAGCCTGCGCCAGGCCCTGAACGATCACGGGCCGGTGCTCGAATGGAAGATCGACGTCAAGAACCAGCAAGCCAGCTTCAGCAACGGCTTCGAAGCTGCTGAAGGCCGCCTGAGCGCCAACGAGAAAGACTGGCAGGTCAGCTTCGAGGGCGGCCTGAACGAGCAGCTCAAGCTTGATGGCAATGAACTGCAGGCTATAGACCCCTCGGGCCACGAACAGGTCTTTGTCCGCGCCAAGCCTGAGGACAGCAACGCGCCTCTGGGTGGCAGCTTCGAAAGAGCGCTGTACAAAACCTACCTGGGTGGCGACTGGAAGATCGTCGAGGGTCAGGGCAAAGGTGCCGTTGTGCGTTTCAGCGACACCGGCGGCGTGACCGGCCTGCCCGGCCCGGATCGCTTTGCCCTGTGCCTGGCCGGTGATTGCGCGACCATGGGCGACGGCAACGACAGCCTGTGGCTGGAACGCAACCAACGCGGTGCGCCGTGGATCTTCAAGCGCGACGGCGACACCCTGGAGATCTTCCAGGCGGTGAACCGTGCGCAGCCTGACGAGATGCCGCAACTGGCCGCAGGTGCGCGGCAGTGGGTACTGGAGAAGGACTGAAGCGCACACGATCCCTGTAGGAGCGGCCTGTGCCGCGAAAGGGCCGCAAAGCGGCCCGAAGACTCAAGGGTCGCGGCACAAGGCCGCTCCTACAGGGGGCGTATCAACCCTTGAAGGTTAGTTTTTACCCTCAAGAATCGCGGCATACCCCTCTTTATAGCTCGGATACTGCGGCACCCAGCCCAGCGCCCGCGCCCGTGCATTGCTGCAGCGCTTGCTGCCAGTGCGCCGCACGCGCTGCTCATCCGACCATTCGGTTACCCCAAGATACCCGCGCAACCAGGCCACCACGTCCGCCAGCGGCGCCGGGTCGTCATCCACACCGATATAGCAATCATCGAGCACCACACCCTGGGCATCAGACTGCAGCAAATGCGCCAGCAGACTCGCGGCATCCTCGGCATGGATCCGGTTGCCATACAGAGGCGGCTCCTCGGCTACGCGGTAGCCCTGACGAACCTGACTCAGCAGCCACTCACGGCCCGGGCCATAGATACCGGTCAGGCGCACGATGCTGGCAGGGATGCCACTTTCGAGGGCCAGGCGCTCCGCTTCCAGCATCACCTTGCCGGAATAGCCTTCAGGCGCGGTACTCGCAGTTTCGTCGATCCACTCGCCATCCTGCTGCGCATAGACACTGCTGCTGGAAACGAACAGCAGGCGACGGGGCGCCTGGCCGTTACGCTCAAGCCACCCCAGCACATGGCATAGGCCCTCGACATAGGCGGCCCGGTAGCCGGCCTCGTCATGCTGGCTGGCCGCCACGCAATACACCAGATAGTCAGGCGCGCGCTCGGGCCAGGCCTCAGGCTGGCGCCGGTCGGACAGATCGGCGGCAATCGGCCGAACCCCTTCGGGCAGCTGATCGACCGAACGCCGCAAGCCGCTGACCTGCCAGCCTTGAGCAAGCAGTTGGCGGGCCAGGCGACTGCCCACATCACCGCAACCCACGATCAAAGCTGAAACGTCTGACATACCAAATCTCCTAATTCGAAAGACGCAGGCTATCGGTTTAGCGCGATAACCGGCTATACCAAGGTCAAAAAAAGCAATCACATTACTTTTGTTAACAAGAATTACTTGCAATAATGGCCGCCTTGTCTGTTCTCGGCCCGCCTCGAGGCCTCGAAGAACTCAACCCATTTCTCTTCATCAGGTCCGGCCAGCATGACACGCACTCAACCTTCCGCTTCGCCTACCCCGTCGCGCGCCTGGCGCGCCATCGCCGCGCTGATGTTCAGCCTGGTGCTGGCCCCGGCAGCCATGGCCGATGAGCCAGCCGCCCAAACCGCCACCCCGGCCGCCGCCACTGCCCCGGCCACCGAGGGCCAGGCTCCGGTGCCCGAGCTGACGCCTGAAGCCCAGGCGCTGGTCGACAACCTGCAGAAGTCCGCTGAAGCCGTGATCGCCGAAAACACTTCGCTGGGCATGGCCCACGACCTGTCCCCATGGGGCATGTACAAGAACGCCGACGTGGTGGTGAAAGCCGTGATGATCGGCCTGGCCCTGGCCTCGATCATCACCTGGACCATCTGGATCGCCAAGGGCTTCGAACTGATGGGCGCCAAGCGCCGCCTGCGTGGCGAAATCGTCGCCCTGAAGCGCTCCGTGAGCCTGAAGGAAGCCAGCGACGTCTCGAACAAGGAAGGCACTCTGGCCCACACCCTGGTCCACGACGCCCTCGAAGAGATGCGCCTGTCGGCCAACGCCCGCGAGAAAGAAGGCATCAAGGAGCGCGTCAGCTTCCGCCTGGAACGCCTGGTCGCCGCCAGCGGCCGCACCATGAGCAGCGGCACCGGCGTGCTGGCCACCATCGGCTCCACCGCCCCGTTCGTCGGCCTGTTCGGCACCGTGTGGGGCATCATGAACAGCTTCATCGGCATCGCCAAGACCCAGACCACCAACCTGGCCGTAGTCGCCCCAGGTATTGCTGAGGCCCTGCTGGCCACCGCGCTGGGCCTGGTCGCGGCAATCCCGGCCGTGGTCATCTACAACGTCTTCGCTCGCTCCATCGCCGGCTACAAGGCGCAGGTCTCCGACGCCTCCGCCCAGGTACTGCTGCTGGTCAGCCGCGATCTGGACCATCAGGGCAGCGAGCGCGCCGCCCCGCACATGGTGAAAGTGGGGTAAGCCATGGGCCTGCATCTCAACGAAGGTGGCGACGACCTCGCCGAGAACCACGAAATCAACGTCACGCCGTTCATCGACGTGATGCTGGTGCTGCTGATCATCTTCATGGTCGCGGCGCCACTGGCCACGGTCGACATCAAGGTCGACCTGCCCGCCTCGACCGCGAAACCCGCCCCGAGGCCCGAGAAGCCGGTGTTCGTCAGCGTCAAGGCCGACAAGAAGCTGTACGTCGGTGATGACCCGGTGGCCCAGCCCGACCAGCTTGGCGCGATGCTCGACGCCAAGACCAAGGGCGACAAGGAAACCACCATCTTCTTCCAGGCTGACAAGGGCGTCGACTACGGCGACCTGATGGAAGTGATGAACACCATGCGCGCGGCCGGCTACCTCAAGGTCGGTCTGGTCGGACTCGAGACGGCAGCCAAGAAATGACGAAAACGCGCTCGAACATGGCGCGCTACGGCATCGGCCTGGCCATCGTGCTGGGCGTGCACGTGGCCGCTGTGATGCTGACGCTCAACTGGTCGGTGCCCCAGGCCATCGAGCTGCCCCCGGCAGCGATGATGGTAGAGCTGGCGCCGCTGCCGGAGCCCGCGCCACCGCCACCGCCCAAGGCCGTCCCCAAGCCGCCGACGCCGGTCGAGGAGCCGCCACTGCCTAAGTTGGCGGAGGCCCCCAAGCCGAAGATCGCCATCGCCAAGCCGCCCAAGCCCAAGGCCAAGCCGCAGCCGCCCAAGCCTGAGAAAAAGCCCGAGCCGCCGAAGGACGAGCCACCGGCCAAGGACGATGTGGCGGATACGCCACCAAGCAACGCACAGCCGCAGAAATCGGCCGCACCGACACCAAGCATCGCCGCCAACAGCAATGCCCTGCCCAGCTGGCAGAGCGACCTGCTGCGCCACCTGGCCAAGTACAAGAAGTACCCGGAAGACGCTCGCCGTCGTGGCCTGCAGGGCATCAACCGCCTGCGCTTCGTGGTCGACGCCGAGGGCAAAGTGGTCTCGTACTCGCTGGCCGGAGGCTCGGGTAGCGCGGCCCTGGACCGGGCGACCCTGGAGATGATCCGTCGCGCCGGCACGGTACCGAAGCCACCAGCAGAGCTGCTGAACAATGGCACGATCGAAGTCGTGGCACCGTTCGTCTATTCCCTGGACCGACGCTGACGCTTTTGTTTCTGTCACAAAACGGCAAGTCTGATAACGTGCGTCTATCGATTGCAGCCGCTATGCTGGGGCCGCAACTTCATGGACGCACGTTATGACCCTCACCGAACTTCGCTACATCGTCACCCTCGCCCAGGAGCAGCACTTCGGCCATGCGGCCGAGCGCTGCCACGTCAGCCAGCCCACGCTGTCGGTCGGCGTGAAGAAGCTCGAGGACGAGCTGGGCGTGCTGATCTTCGAGCGCAGCAAGAGCGCCGTGCGCCTCACGCCGGTCGGCGAGAGCATCGTCGCCCAGGCGCAGAAGGTGCTGGAACAGGCCCAGGGCATTCGTGAACTGGCCCAGGCCGGCAAGAACCAGCTCACCGCCCCGCTCAAGGTAGGCGCCATCTATACCGTCGGCCCCTATCTGTTCCCGCACCTGATCCCGCAACTGCACCGCGTGGCGCCGCAGATGCCGCTGTACATCGAAGAGAACTTCACCCACGTGCTGCGCGAGAAGCTGCGCAACGGCGAACTGGACGCGGTGATCATCGCCCTGCCGTTCAACGAAGCCGATGTGCTGACGCTGCCGCTGTACGACGAGCCGTTCTGCGCGTTGATGCCAGCCGACCACCCCTGGACCCAGAAAGACACCATCGACACGGCCATGCTCAACGACAAGAGCTTGCTGCTGCTGGGCGAAGGCCACTGCTTCCGCGACCAGGTGCTGGAAGCATGCCCGACGCTCAACAAGGGCGGCGAAGGCTCGAAACACACCACAGTCGAATCCAGCTCGCTGGAAACCATCCGGCACATGGTTGCCTCGGGCCTGGGTGTATCCATTCTTCCGCTGTCGGCGGTGCACAGCCACCACTATGCGCCCGGTGTCATCGAGGTCCGCCCGCTGACTGCGCCGGCGCCGTTCCGCACCGTGGCCATCGCCTGGCGTGCCAGCTTCCCGCGGCCGAAGGCCATCGAGATCCTCGCCGACTCGATCCGCCTCTGCTCGGTGGCCAAGGCGCCCGTGGAACAACCGGCCTGAGCCCATGACCGAGCTGTCGAACGTCCCGGTCACGGCGCTCAAGGGCGTTGGCGATGCCATGGCGGAAAAACTCGCCAAGGTCGGCCTGGAGAACCTGCAGGATCTGCTGTTCCACCTGCCGCTTCGCTATCAGGACCGTACCCGCGTGGTCCCCATCGGCCAGTTGCGGCCCGGCCAGGACGCCGTCATCGAAGGCGTGGTCAGCGGCGCCGACGTGACCATGGGCAAGCGCCGCAGCCTGGTGGTGCGCCTGGGCGATGGCACCGGTGTGCTGAGCCTGCGCTTCTACCACTTCAGCAATGCGCAGAAAGAGGGCCTCAAGCGCGGCACTCATCTGCGTTGCTATGGCGAGGCCCGCCCCGGCGCCTCGGGGTTGGAGATCTACCACCCCGAGTACCGGGCGCTCAATGGCAGCGAGCCGGCGCCGCCGGTCGAACAGACGCTCACACCGATCTACCCGACCACCGAAGGCCTCACGCAACAGCGCCTGCGCCTGCTGTGCCAGCAGAGCCTGGGCCAGCTCGGCCCGCGCAGCCTGCCCGACTGGCTGCCTGACGAGCTGGCCCGCGACTACCAGCTGGCGCCGTTGAGTGATGCGATCCGCTACCTGCACAACCCGCCGTCCGACGCCGATCTGGACGAACTCGCCGAAGGCCATCACTGGGCCCAGCATCGCCTGGCCTTCGAAGAATTGCTCACCCACCAGCTTTCGCAGCAGCGCCTGCGCGAAAGCCTGCGTAGCCTGCGCGCTCCGGTGCTGCCCAAAGCCAGCCGCCTGCCCGCGCAGTACCTGGCCAACCTCGGTTTCAGCCCGACCGGCGCCCAGCAGCGCGTGGGCAACGAAATCGCCTACGACCTCAGCCAGCCCGAACCGATGATGCGCCTGGTTCAGGGCGACGTGGGCGCCGGCAAAACCGTGGTTGCCGCCCTCGCGGCCCTGCAGGCGCTGGAAGCCGGTTACCAGGTCGCCTTGATGGCGCCCACCGAGATCCTCGCCGAGCAGCACTACATCACCTTCAAGCGCTGGCTCGAACCGCTGGGTATCGAAGTCGCCTGGCTGGCCGGCAAGCTCAAGGGCAAGGCCCGCGCCAGCGCCCTGGAGCAGATCGCCAGCGGCACACCGATGGTGGTCGGCACCCACGCGCTGTTCCAGGACGAAGTGCAGTTCAAGCACCTGGCCCTGGCGATCATCGACGAACAACACCGCTTCGGCGTGCAGCAGCGACTGGCCCTGCGCAAGAAGGGCGTGATGGGCCAGCTGTGCCCGCACCAGCTGATCATGACCGCCACCCCCATCCCACGCACCCTGGCCATGAGCGCCTACGCCGACCTGGACACCTCCATCCTCGACGAGCTGCCACCCGGCCGTACGCCGGTCAACACTGTGCTGGTCGCCGACAGCCGCCGCTTCGAAGTGGTCGAGCGGGTCCGTGCCGCCTGCGCCGAAGGGCGACAGGCCTATTGGGTGTGCACCCTGATCGAAGAGTCCGAGGAATTGACCTGCCAGGCCGCTGAGAGCACCTTCGAGGAGCTCGGCAGCGCCCTTGGCGAACTGCGGGTGGGGCTGATCCACGGGCGCATGAAACCGGCGGAGAAGGCTGCGGTGATGGCCGAGTTCAAGGCCGGTGAACTGCAACTGCTGGTCGCCACCACGGTGATCGAGGTGGGCGTGGACGTCCCCAACGCCAGCCTGATGATCATCGAAAACCCCGAGCGCCTGGGCCTGGCCCAGTTGCACCAGCTGCGTGGCCGGGTTGGCCGGGGCAGCGCGGTCAGCCATTGCGTGCTGCTGTATCACCCACCGCTGTCGCAAATCGGCCGCGAGCGCCTGGGCATAATGCGGGAAACCAACGATGGATTCGTCATAGCAGAGAAGGACCTGGAGTTGCGCGGCCCCGGCGAAATGCTCGGCACCCGCCAGACCGGCCTGCTGCAGTTCAAGGTCGCCGACCTGATGCGCGACGCCGACCTGCTGCCCGCCGTGCGCGATGCCGCCCAGGCGCTGCTGGCACGCTGGCCGGGCCACGTCAGCCCGCTGCTCGACCGCTGGCTGCGCCACGGCCAGCAATATGGCCAGGTGTGACGCTCGTCCCAATATGGATCCAGCTTGTCGGTCAGGCTGGTTATACTTCGCGTTTAAAAGAATGATTGGATACAGACCATGACTGAAGTTGCCCTGGATACCGCAACCCCAACCGCACCGTCTGTCATCCGGCTGTTGCTCGACAAACTCGGCGTAACCTATCGCGAGGTGCCCGATCACCCGCAACAGCCTGCCGCCTCTCGGGTGCAGGCAGCCCTGCTCGACGATGAGATCGGCGCCATGCTGGTGCTGTTCCCGCAGAGCCAGCTGCTGGACCTCAAGCGCTTTGAAGAGCTGACCGGCCGCAACCTCACGGCGGTGCCGTTGAAGCGTCTGAACCAGATGCTCGACAAACACCACCTCAAGACGCTACCGGCCATCCCTGCCCTGACCAGCTCGCCCTGCCAGTATGAAAAATGCCTGCTCGACAACGACAAGCTGCTGATCCAGTCCGGTGAAACCGGGGTGTTGCTGGAAATCGAACGGGCCGCCTTCCGCAAGCTGCTCGCCAAGGCCAGCGCCAGCTCGTTCGGCCAAGAGGTGAAGGACATCCGCCCGAACCTCGACCGTCCGCATGACGACTCCCAGGAAATCACCAAGGCGGTGCAAGAGTTCACTGCCCGGCGCATCCAGAAGCGCCTGGAAGAAACCATCGAGATCCCGCCACTGGCCGACACCGCGCAGAAGATCATCAAGCTGCGCGTCGACCCCGACGCGAGCATCGACGACATCACCGGCGTGGTGGAAACCGACCCGGCCCTGGCCGCCCAGGTGGTCAGCTGGGCGGCATCGCCCTACTACGCCTCGCCGGGCAAGATCCGTTCGGTGGAAGATGCCATCGTCCGCGTGCTGGGCTTCGACCTGGTGATCAACTTGGCCCTGGGGCTGGCGCTGGGCAAGACCCTCAGCCTGCCAAAGGATCATCCGCAGCAAGCCACACCATACTGGCAGCAGTCGATCTACACCGCGGCGGTAATCGAAGGCTTGACCCGCGCGATGCCGCGCGCCGAGCGCCCGGAGGCCGGCCTCACCTACCTGGCCGGGCTACTGCACAACTTCGGTTATTTGCTGCTGGCCCATGTGTTCCCGCCACACTTCTCGCTGATCTGCCGCCATCTGGAGGTTAACCCGCACCTGTGCCACAGCTATGTGGAGCAGCATTTGCTGGGGATCAGCCGCGAGCAGATCGGCGCCTGGTTGATGAAACTGTGGGACATGCCCGATGAGCTGACCACCGCGCTGCGCTTCCAGCACGACCCATCCTACGACGGCGAACACGCGGCGTTCCCCAACCTGGTGTGTCTGGCCATCCGCCTGCTGCGAACCCGGGGGATCGGCTCGGGGCCGCAGGACGATATCCCTGAAGCGCTGCTCGATCGCCTGGGGCTGACCCGCGAAAAGGCCGATGAAGTGGTGAACAAGGTACTGGAGGCCGAAGCGTTGCTGCGTGAGCTGGCTTCGCAGTTCCAGATGCCGCATTCGCATTAAGACCGCCCTGTAGGAGCGGCTTAAGCCGCGATCACCCGCAAAGCGGGTGCCAGAAACCGCGGTGCCTGCATCGCGGCTAAAGCCGCTCCTACACTTTCTTCTTCGGCTTCAGGTACTTCATCAAGCCTTGGAACCAGATCACCAGCGCCGGGTTGCCTTTGATCTGGATGCTCTTGTCCTGAATCCCCTGCATGAACGCCAGCTGCTTGTTACCGGCCTGCAGCGTGGCGAAGCCGTAGGCGGCGTCCTTGAAGGCGATGGCGAAAGCCGGCTGCGGGTGCAGTCCACCCTTGCTGCTGATGCGTTGGTTGCTGACGATGAAGTGCCGGGCAACCTTGCCGTCGAGCGTCTGCATCTGGAAGACCAGGTCCTTGTCCTGCAGTTGCTGCTGGAACGCCGGGTTGTTGCGGCTGGCCTTGGCCATCAGCAAGCCCATGGCCCAGAGAAGAAAACGAAACTTCATCAACGCGCCTCGAATGAAAAATGACTGAGGCACGCAGTTTATCCGTTTCCCGAACTATTTATGCAAGTTCGCCACATTTGATTACCAGAAACGCAACGGGCGCCTCTCGGCGCCCGTCAGGGTGACTGGTCGATCACTTTTTCTTGGCAGGCTTGGCCGGGGCGTTGACACTGTCGCGCAGGTTCTTGCCCGGTTTGAAGGCAACAGTGTTGCTGGCCTTGATCTTGACTGGCTCACCGGTCTGCGGGTTCTTGCCTGTGCGGGCGCCACGGTGGCGCTTTTCGAAGGTACCGAAACCGACCAGGGTGACGGTATCCTTGTCGAGCGCGCCGGTGATGCTATCGAGAATCGCGTTCAGGACAGTGTTGGCCTTTTCCTTGGTCAGATCGGCCTTTTCGGCGATGACGGCGGCGAGTTCTGGTTTACGCATAGTGAAGCCTCTTTGACGGAATTCTTGTTGTTATGCCGTGCTGCCGAAGGAAGCAGCGCTCAAGGCACCGCAGGCTCTAGTCTGCGGTAGACGCCAGTGAGAATGGCACGCCGTCCGGGGCCGCGCCAGTGTCTGGGCGGCCATTGTCGCGGCAAGAACAGGATAAATCCGACAGAACGCCCGCTATTTACGCCATCAGGGCTGGCAACTGCTTGTTCAGCGCCAGTTTCTCCATCACCGCACCGCCGGTCAGCGCGTAGCCCAGCAACTGGCCGTCGGCACCGTGGCAGAGCACCTTGAGGTCGGCGCCCTGGCCTTCCACTTGCCAGGTTCCCTCTTGGCCATAAGGGGGTGGCGACACCACCAGCGGGCAGGCTGGTGTCTTCACGGTGACGGGCATCGGCCCGTAGCTGACCGCCGTCGGGTTGCCGGCCAGGGTCTGGGCCAGGGCGCGGGCGCAGGTCATCAGCGGCATGACGTACAGCAGGTTGATGCCCTCGACCTCGGCGCAATCCCCCAAGGCGAAAATATTGGCATGGGAGGTGCGCAGCTGGCGGTCGACCACCACGCCGCGGTTGACCTGCAGGCCCGCAGCGGCGGCCAGGTCAGTGCGCGGGCGCAGGCCGATGGCCGAGACCACCAGGTCGCAGGCGATCACACGGCCATCTGACAGGTGTGCTGCGAGTCCCTTCCCGGCGTGCAGCAGGCGGGTCAACACCGGGCCCAAGTGGAAGCGTACGCCCAACCCCTCCAGGCCGGCCTGCACGGCAGCGGCGGCGGCTGGGTGCAACAGGGTCGGCATGACCTGCTCACACGGGGCGACAACTTCGCATTGCAACCCACCCAGGGTCAGGTCGTTGGCAAACTCGCAGCCGATCAGGCCAGCCCCCAGGATCAGTACGCGTTGCTTGCCTGCGGCGGCAGCGCGGAAGCGTGCGTAGTCTTCAAGGTCGTTGATCGGGAAGATCAACTCGCCGGCATCGCCTTCAACCGGCACCTGCACGGTCTGTGCGCCCCAGGCCAGCACCAGGTCGCGGTACTCGACCGCTTCCTCGCCGATCCACAGGCGCTTGTGGCCCGGGTCGATGCCGCTGATACGGGTATGGGTGCGGATCTCGGCCTTGAGCTGCTCGGCCATGGCACCGGGCTCGGCCATGCACAGGCCGTCGGCGTCCTTCTGCTTGGCGAAGCCGGTCGAGAGCATGGGCTTGGAGTAGGAACGACCGTCGTCGGCGGTGATCAGCAACAAAGGCGTCTCGCCGTCCAGCTTGCGAAACTCTCGCGCCAGGTTGTAGCCGGCCAGGCCGGTACCGATGATCACCACGGGGGACGTCATGTCGTTTCTTCCTTAGTTCAGGTCAGGGGTTCGATCAGCCGATGGCGATCATTTCGAAGTCGCTCTTGCCCACGCCGCAGTCGGGGCACAGCCAGTCTTCCGGCACATCTTCCCAGCGGGTACCTGGGGCGATCCCATCATCCGGCCAACCTTCGGCTTCGTCATAGATCAGCCCACAGACAATGCATTGCCACTTTTTCATTTACTGCTTTTCCTCGGTCAGGCCTTTCTGGTGCGTTGTCGCTGATGGCCTCTTCGCGGGCAAGCCCGCTCCTACAGGGGACGCGCAGATCCCGAAGGCTGCGCTGTACTTGTAGCAGCGTGCTTGCCCGCGAAGGGGCCACCGCGCAATTCGTGTGGGCTTTGTACTGGCCCTGCCAGCAGTATGCAAGCAGTCGGGGCAAACATGCTAAGCTCGCCGCCTCTCTGGCCTGTATCAAGCATACCCACGTGCCGTACGAAACCCCGCAAGCAGCCGCTGTCGCGTGGCTGCCGTATCCACAGCTGGCGACCACCCTCGACCAGCCAACCCTCGACTGGCTGTTCGACGAGGGCTCCCTGACCCGCCGCCTGACCCGCCTCTCCCACGACCACTTCAGCGTCACGCCCCTGTTCGAGGGCTGGCAACCGCTGCGCGACGACGAGTGCGCCGCCCTGGGCCTGGCGCCCGGCGAGGAAGGCTGGGTGCGCGAAGTCTACCTGCGTGGCCATGGCCAACCTTGGGTGTTCGCCCGCAGCGTGGCCGGGCGCAGCGTGCTGGAACGTGGCGGCCTGGACCTTGAAACACTCGGCAGTCGCTCGCTGGGCGAGCTACTGTTCTGCGACCAGGCGTTCATCCGCCACCCCCTCGAGGCCTGCCGTTATCCACAAGCCTGGCTGCCCACCGAAGTGGCCCATGAAGGATTGTGGGGGCGGCGCTCGCGCTTCGAGCGCAACGGCCTCGACCTGCTGGTGGCCGAGGTGTTCCTGCCAGCGCTCTGGCAAGCGGCCAAGGAGGAAACCCGCTGATGTACCTGCAACTGCTCAAGTCGCTCAACCGCCTGCATCCGCGGGCCTGGGACTTCGTCCAGCTGAGCCGCATGGACCGACCGATCGGCATCTACCTGCTGCTGTGGCCGACGCTGGTGGCGGTCTGGATCGCCGGCAACGGTTCACCTAGCCTGAAGAACGTGCTGATCTTCGCTTTGGGCGTGGTGCTGATGCGCGCCGCCGGCTGCTGCATCAACGACTTCGCCGATCGCAAGGTGGACGGCCACGTCAAGCGCACCGCCGACCGACCGCTGGCCAGTGGCCGGGTCAAGCCACGCGAGGCCGTGATGTTGTTCGCCTTGCTGGTGGGGGTGAGCTTCCTGCTGGTGCTGTGCACCAACGCCACGACCGTGTGGCTGTCGTTCGGCGCCGTGGCCCTGGCGTTCTGCTACCCGTTCATGAAGCGCTACACCTACTACCCGCAAGTGGTGCTGGGCGCGGCCTATTCCTGGGGCATCCCCATGGCCTTCACCGCCGCGGGCGGCGAGCTGCCGGCCAGTGCCTGGCTGCTGTACATCGCCAACCTGCTGTGGACGGTGGGCTACGACACCTACTACGCCATGGTCGACCGCGACGATGACCTGAAGATCGGGGTGAAGTCCACGGCGATCCTGTTCGGCGAAGCTGACCGGGTGATCATTCTGACCTTGCAGTTGCTGTCGCTGGGTTGCCTGCTGCTGGCGGGCAATCGCTTCGACCTGGGCGGTTGGTTCCACCTGGGGCTGCTGGCGGCGGCGGTGTGCTTTGCCTGGGAGTTCTGGTCGACGCGCAAGCTGGACCGTGAGGCGTGCTTCAAGGCGTTCCTGCACAACCATTGGGCGGGGATGCTGATCTTCATCGGGGTGGTACTGGACTACGCCTTGCGTTGAGCGTCACGGCCCCTGTGGGAGCGGGTTTATCCGCGAATGCGTCGGTGAACCCACCATTGTATTCGCAGGTAAACCCGCTCCCACAGGTTACAAGGCGCTCTCAGGGCTTGGCCACGTGCCAGACACCCTTCATGCCATCGCCGGTCATGTCCCCGGCCTTCTTGTCCTTGACGAAGGTGTACAGCGGCTTGCCGTCGTAGGCCCACTGCATGGAACCATCGTCACGCTTGATCTGCGACCACTTGCCGTCTGCCTTTTCGCCATCCTGGACCTTCAGCGGCGGCCAGTTGCCGGCGCAGTCGCCGTTGCACATCGACTTGCCGCCGGCATCCTTGTCGAAGGTGTACAGCGTCATGCCGTTTTGATCGACCCACATGCCGTCTTTTTCCATGGCGTGATGAGCCGACGCCACCCCCGGCACTGCCAGCGCAGCGCAAAGGGCCATCCAGCTCAGCGTATGTCGTGTCATTGGAATCACCATTGTTTCGGGGGTTCGGAGGGGTTCAACCGCCGCTCGGGCGGTCCCCTGAAGCCTAGTCCAGTCACGCAATGTCGCCAGAACGGCCAACACCCTGTCACACAGCTGCAATAATTCCGTTATCTAATGCGGGCCAAGACACCGTTCCTGGGAGAGGTAATTGAGCATGGTTGGCAGAAACATTCTGATCGTCGACGACGAAGCGCCTATCCGCGAGATGATCGCCGTTGCATTGGAAATGGCCGGCTATGACTGCCTCGAGGCCGAGAACTCGCAGCAGGCCCACGCGATCATCGTCGACCGCAAGCCGGACCTGATCCTGCTCGACTGGATGCTCCCCGGCACTTCGGGCATCGAACTGGCCCGCCGCCTCAAGCGCGACGAGCTGACCGGCGACATCCCGATCATCATGCTCACCGCCAAGGGCGAAGAGGACAACAAGATCCAGGGCCTGGAAGTCGGCGCCGACGACTACATCACCAAGCCGTTCTCCCCTCGCGAGCTGGTGGCCCGGCTCAAGGCCGTGCTGCGCCGCACCGGCCCTAGCGACAGCGAAGCGCCGATCGAGGTCGGCGGCCTGCTGCTCGACCCGATCAGCCACCGCGTGACCATCGACGGCCGCCCCGCCGAAATGGGCCCCACCGAATACCGCCTGCTGCAGTTCTTCATGACCCACCAGGAGCGCGCCTACACCCGCGGCCAACTGCTCGACCAGGTCTGGGGCGGCAACGTCTACGTCGAGGAGCGCACCGTCGACGTGCACATCCGCCGCCTGCGCAAGGCGCTGGGTGAGGCCTACGAAAATCTGGTACAAACCGTCCGCGGCACCGGCTACCGCTTCTCGACCAAGAGCTGATCGAGCCCGAGCATCCGCTGTACAAGGACTGTCAATTGAACCCGAACTGGCACGCGACCCTGATTCGCCACATGCTCCTGCTGATCACCGCCTGCCTGATCGGCGGGCTGGTCAGCGGCTACTACGGCTGGAGCCTGGCCATCGGCCTGGCGTTCTACCTGGGCTGGACGCTCAAGCAGTTGCTGCGCCTGCACGACTGGCTGCGCAACCATCAGCCCGACGAGGCCCCGCCCGACGGCTACGGCCTGTGGGGCGAGGTGTTCGACAGCATCTACCACCTGCAACGCCGCGACCAGCGCGTGCGCGGCCGCCTGCAGGCGGTGATCGACCGGGTCCAGGAGTCCACCGCGGCCCTGCGTGACGCGGTGATCATGCTCGACAGCGACGGCAACCTGGAATGGTGGAACCGCGCCGCCGAAACACTGTTGGGCTTCAAGACCCCGCAGGACGGCGGCCAGCCGGTCACCAACCTGGTACGCCACCCCCGGTTCAAGGAGTACTTCGAGTCGGAGAACTACGCCGAGCCGCTGGAGATCCCCTCCCCGATCAACGACCGCCTGCGGGTGCAACTGCACCTGACCCGCTACGGCAACAACGAGCACCTGATGCTGGTGCGCGACGTCACCCGCATCCACCAGCTCGAGCAGATGCGCAAGGACTTCGTCGCCAACGTCTCCCACGAGCTGCGCACGCCGTTGACGGTGATTACCGGCTACCTGGAGACGCTGCTGGACAACGTCGAGGACGTGAACCCACGCTGGAGCCGCGCCCTGCAGCAGATGAGCGCGCAAGGTTCGCGCATGCAGACCCTGCTCAACGACCTGCTGCTGCTGGCCAAGCTCGAAGCCACCGACTATCCGTCGGACAACCAGCCGGTGCTGGTCGACACCCTGCTCAGCGCCATCAAGAACGACGCCCAGGCCCTGTCAGGCCCGCGCAACCAGCGCATCACTCTCGAAGCCGCGCCTGGCATTCGCCTGAAGGGCAGCGAGTCGGAGCTGCGCAGCGCGTTTTCCAACCTGGTGTTCAACGCGGTCAAGTACACCCAGGACGAAGGCAACATCCGTATCCGCTGGTGGGCCGACGAACAGGGTGCACACCTGTCGGTGCAGGATTCAGGGGTGGGCATCGAGGCCAAGCACCTGCCGCGCCTGACCGAGCGCTTCTACCGGGTCGACTCCAGCCGCGCCTCCAACACCGGCGGCACCGGGCTGGGGCTGGCGATCGTCAAGCACGTGCTGATGCGCCATCGCGGGCGCCTTGAGATCAGCAGCGTGCCGGGGCATGGCAGCACCTTCACCTGTCACTTTGCGCCGGCACAATTGGCGGTGAGCAAGGCCTGAGCCCGCGAAGGGCCGCAAAGCGGCCCCATTAAGACCACGGCCCTTTGCTTTTGCGGCTTCAGCCGCTACATTGGATCCCCTGTGCCAGCCATCGCTGGCACTTTTTTTCTCCCTTTCTCAAAGACGGACCCCGTAAAAACCCCATCATGGACCCTTCCCCTGGTATCAGCCTCACCTCGTTGTTCGCCGATTTCGGCATGATTCTCTTTGCCCTGTTCCTGGTGCTGCTCAACGGCTTCTTCGTGGCCGCCGAGTTCGCCATGGTCAAGCTGCGTTCCACCCGGGTCGAATCCATCGCCGAGCTGCACGGCTGGCGTGGCAGCATCCTGCGCAAGGTACACAACCAACTCGACGCCTATCTCTCGGCCTGCCAGTTGGGCATCACCCTGGCTTCCCTGGGCCTGGGTTGGGTCGGCGAGCCGGCCTTCGCCCACCTGCTCGAGCCGTTGCTGGCCGCCGTGGGCGTGGATACCCCCGAGTTGATCAAGGCGATCTCGTTCTTTGTCGCCTTCTTCGTGATCTCGTACCTGCACATCGTGGTCGGCGAACTGGCCCCCAAATCCTGGGCCATCCGCAAGCCTGAGCTGCTGTCGCTGTGGACTGCGGTGCCGCTGTACCTGTTCTACTGGGCGATGTACCCGGCCATCTACCTGCTCAACGCCAGCGCCAACACCATCCTGCGCATCGCCGGGCAGGGTGAGCCTGGCCCGCACCACGAACACCACTACAGCCGCGAGGAGCTCAAGCTGATCCTGCACTCCAGCCGTGGCCAGGACCCGAGTGACCAAGGCATGCGCGTGCTGGCCTCGGCCGTGGAAATGGGCGAACTGGAGGTGGTCGACTGGGCCAACTCCCGCGAGGACATGGTCAGCATCGACGCCCATGCTCCGCTCAAGGAGATCCTGGCACTGGTGCGCCGGCACAAGTTCAGCCGCTACCCGCTGTACGACGCCGAGCGCGAGGAGTTCACCGGCCTGCTGCACATCAAGGACCTGCTGCTGGAGCTGGCCGAACTGGAGCACTTGCCCGAGACCGTCGACCTCGACGACCTGGCCCGCCCGCTGGAGCGTGTGTCGCGGCACATGCCGCTGGCGCAGTTGCTGGAGCAGTTCCGCAAAGGTGGCGCGCACTTCGTGCTGGTCGAGGAAGCCGACGGCAAGGTCATCGGCTACCTGACCATGGAAGATGTGCTGGAAGTGCTGGTGGGCGATATCCAGGACGAGCACCGCAAGACCGAGCGCGGCATCCTCGCCTACCAGCCGGGCAAGCTGCTGGTGCGCGGCGACACACCGCTGTTCAAGGTCGAGCGCCTGTTGGGCATCGACCTGGACCACATCGAGGCGGAAACCCTCGCCGGGTTGATCTACGAGACGCTCAAGCGCGTGCCCGAGGAAGAGGAAGTGCTGGAAGTCGAAGGCCTGCGCATCATCATCAAGAAGATGAAAGGGCCGAAGATCGTGCTGGCCAAGGTGCTCAAGCTCGATTGAGCACCGGTACGCCGGCTTTGCCGGCGTACCTCACGGATTCCCCGCCGTGAAATTCGGCAACCCGCCGATCGGCCGGTCGAACTGGAACGGGATCGACTCCAGCGCCAGTCCCACGTTGCGCTGCACCACGAAATGCAGGTGCGGCCCGGTGCTGTTGCCGGTGTTGCCCGACTTGGCCAGCGCCTGCCCCAGCACCACCCGCTGCCCCTCTGCCACCACCACCGAGCCACGCATCAGGTGCAGGTACACGCCCATGGTGCCGTCCGGGTGGAGGATGCGCACGAAGTTACCCGACGGGTTGGTGCCCCGCCCGCTCTGGCTGTTCTCGATCTTCACCACCACACCGCCGCGCGCCGCGATGATCGGCGTGCCCTCGGGCATGGCAATGTCCATGGCATAGCGGCCCTTGGGCCCGAAATGGCTGAAGCGACCGTTGGGCCCCTGAGTCAGGCGGAATGGCCCGCCCTTCCACGGGAATGGGTAGCGATAGCCCTCGGAACGCTGGATCGGGTCGCCCATGGCGTAGTTGAACGTGCTCGAATACTTCAACGGCCCACCCGGGGCGGCCAGCACCACGCTGAGCACCTTGCTCGAGCGCGGCCCGATCACGCGCCGCACGACGCGCGGGGCGTTGCCGCCAAAAGCGTTGGCCAGCTTGTCCACGCGCAGTTCCACTTCCAGCGGCACGTACAGCTCGTTGCGTGCAATGAAGCGCACACCACCGGGGAAAGGTTCGGCCTGCAGGCGCACCTGGCGGTCCAGGCGCTCGACCATCGGCTCACGGAAGATGAACGGCTTGGCACCCGGGCTTGGGCGATCGGAATAGGAGACCACGCCGAAGTTGTCGGTGGTCTTGTAGATGGTCATGGCCAGGCTCGGCGCCGAGGTCATGAACAAGGCACATAACAGCAGCAGGCGGGCGGGCATGATGGTGGCTTTTTGACAGGTATGGTCTGTCGAAGCCTAGCAGCCCGAATAAAGACAAGTTGTGACAGCTGGTCGGAAGTTTTTAGAGCCCTCTGTAGGAGCGGCTTCAGCCGCGATGCAGACAACGCGGTGCCTGGCACCCGCTTCGCGGGTGATCGCGGCTAAAGCCGCTCCTACAGAGTGTGCAGCTACATCAAGGCGATCAGGCGCCGGGGGTGAAGTGCTTCTGCGTGGTCCCACGGGCAATCAAGCGCGACAGGTAGTCGAGCTTCTGCGCATCCTGGTCGACGAACTTGAAGGTCAGCTGCAGCCAGTCGCTCTCAGGCTTGGGCTCCAGCGCGGCGATGGCGTGCAGGTAGCCGTTCAAACGTGCCACCTCGGCGTTCTCGCCCTGCTCCAAGTCCAGCACCGCGCCTTCGAGCACTTGTGGCAGGTTGGCGCTGCGGCGCACCACCAGCAGGGCTTCCTTCAGGCTCAGGGCCTTGATCACGCAAGGCTGGGTGCCGCTGGACAGGCGCAGCTGGCCTTGGCCACGACCCGCCTGGGCCGCGGCGGCGGCGGTCTTCGGCGTGGGCGCATTGATCAGTGGCTTGGCCGCTGCTGCCACAGGCGCGGCGGCGGGCGCAGCCACCTTGGCCGCTTCCGGGCGACCGCCAGTCAGCGCGCTGAGCGAGTCGTTGGCGAACGCCGAGTTGACCCGCGCCGGTGCGCTGGACATCAAGGCGTCGAGCTTGCCGATCTTGGTCAGCGACTTCTTCACCTTGGTCAGCAGTTGCTCGTTGGTGAACGGTTTACCGACAAAATCGGAAACGCCGGCCTGAATGGCCTGGATCACGTTCTCCTTGTCACCACGGCTGGTCACCATGATGAACTGCATGGTCTTCATCTCTTCCTGCTGGCGGCACCAGGTCAGCAGTTCGAGGCCCGACATCTCGGGCATCTCCCAGTCGCACAGGACCAGGTCGAAACGTTCCTTGCTGAGCATCGCCATGGCCTTGCGACCATTGACCGCGTCCTCGATTACCACGCCGGGGAAGGCGTTACGCAGGCACTTCCTCACCAGGTCGCGGATGAACGGGGCATCGTCCACGACCAGCACATTCACTTTACTCATCGATATTCCTCTTGAATCCCGGCTAGCATACCGCCGACTGATGGCCATTTGCCAAACCACTGGTCACGCCGGGACTTCTCACACGGTTCGCGGGTGCCTGCTGGTGCTCGACCGCAAACGAAAACGCCCGGCGATTGCCGGGCGTTCGTGCTCGGGAGCAATTCTATTTATCGTCCGGTTCGGCCGGAACATTAGCGATTTCACCCTCGTCGAAGGCCTCGCCTTTCACTTCGGCTTTCATGCGCTTGAGGCCCATGTGGCGCACGTCGGTACCGCGCACCAGGTAGATCACCAGCTCAGAGATGTTGCGCGCGTGATCGCCGATACGCTCCAGCGAACGCAGGGCCCAGATCACGCTCAACACGCGGGAGATCGAACGCGGATCTTCCATCATGTAGGTGACCAGCTCGCGCAGCGCGGTCTTGTACTCGCGGTCGATGGTCTTGTCGTACTGGGCCACCGACAACGCCAGGTCGGCGTCGAAGCGGGCGAAGGCGTCCAGCGCGTCGCGGACCATGTTGCGCACCTGGTCGCCGATGTGGCGCACCTCGACGTAGCCCCGCGGCGACTCGCCTTCCTCGCACAGCTGGATGGCGCGGCGGGCGATCTTGGTGGACTCGTCACCGATGCGCTCCAGGTCGATCACCGACTTGGAGATGCTGATGATCAGGCGCAGGTCGGAGGCCGCCGGCTGGCGACGGGCGAGGATGCGCACGCATTCCTCGTCGATGTTGCGCTCCATCTGGTTGATCTGTTCATCGACCTCGCGCACCTGCTGGGCCAGGCCCGAGTCGGCCTCGATCAGCGCGGTGACGGCGTCGTTCACCTGTTTCTCGACCAGCCCGCCCATGGCCAGCAGGTGGCTGCGCACCTCCTCGAGCTCGGCGTTGAACTGCTGGGAGATGTGGTGGGTAAGGCTTTCTTTGTTGATCATCGTTTCGCTCCGCGAAGCAGCTGCACGCTTCTAGTCGTTCGTATCGTTCCCTGGCAAGAAGAATCCATTGTGGGGGCCTGCCCCCACGGGTCGACCACTAGCCGTAGCGCCCGGTGATGTAGTCTTCGGTCTGCTTCTTCGCCGGGTTGGTGAACAGGGTGTCGGTGTCACCGAATTCGACCAGTTTGCCCATGTACATGAAGGCGGTGTAGTCCGAAACCCGGGCCGCCTGCTGCATGTTGTGGGTCACGATGACGATGGTGTACTTGGATTTCAATTCGTAGATCAGTTCCTCGACCTTCAGCGTCGAGATCGGGTCCAGTGCCGAGCACGGTTCGTCGAGCAGCAGCACTTCCGGCTCCACGGCGATGGTGCGGGCGATCACCAGACGCTGCTGCTGGCCACCGGACAGGCCCAGCGCCGAGTCGTGCAGACGGTCCTTGACCTCGTCCCACAGGGCCGCGCCCTTCAACGCCCACTCCACCGCTTCGTCGAGCACGCGCTTCTTGTTGATGCCCTGGATACGCAGGCCGTAGACCACGTTCTCGTAGATGGTCTTGGGGAACGGGTTGGGCTTCTGGAACACCATGCCCACGCGGCGGCGCAGCTCGGCCACGTCCTCGCCCTTGCGGTAGATGTTGTTGCCGTACAGGTTGATGGCGCCTTCCACCCGGCAGCCGTCGACCAGGTCGTTCATGCGGTTGAAGGTGCGCAGCAGGGTGGACTTGCCGCAGCCGGAGGGGCCGATGAAGGCGGTCACACGCTGCTTGGGAATGTTCATGCTGACGTCGAACAGCGCTTGCTTGTCGCCGTAGAACAGGGACAGCCCGGGTACTTCGATGGCCACGGTCTCTTCGGCCAGGCGCAGGCTCTGCTTGTCGCGGCCCAGGGCCGACATGTCGATGCCGTGGGTATGAGCTTCGTGTTGCATGTTCTTACTCCTTTTGTAGCTGCAAGCTATCAGCTGCAAGCTGCAAGTTTGAGCAAAGCGGCGAGCAGCTTGGTGCTTGCCGCTTATGGCTTAAAGCTTGGAAATCAGTGGTCGAGGGCCTTGTACTTCTCGCGCAGGTGGTTACGGATCCACACCGCCGAGAGGTTGAGGATGGCGATCACCAGCACCAGCAGCAGCGCGGTGGCGTACACCAGCGGCCGCGCGGCCTCGACGTTGGGGCTCTGGAAGCCGACGTCGTAGATGTGGAAGCCCAGGTGCATGATCTTCTGGTCCAGGTGCAGGTACGGGTAGTTGCCGTCCACCGGCAGCGATGGCGCCAGCTTCACCACACCCACCAGCATCAGCGGGGCCACTTCGCCGGCGGCGCGGGCCACGGCGAGGATCATGCCGGTCATCATGGCCGGGCTGGCCATCGGCAGGACGATCTTCCACAGGGTCTCGGCCTTGGTCGCGCCCAGGGCCAGCGAGCCCTCGCGCACGGTGCGCGGAATGCGCGCCAGGCCTTCCTCGGTGGCCACGATCACCACCGGCACCGCCAGCAGCGCCAGGGTCAGCGAGGCCCACAGCAGGCCAGGCGTGCCGAGGGTCGGCGCCGGCAGCGACTCGGGGAAGAACAGCCGGTCGATCGAGCCGCCGAGCACGTAGACGAAGAAGCCCAGGCCGAACACGCCGTAGACGATCGCCGGTACGCCGGCCAGGTTGTTCACCGCAATGCGGATCAACCGGGTCACCGGGCCCTGCTTGGCGTATTCGCGCAGGTAGACCGCCGCCAGCACGCCGAACGGGGTGACGATCACGGCCATGATCAGGGTCATCATCACGGTGCCGAAGATAGCCGGGAAGATACCGCCTTCGGTGTTGGCCTCACGCGGGTCGTCGCTGAGGAATTCCCACACCTTGCTGAAGTAGGCGCCCATCTTGGTCATGCCGGACATCGCGTTCGGCTGGATGGCGTGGACCACCTTGCTCAGGTTGATCTCCACTTCGCGGCCGTTGCCGTCGCGGGCCACCAGGCTGTCGCGGGCGAAGGCCTGGTGCAGGCCGGTCAGGCGCTCCTCGACGGCCTTGTAGCGGTTGTTCAGCTCGGCGCGCTCGGCGTCCATGTCGGCCTGGGCAGCGGCGTCCAGCTTGCCGTCCAGTTCCAGCTTGCGGCCGTGCAGGCGCAGGCGCTCCAGGCCATGGTTGATGGCACCGATGTCCTTCTTCTCCAGCTTCACCAGCTGGTCGTTGAGTTCGCTGGCGCGCTTGAGGCGGGCCTGCAGCTCGTTCCAGGCTTCCGGGCCCTGGGCAACCACCCGGCCTTCTTCCTTGACGCTGACCAGGTAGCCATAGAAGTTGCCCCACTCGCGGCGCTCCAGGGCGATCAGGTCGACCGGCTTGCGCTGGTCCACCAGCCACTCACCCACCACCCAGGTGAAGTCGCTGCCGTTGAGGTCGCGGTTACCGACCTTGATCAGCTCGCGGGTCATGAACTCCGGGCCCTGGTCGGGCACCGGCAGGCCGGCACCCTTGAGGCGTTCGCGGGGTACTTCTTCCTTCTGTACCACTTCACCGATGACCACGTGGTCGGCCTGGCCCGGCACCTTGTAGGTGGCCTGGACCAGGTCGGCCGGCCAGAAGTGGCCGAGGCCGCGCACAGCGATCACGGCCAGCAGGCCGACGGTCATGATGACCGCCATGGCGACCGCGCCACCACTGATCCAGACGCCGGGGGCGCCGCTCTTGAACCAGCCTTTGAGGGAATCCTTTTTCACGGATCTCTACCTTTCTATCAAAGCGACGAGTATTTCTTGCGCAGGCGCTGGCGAATCAGCTCGGCCAAGGTGTTCATCACGAAGGTGAACAGCAGCAGCACGAGGGCGGCGAGGAACAGCACACGATAGTGGCTGCCGCCGACTTCCGATTCGGGCATTTCCACGGCCACGTTGGCGGCCAGGGTGCGCATGCCCTCGAACAGGTTCAGCTCCATCACCGGGGTGTTGCCGGTGGCCATCAGCACGATCATGGTCTCGCCCACCGCACGGCCCATGCCGATCATCAGCGCCGAGAAGATGCCCGGGCTGGCGGTGAGGATGACCACGCGGGTCAGGGTCTGCCACGGTGTGGCGCCCAGCGCCAGCGAACCCAGGGTGAGGCTGCGCGGCACGCTGAACACGGCGTCCTCGGCGATGGAGTAGATGTTCGGGATGACCGCGAAGCCCATGGCGATACCGACCACCAGGGCGTTGCGCTGGTCGTAGGTGATACCCAGGTCGTTGGTGATCCACAGGCGCATGTCGCCGGCGAAGAACCAGCTCTCCAGGAACGGGCTCATGTACAGGGCAAACCAACCGATCACCAGGATCACCGGGATCAGGATCGCCGCTTCCCAACCATCGGGAATGCGCAGGCGGATCGACTCCGGCAGGCGGCTCCAGCCGAAGCCCGCGAGCAGGATGCCGACCGGCATGATGACGAACAGGCTGAACACGCCCGGCAGGTGGCCTTCGAGATACGGCGCGAGGAACAGGCCGGCGAAGAAGCCGAGGATCACCGTCGGCATCGCTTCCATCAGCTCGATCACCGGCTTGACCTTGCGGCGCATGCCCGGGGCCATGAAGTAGGCGGTGTAGATGGCGGCAGCGATGGCCAGCGGGGCGGCCAGGATCATCGCGTAGAACGCGGCCTTGAGCGTACCGAAGGTCAGCGGCGACAGGCTCAGCTTGGGTTCGAAGTCGGTGTTCGAGGCGGTCGATTGCCAGACATATTTAGGCTCGTCGTAGTTCTCGTACCAGACCTTGCCCCACAGCGCGCTGAAGGAGATCTCCGGGTGCGGGTTGCGCAGGCTCAGGGGCAGCAGCTTGCCGCCTTGCTCGATGACGATGCGGTTGGCCCGCGGCGACAGGGCCAGGATGCCAGCGCCTTCGGCGACCGGCTCGACCAGCAGGGTGCGGTGCGCGGTGCTGTGGAACACACCCAGCTTGCCTTCGCTGTCCAGGGCGACGAAGCCCTTGCGGCGCTCTTCGGCGTCGATCTGCACCACTGGGGCCTTGCCCAGCTGGAAGCTGCGGATCAGCTTGAAGCGCGACTCACCGTCCGGGTCGCGGGCCATGAACCACTGGCTCAGGCCACCCTTGGAGTCACCGAAGATCAGCGAGATGCCGCCGACCAGTTGGGCGGTCGCGGTGATCTCGGCGTTGCCGTCCTCCAGCAGCTTGTAACGGCCGTTGAGGCTCTTGTCGCGCAGGCTGAACACGTCGGCGGTGGCGCGGCCGTTGACCACGTACAGCCACTGCTGGCGCGGGTCGATGAAGATGTTCTTCACCACCTCGGTCATCTGCGGCAGCTCGATGCGGTTCTGCTCGATGGTGACCTCGTCGGTCATCATGTTCTCGGTGCGCGACAGCTCGATCACCTGCAGGTGCGCGCCGGTGGAGCCGGCCAGCAGCAGGGTATCGCCGTTGACGTTGACGCTGACGTGCTCCAGCGCGCGGCCTTCGCTGTCCAGGGTGAACAAGTCCTGACCGTAGGGGTAGTCGATACCCGGCTCGATGGTCTTCTTGTTGTCCGGGTAGGTGATCTTGTAGGTGTGGTGGAACACCAGCGCCTGGCCGTTGGACAGGCCCAGCACCACCAGCGGGCTGCCGGGCTGGTCGGTGCTGATCGAGCTGACCTGGGTGCCGGCGGGCAGCGGCAGGTCGACGCGTTTCAGTTCGCCACCGGTCTTGGTGTCGAAGAACAGGGCCTGGCCCTTGTCGGAAACGCGCATGCCCACGAGGTTCTGTTCCTCGAGGGCGATCATCAGGGGTTTGCCGGCATCCTGCTGCAGCCAGGTCGGCTCCAGGGCCTTCTTGCTGGTCAACTCGGCGCCCTGGAACAGCGGCAGCACCACATAGGCCAGGTAGAAGAAGATCAGCGTGATCGCTGCCAGCACGGCAAGGCCGCCCACCAGGACGTACCAGCGGGTCAGGCGGTCCTTCAGGGCGCGCATGCGGCGCTTGCGTTGCAACTCGGGCGTATTGAAGTCAATGCGCACGGGAGGAGAATTTTGGGTCATTGTGGAGTTGGCCAGATCATTCATGCGCACACCCTAGCGGTCCCGTATGACAAAAACATGACAGTGCAGTGACGCAAAAAAGCCCGCCGCTCAGGAGCCCTGGCTTCGGACTAAGGAATTCGTGGAAGAGGCCGGCATGATAGTCGCCGGCCTCATCCTCAGTTACTTACTTCTTTGCAACGTTACCCGCGTGGGACAGGCCCAGGTCGGCCAGGGTCTTGTCGACCACTTTGGCTGGCAGCGGGATGTAGCCGTCCTTCACGACCACTTGCTGGCCGGCCTGGGACAGGACCAGCTTGACGAACTCGGCTTCCAGCGGGGCCAGAGGCTTGTTCGGCGCCTTGTTGACGTAGACGTACAGGAAGCGCGACAGCGGGTAGGTGCCGTTCAGGGCGTTGGCTTCGTTGTCTTCGACGAAGGCGCCGCCTTCTTTCTTGGCCAGGGCCACGGTCTTGACGCTGGCGGTCTTGTAGCCGATGCCCGAGTAGCCGATGCCGTTCAGCGAGGAACTGATCGACTGCACGACCGAGGCCGAGCCAGGCTGTTCGTTGACGTTAGGCTTGAAGTCGCCTTTGCACAGGGCTTCTTCCTTGAAGTAGCCGTAGGTGCCCGACACCGAGTTGCGGCCGAACAGCTGGATTGGCTTGTTGGCCAGGTCGCCGGTCACGCCGACGTCGCCCCAGGTCTTGATCTCGCTCTTGCCACCGCACAGGCGGGTGGAGGAGAAGATGGCGTCGACCTGAGCCATGGTCAGGCCCTTGATCGGGTTATCCTTGTGCACGAACACGGCCAGGGCGTCGACGGCGACCGGGATGGCGGTTGGCTTGTAGCCGTACTTCTGCTCGAAGGCCTGCAGCTCGACGTCCTTCATCTTGCGGCTCATCGGGCCCAGGTTGGCGGTGCCTTCGGTCAGCGCGGGTGGCGCGGTGGAGGAGCCGGCGGCCTGGATCTGGATGTTTACGTTCGGATATTCCTTCTTGTAGGCCTCGGCCCACAGGGTCATCAGGTTCGCGAGGGTGTCGGAACCGACGCTGGAGAGGTTGCCCGATACACCGGTGGTCTTGGTGTAGGTCGGGATTGCTGGGTCGACGGCGGCGACCGCATTGGCGGCAGCGACGCCAGCGGCGGCAAAGGTCAGGGCCGCCATCAAACGCTTCAGTTTCATGCCTTGCTCCTAGCAGGAATATCGTGGGGTTTGTGATGGAACGGGCCCAAGTATCTGCAGGCCGCATGAACACTCTATGACTCGAATATGACAATTGGATGAAAGGCCATCACCGGATATCCGGGATGGCCTTTCAAGATGTTTCTGGAGAGGTGCGGAGCACACCCCTGTAGGAGCGGCCTTGCGCCGCGAAAGGGCTGCAAAGCAGCCCCGACGGTATTGCATGAGGCCAAGATCCCGGGGCTGCTGCGCGCCCCTTTCGCGGCACAAGGCCGCTCCTACAGGTCCGCGTTATTTGCTCGGATCAGCGCTTGTTGGCCAGCAGATAGATACCGACCAGCAGACCAACGGCACACAAGCAAGCTACATAGTAAGCAGGCGCCATGGGGCTGAACTTCAGCAGCGCGGTAACCACCATCGGCGTCAACCCACCGAAGATCGCGTACGCGAGGTTGTAGGAGAACGACAACCCGCTGAAACGCACCACCGGCGGGAACGCCTTGACCATCACGTAGGGCACGGCACCGACGATGCCCACGCACAAGCCGGTCAGCGCATACAGCGGGAACAGCAGGTCCGGGCGAGTCGGCAGGCTGTGGTAAAAAGCCCAGGAAGACGCCAGCAACGCCAGGCTCCCCACGATGAATACGCGCCCTGCACCAAAGCGGTCGGCCAGGCTGCCAGCTCCGATACAGCCCAGGCTGAGCAGCACGATGGCCAGGCTGTTGGCCTTGAGCGAATCCGTTGGGCTCACGTGGTAGAGGCTTTGCAACAATGCCGGAGTCATGAGGATGATCACCACGATGCCAGCCGACAACAGCCAGGTGAGCAGCATCGACAGGATGATCGCGCCGCGGTGGTCGCGCAGCACCGCGCGCAGCGGCAGCTCTTCGGCCAGCGCCTTGCGCGCCTGCATCTCGGCGAACACCGGGGTTTCATGCAACCAGCGGCGCAGGTAGACCGCGAAGAAACCGAACACCCCACCCAGCAGGAACGGAATACGCCAGGCGCAGTCCGCCACTTCTTCAGGGCTGTAGATCGTGTTGATCAGCGTCGCCACCAACGAACCAAGCAGGATGCCCGATGTCAGGCCGGCGGTGAGCGTGCCGCAGGCATAGCCGGTATTGCGCGCCGGCACGTGCTCGGAGACGAACACCCAGGCACCCGGCACCTCGCCACCAATGGCCGCGCCCTGGATCACCCGCATCAGCAGCAGCAGGATCGGCGCCCACAGGCCGATCTGTGCATAAGTCGGCAGCAGGCCCATCACCAGGGTCGGCACCGCCATCAGGAAGATGCTCAGGGTGAACATCTTCTTGCGCCCGAGCAGGTCGCCGAAGTGGGCCATGACGATGCCACCCAGGGGCCGCGCCAGGTAGCCGGCGGCGAAGATGCCGAAGGTCTGCATCAGGCGTAGCCATTCGGGCATGTCGGCGGGGAAGAACAGCTTGCCGACCACGGTGGCGAAGAACACGAAGATGATGAAGTCGTAGAACTCCAGCGCACCGCCCAGGGCGGACAGCGAAAGGGTCTTGTAGTCACTGCGGGACAACGGCCGGGACGGCTGCTCGATACTGCTCTGCACGGAGGTCATCGCTGTTGTTTCTCTTATAGGTCTGCGGACCGCTTGGCATGCGGCTTCTGGGTAGGTCAGGCAGCGAAGATAGCAAATTGCCGAGCCGCGCTCATAGCGGTACAAAATCCGTACAGATATTCATCAATGTACGGTCGTCGCTGGCTGTGTGGGTATATATACTGCCCGCTCGTAGGAAAAGGTTGCTTGTATCAAGGGATATTGTGCGAAAACGTCGGTCAGAATCGTCGGACTGTTTCGCAGAGTCTCCCTTTGGCCGCCCCTGAAGCGAAATCAGCGTAGTATGTGTGTTGCTGAATCGTTTTTATGGCGTCCTTCACTGCGCCACCCACGAAGCGTCACGGGTCAGAGGCCCCACGGCATGATTGAGCTCGAACAAGAAGATCCTATCCCGCAAGGCGACCTGGCCCTGCAGATCACCGCACTGCCGCGCGAAACCAATGGTTTCGGCGATATCTTCGGCGGCTGGCTGGTCGCCCAGATGGACCTGGCCGGCACCGCCATGGCCAGCCGCGTCGCCGGTGGCCGGGTGGCCACGGTAGCCATCGACCGTATGGCCTTCCTGGTGCCGGTGGCCGTTGGCGCGCAACTGTCCTTCTATACCCAGACCCTGGAGATCGGCCGCAGCTCGATCCAGATGATGGTCGAGGTGTGGAGCGACGACCCGCTGTCCAGCGAATGGCGCAAGGTCACCGAAGCCGTGTTCGTGTTCGTCGCCATCGATGGCAGTGGCCGCACCCGCTCCGTGCCTCGTCGCTGAGCCACGCGGGCGTTAAACTCATGGCAGGTCACCGGGTCCAACGGCCCGACAGGCAACCAATGAGACGAGTGCAATGGCTAACTTCCAGGTCGACACCGAGCAACACGGCGAACTCAACTGCTGGCGCATTACCAGCGAACACGCCGAACTGCTGATCGCCCAGCAGGGCGCGCAGGTCCTCAGCTACCAGCGGATCGGCGAGCCGCCACTGCTGTGGCTGAGCGACCAGGCCATCTTCCGCCAGGGCAAGTCGGTGCGCGCCGGCGCGCCGGTGTGCTGGCCGTGGTTCGGCATCTTCGAACGCAACCCCGCTTCGGTCAAAGCCATGTACAAGGGCGAGCAACCGCCGGCCCACGGCCTGGTGCGCGGCCGCGACTGGCAGTTGCTGGGTGTCGAGGAAGCCGGCGACACCTTGCGCATCGAGTTCGCGCTGCCCGAAGCTCAGGGCGATCTGCCGGGCTGGCCGCACGAAGTGGAGCTCAAGCTTGTGGTGGAGCTGGGCCAACAGCTGAAGCTGACCCTCACCAGCTATAACCTCGGCAACACCGATGTCACCCTGAGCCAGGCCCTGCACAGCTACTTTGCCGTGAGCGACGTGCGCCAGGTGCAGGTGGAAGGCGTGGACGGGCTGACCTACATCGAAACCCTGGCCAACTGGGAGCAGCGCCAGCAGCAGGGCAATCTGGGGTTCGCAGGCGAGACCGACCGCATCTACCTGAACGCCCCTGAGCGCCTGGCCATCGTCGACCCGCACTGGAACCGGCGCATCACCCTGCAGGCCGGCGGCTCACGCACCGCGGTGATCTGGAACCCCTGGACCGATCGCGCCCGCGACCTGCCGGACATGGCGGACGATGGCTGGCAACGCATGTTGTGCATCGAGACGGCGAATGTGATGGATGACGTGGTGACGCTCAAGCCGGGGGCCAGCCATTCGATGAGCGTGGCGATCGGTAGCGAACCGCTCTGATCTGAAGTTTCCAGGGCCCGTGCCGGCCCTTTCGCGGGTAAACCCGCTCCCACAGGTTATCGGCTCCTGCAGGTACAGCGCTGAACCAGAGGTCAGCATGCTCCCTGTGGGAGCGGTTTTACCCGCGAAGAGGCCGGCACAGGCGAAATCAGAGATCAGCATCCTCCACCACCCTCACCTGCCCCGCATCCAACGCATACGCCGCATCCGCCAGGTCATTGCTGACCGTCTCCACCTTCAACAGGCCGGTCACCCACAACGGCGTATAGATATCGTCGATCTTCAACCCTTTCGGATAACGCACCAGCACCAGCTGGTTCGGCGGCGGCGGCGGCACGTGGATGCAGGCGCCCGGGTACGGCACCAGGAAGAACAGCGTGCTGTTGCCCTTGGCATCGTTCTCCAACGGCACCGGATACCCGCCCAGGCGGATCTGCTTGCCGTTCATCGCGGCCACGGTCTTGGTCGAGTACATCACCGCCGGCAAGCCCTTGCTCTGCTTCAGGCCGCCCTTGGCGGTAAAGGTCCCTTGGGCTTCCGGGGAATCGTGGTCGATCTCGGGCATCTGCTCGAGGGCTTTCTGGTCCGACTTGGGCATCAGCTCCAGCCAGTCGGTCTCGGGCAATTCGGCATGGGCCAGGGCGCTGGCCAGCAGCAGGGGAACCAGGAATAACACACGCATGGGAATGCTCGGCAACTCGGGGATTGAATTGCCGGGCATTCTAACGTGTGTTCAGCTCTTCTTGATGAAGCCGTAGATCACCAGGAGGATGATCGCGCCCACCAGGGCTCCGAAGAAGCCTGCGGCCTGGCCGGCCTGGTAGATGCCAAGGGCTTGCCCGCCATAGGTGGCGGCCAGGGAGCCGGCGATGCCGAGGAGGATGGTCATGATCCAGCCCATGCTGTCGTCACCCGGTTTCAGGAAACGCGCCAGCAGGCCGACGATCAAGCCGATGAAGATGGTTCCAATGATGCCCATGGCAAACCCTCTGTGATGAACATGAAACATGCCAAAGCCTAGTCAGCGCTTTGGCATGTTGCCATCTCAGAGCGGCATTGCCGGCCAGAAGTTCGCTCAGCCGGCGATCAACGCCTCTACTTCGGCAATCTTGGCCTTGAGGGTGGCCATGTCCTGGCACCGCAGGGTGGCGTGGCCGACCTTGCGTCCGACCTTGAAGGCTTTGCCATAGTGGTGCAGGTGGCAGTCGTCGATGGCGATGACCTTGTCGACCGCCGGCACTTCGCCGATGAAGTTGAGCATGGCGCTCTCACCCACCTTGGCGGTCGAACCCAGCGGCAGGCCGGCCACGGCGCGCAGGTGGTTCTCGAACTGGCTGCATGCGGAGCCTTCGATGGTCCAGTGCCCGGAGTTGTGCACGCGCGGGGCGATCTCGTTGGCCTTCAGGCCACCGTCGACTTCGAAGAACTCGAACGCCATCACACCGACATAGTCCAGCTTCTGCAGCACGCGGCCGACGTAGTCTTCGGCCAGGGCTTGCAGCGGATGTGCATCACTGGCCACCGACAGTTTCAGGATGCCGCTTTCGTGGGTGTTGTGCACCAGCGGGTAGAAGCGGGTTTCGCCATCGCGGGCGCGCACGGCCACCAGCGACACTTCGCCGGTGAACGGCACGAAGCCTTCCAGCAGGCACGGCACGCTGCCCAGTTCGGCGAATGTATCGACCACGTCTTCGGGCTTGCGCAGAACCTTCTGGCCCTTGCCGTCATAACCCAGGGTGCGGGTCTTGAGCACGGCCGGCAGGCCGATGCTGGCGACAGCGGCGTCCAGGTCTGCTTGCGAAAGAATGTCGGCGAAGGCCGGGGTCGGAATCCCCAGGTCGCGGAACATGCTCTTCTCGAACAGGCGGTCGCGGGCGATGCGCAGCGCTTCGGCGCTCGGGTAGACCGGCACGAACTGCGAGAGGAAGGCGACGGTTTCAGCCGGCACGCTCTCGAATTCGAAGGTCACCAGGTCGACCTCGTCGGCCAGCTGGCGCAGGTGGTCCTGGTCGCCGTAGTCAGCGCGCAGGTGCTCACCCAGCGGCGCGGCGCAAGCGTCCGGGGCCGGGTCGAGGAAAGCGAAGTTCATGCCCAGCGGGGTGCCCGCCAGGGCCAGCATGCGGCCCAGCTGGCCGCCACCGATTACACCGATCTTCATAGCGTCAACCTCAAGCCTGGCGCGGGTCTGGATTGTCCAGCACGGTGTCGGTCTGTTCCGTGCGGAACTGCTTGAGCGCCGCGTGGAACTGCGGGTACTTGGCGCCCAGGATGCTCGCCGACAGCAGCGCGGCGTTGATCGCGCCGGCCTTGCCGATGGCCAGGGTGGCTACCGGCACGCCGGCCGGCATCTGCACGATCGACAGCAGCGAGTCGACACCCGACAGCATCGACGACTGCACCGGCACGCCCAGCACCGGCAGGTGGGTCTTGGCGGCGCACATGCCTGGCAGGTGGGCGGCGCCACCGGCACCGGCGATGATCACCTCGATGCCGCGGCCGTCGGCCTCCTCGGCGTACTGGAACAGCAGGTCCGGGGTACGGTGGGCGGAAACCACCTTCACCTCGTAGGGAATGCCGAGTTTTTCCAGCATATCGGCGGTGTGGCTAAGGGTGGACCAATCGGACTTGGAGCCCATGATCACGCCAACCAGTGCACTCATCGTCGAGCCTCTTCGCTTGTGCGCCCGCAGGCGCGTCAAAAAACAACAAGCCACGCGGGACGACCGGCGTGGCTTGTTTGCTGATCTGGACCGGAGCTGTCCGGTCGAAAGGCCGCGCAGTATACCGCAAGGGAGTGCGTTTAAGGCACCCCGGCGACCAACTGTCGCCCTTATTTTTCGGGGGTTTGGCTGACTTTCGGGTCAACTGAACCACCCTCCAGCTTGCGCCACAGCAACCGCACGTTGGCCTTGCGCACCAGGGCGCAACGATAGAGGCGGATTTCCAGCGGCACATGCCATTGGCTGCCGCCACAGATCACCAGTTCGCCACGCTCCAGCTCGCCGCGCATCGACAGCTTCGGCACCCAGGCAATGCCCATGCCTTCGAGCGCCATGCTCTTGAGACTGTCGGCCATCGCGGTTTCATAGACAGTGGTATAGCGCAGGTTGCGCTGGCGCAGCAGCAGGTTGACTGAACGGCCGAGGAAAGCGCCGGCACTGTAGGCCAGCAACGGCACGCTGCCCTCGCCTTCCAGGTCGAACAAGGGCTTGCCGTCCGGCCCCACGGCGCACACCGGCAGCATCTCGGTGTCGCCCATGTGCAGAGAAGGGAAGATTTCGGCATCCATCTGCAATGCCGCGTCCGGGTCATAGAAGGCCAGCATCAGGTCGCAACCACCCTCGCGCAAGGCATGCACCGCATCACCGACGTTGGTGGCCACCAGGCGGGTGGCGATGTTCAAGCCGTCGTTGCGTAACTGGGCCACCCAACGGGGGAAGAAGCCCGAGGCCAGGGAGTGTGCCGCCGCCACCTGGATCACCTCGCCCTGCCCGCCTTCGAGGTGATGCAAATGGCGAAGAACTTCGCTCAACTGGTCGACAACGGTGCGCGCGGTGACAAGAAATAGCTGACCGGCCTCGGTCAGTTCGATGGGCGTGCGGGAACGATTCACCAAGGTCAGCCCCAGCGCCGCTTCCAGGCTTCTGATGCGTCGGCTGAACGCCGGCTGGGTGACGAAACGGCGCTCGGCCGCCTGCGAGAAACTGCGGGTGGAGGCCAGGGCACTGAAGTCCTCCAGCCATTTGCTTTCGAGGTTCATCGACTACTCCGCAACGCGTGCACCAAAATGGAACACGCTCGATTGTCAATCGGCGTCACATCAAACCGTATGCCGTTTGCGCATAGGTTAGCGTGCAACAGCATTGGCTGCAAAATCCGGGCAGCCCTAGGATTGGCGCCATTCCGGCAGGTGCCGGGTCAAAATCGAGATGATATCCATCATGTCCTCCGCTGCATCGTTCCGCGTCGAAAAAGATCTGCTTGGTACCCTTGAAGTCCCTGCCGATGCCTACTACGGCATCCAGACCCTGCGCGCTGCCAACAACTTCCACCTCTCCGGCGTTCCGCTGTCGCACTACCCGAAACTGGTAGTGGGCCTGGCGATGGTCAAGCAGGCTGCTGCTGACGCCAACCGTGAGCTGGGGCACCTGAGCGATGCCAAGCACGCTGCCATCAGCGCAGCCTGCGCCCGACTGATCAAGGGCGACTTCCACGATCAGTTCGTCGTGGACATGATTCAAGGCGGTGCCGGCACCTCCACCAACATGAACGCCAACGAAGTCATCGCCAACGTTGCGCTGGAGCACATGGGCCACCAGAAAGGTGAGTACCAGTACCTGCACCCGAACAACGACGTGAACATGGCGCAGTCGACCAACGACGCCTACCCGACCGCGATCCGTCTGGGCTTGCTGCTGGGCCACGACGCCCTGCTGGCCAGCCTCGACAGCCTGATCCAGGCCTTCGCCGCCAAAGGTAAAGAGTTCGACCACGTACTGAAGATGGGCCGCACCCAGCTGCAGGACGCCGTACCCATGACCCTGGGCCAGGAATTCCGCGCCTTCGCCACCACCATGACCGAAGACCTGCAGCGCCTGCGCTCGCTGGCCCCGGAACTGCTGACCGAAATCAACCTGGGCGGCACCGCCATCGGTACCGGCATCAACGCCGACCCGGGCTACCAGGCCCTGGCCGTGCAGCGCCTGGCCACCATCAGCGGCCAGCCGCTGGTGCCCGCCGCCGACCTGATCGAAGCCACCTCCGACATGGGCGCCTTCGTGCTGTTCTCCGGCATGCTCAAGCGCACCGCGGTCAAGCTGTCGAAGATCTGCAACGACCTGCGCCTGCTGTCCAGCGGCCCGCGCACCGGCATCAACGAGATCAACCTGCCGGCGCGCCAGCCAGGCAGCTCGATCATGCCAGGCAAGGTCAACCCGGTGATCCCGGAAGCCGTCAACCAAGTCGCCTTCGCCATCATGGGCAACGACCTGGCCCTGACCGTCGCCGCCGAAGGTGGCCAGCTGCAGCTGAACGTGATGGAACCGCTGATCGCCTACAAGATCTTCGACTCGATCCGCCTGCTGCAACGCGCCATGGACATGCTGCGCGAGCACTGCATCGTGGGTATCACCGCCAACGAACAGCGCTGCCGTGAACTGGTCGAGCACTCAATCGGCCTGGTCACCGCCCTGAACCCGTACATCGGCTACGAAAACGCCACCCGTATCGCCCGCGTCGCCCTGGAAACCGGCCGCGGCGTGCTGGAACTGGTGCGCGAGGAGAAGCTGCTGGACGAAGCGATGCTCAACGACATCCTGCGTCCGGAAAACATGATCGCTCCCCGTCTGGTTCCGCTGAAGGCGTAACCCAGACCACTGCAAAACGTCTCACCAGGTCGAGGGACTAGACACCTCTCAACCTTTCAAGGGCCCGAGCGCACGCTCCGGGCCCTTTTTTTATATCAAGTTCAGGGGGTCCGACGGATCGCTCTCGGCATCGAGCATGGCGAGGATCTCGTCGAAGGACACTTTGATTATCGGTGGCTCGCTTAAGGGTAGTTCGGCGGGGACCATGGCAAGCTGCTCTTCACGGTTGTTCACGTCATGGGCGTGCCAGCGGGCGAGTACGGTTTCGAGTTCGGGGTGATTGGCGAGCGAGCCGTAGACCTGGGCTGCGGTAACGGTGGTGGTGGCGAGTGCAGAAAGTCGCGTCAGGGTGGCTTCGAGGCGGCGGCGCTCCTCCTGCATGATTTGCAGCCGGTTTTCGAGTTGGCGACGGTGTGGATCCGCCTGCTTGATCGACGCCTGCCTACGCTGGAGCTGGTCATCGAATGAAACCAGCAGTGCGCGGATCAGCGATAGTTCACGGCGGGTGACAGGGGGCGTGTTGGCCAGCAGGACCTCCTGATGGCGGCGTAATGCGGCCCAGCAAGCGGGAAGATACGCAACCATGAAATGGTCACCGATCCTGAACAGTTGATCCATGAAATCCATACGTTCGGGCAGGCCGTATTCGTGCCGCAGCATGCGGTTGCAAAGCGCTTGCTCGGTGATGGTGCGGCAGCCGGGCGTCCACAGCACGGCGGATTGACGGCCCGGTGCGAAGGGAATGCTCATGAAATGGCGCAATTCACCATGGTGTTCGTAGGACTCGGCCAGCTCGAAACCGAGGCTGGTGAGAACCGTCTTGACGCCCAAGGGCGCTTGCATATGAGCCTGTGCGACATCCTGGCGGACCCGCTCGAAGGGGCGGTGCATCCAGCTGCCTGGGAGACTGGGGACCGGGTCGTTGTCGTTGACGATGCGGTGATGGACCAGATCGGCGGCGCCTTGCATGAAGGTGGTGTCGCCAGCACGGGGGGCGCCGTAGGTGTAGAGTTGGATGTCGATACCTTCTGTTTGGCGGCGAAGCATTTCTGCGAGAAGCAAGGCGACCGCACCACCAAGGCTGTGGCCGCAGATGACCAGTTGTTGATCGGTATGGAACCTGTCCATGTACTCCCGGACGAAATCATAGGCTTGCGTGGCGGATTCATAGAATCCTCGATGAACTCGACCTTCCCCTTCACTGAACTCCACCTGTAACGCATCTGCATCTCGAAGCGCATCGGCCATGAATTCGCTGGTACCCCGGATTGCTATCAACATCTGATCAGGCGTGTGAACAATAAATGCTTGAGTATCCGTTGCGTTGAACCGATTTCTGTCATCAAGAAAATGAAGCTTGGCGGGATGCTCTTGAAGATCTCTCTGTTCCGGATGGTTGTAGGGATACAGGTCGGGATCAAAAGGCGCGATTTCCCATCGCTGCGAGTACGGTACGTCTTCATAAAACGGGTAGAACGACTGCGTCAGTTTCGTATCGACCCTCCAGATCTCCCTGAATGCACTCAGCGACTCGGCAAACCAGTTGCCAACGCTGGGCTCAAGGGGAAAGCTGACCGTCGATGCCCGGACCGGGTGCCCCTCCGGTTCTTGCCCGAACGGCGAATAGCTCAGCGTGGCCATGAGTGCCAGCTGATACATATTCAACACACAAAAACCTGGATCCTTCGAAAGCGCCAACCGCAAGGCGCGCAGGGGGCGGACTTCCAGCACCGTGTGCTGGTTGGGCCTCAGGCACACGCCGTGGGCACCATGCCCGCGCATGAGTTTTTTTGCGTGTTTCTCAGGAGGAAAGTTAGATTTCGTCGCAGGTGGTAGATGACAGGTGTACTGAACGAGGTCACGCACCTCCACTTGGAGAAAGTGGTCGCACAAGGCTTGAGCTGGGTTGTCCAAGAACCGTGAGCCATCTTCACGTCTGAACCGAGTAGCTTCTGCACGAACTTGCAGCTCCGTAATTTTTAAAGGGTAAAATTTTCTCTCGGTCAAAGTCGTATAAACTTCATCGACACCGATATAGCTTGTCAAAAGTGTAACAACCAACCCTCCACTATAGTGCGCTATAACAGTACCCTTCCCTTGAACATCCAGCACCCCTTGATAAGTCACTCCCTCCCGATCGATTGCTTCATAGCCTAGCCCTGCATATGGCTCGCCTTGTCCAAACTCATCGACTAGCTGAAAGCTGGTCCGGCAGTCCTGTATAGGGCAAGCGAAAATTTTCGAGTTAATGGGTAATGACAATTCGCCCACGACATCTTTCATAATAACTGCTACTCCTTACACCCAGGATGAATTGTGCAAATTTCGCCATTCGGCCCCGTAAAATGACTGAAATCAGATGTATTACCTCTGCAAAAGGCATAAGGATCTTCAAAACCTTTACCCATGCATCTTTTCCACCCGTTTGGAAATTTGACCCACCTCCCGCCTTCGCCCGGCTCCTCCTCTTCAAGCAAACGAACATTCATTTTTATGGTCTTCCCCGGTAATTGATCCAATGTATAAGCGGCATACACTATCCCTAATCCGATTTCTCCACGACTGACATCCTGCCGACAACTCAGCATCTTTCTTAATTGTCGTTTTTTACCCATCGTTCTGAATTTCCAATGACACTCACCATAAAAAGTATCTTCATAGTTATTTTTTAATTCGCGTTTGTTTTTACCTTCGTACTCCGCGTAAATATGCATACCCGCACGCGTAGAGCTATCCGTCCTATTGACTCGGGTTGCCTCTGACCACCGTGCAAATATCTTTATCTCGACAGTTTTCAAGACCATCTGACAGCCCTTTATCAGGGTGCGTATTTGAATCTCTATTTCTGGTTTGTACTCTCCCAGCCAAGGCCGGTTATATTCCGGCATGGTGCGTGTCCAGTCTGTGACGGTACATGGGGTACCGGGCTCCGGTTCATAGAGTGCGCCCGCCCAATAAGAAAAATTCGGTGGTAACTCCCCCACCAGCGTGAAGGTATTCGGTTGCCATTCAGAGCAGCTGGTCTGCAGTAATGCAGCCGCTACAACAACTCCTCGCTTCCTCCAAGACTTCATTTCACGTTCTCCCTTGCTCTAATGGCGCAATCCGTCGCATTCGCTGAAAATGTGCCTCGGGCGTTTCCTCCGGCCACCGCACCCAATCCTCCCCGACCCTGAACCCCGGCGAGCGCAGGCTACTGAGCAACAGAAACTCCAACTGCGCGGACGTCTCCCAACCCCAGGCGTTGGCCTGCTCCAATCGCCTCCCAAGCCAGGCTTCGTGGTCCTGTTCGCTCGCCAGTTGCAGATAGCGTTCGTAGTCATGCCTGACCAGGTAGCGGTCAGCATTCACAAACAGCGTCACCTCGGCGGCAGGTGCCGGCACCTGCAGCCAGGCCGGTTCGGAGGGCACGGGGTAGCTACCGGGGGCCGGGTTATCCACAACCCGCCAGACATCCGTTTGCCAGTAACAGAGGCTGAGGGTCGGCCCGAGGTAGGCCGGCAGTTCAGCCGGAGCCAAGACATCCAAGGCACGAGCCAGCACACGGTTGTCGTGAAAGCGGTACAGCCCGTGCCCAACCATCAGCCGTGCCCGCCAATGACTGAGCCAGCCCGCCCAGTCGCCGGGCGCCAGGCTCGCCAGCCAACCCCAATGCGTCTGCGGCGCCGAAAGGTCCGGCTCGGCCAGGCGCAGTTCGGCATCGCCCACCAGGAACGCGACCGGCCCGGCACCGGCCAACTGGGCTGCCGGTGTCTGGTTGTACAAGGCACTCCAACGGTCGCTGCCCAACGTCGCCATCAACACTTGCCGAGTGCGAGCTTCGCCATCCAGCAGTAGGGCAACCTCGCGGCCCTGGGCACGTTGCGCGGCCATCCACAGCCACGGATCCTGATTGCTCATCGAACACCTCCAAGCGGCGGGCACTGGCCATTGGCGCAGGCCTCGCAGAGCGGGCAGTAGTCCTGGTCGGCCTGCTTGCTTGCAGCGACCAGGGCCAGCATCACTGGCGCCACCACCTTGGGCAGCGCGGCTGGCCCTTGGCTGCCCGCCAGCTCGGGCGGCAGCGGTGCCACCGGCTGGCTGGCCGCCGGCGCCCCACCGATCTGGATCGGGCTGCTGCAGAAGATGCCCGCGCCATTGACCACCAGGTGCTGCCCGCCAACCTTGAGGGTGATGCTGGCACCGCCCTCCACCACCACCTCGCCGTCCGCCGACACCTGCACCTGACGCCCGGCATGCTGCACCAGCACCGTGCCCACACGGGTCTGGCTGCCCTGCTCCACCACCAGGTGGTCGCTGGCCCGCACCAGCACCTGCCGATGCCCACCGACGGTGCGCTGCTCCTCGGCCTCCAGGGTGACCCGGCTGGCCCCTTTCACCCGCACCTCGCGCCGGCCGCCGATCGCCTCGTGGCTGTCGTTGCCCACCTGCCGCTCGTAGTCGCGCTGGGCGCGCAGGTACAGCAGCTCCTGCCCCGCGCGGTCCTCCATGGCCAGTTCGTTGTAGCCCCCGCCACCACCCAGGCTGCGGCTGCGCAACACCGTGCGACTGCGGTATTCGGGCAAGGCATAGGGTGGCGGGTGCAGGCTGTCGGGCAGGCAGCCGCTGACCACGGGCTGGTCGGGGTCGTTGTCGAGGAAGCTGACCACCACCGCCATGCCCACCCGGGGCAGCGTGACCGCGCCGTACCGGTCGCCGGACCAGCTGGACAGCACCCGCAACCAGCAACTGGTGTGTGCGTCGCCGCGGCCTTCGCGGTCCCAGTGGAACTGCACCTTGACCCTGCCCAGGGCGTCGCAATACACCTCCTCGCCGGGCGGGCCGGTAACCCTGGCCACCTGGCAGCCGGGCACCTGCGGCCTGGGCCGGCTCAGCGGCGGGCGGAACAGCACGTCCCAGGGGATGGCGTCGAAGGTGTTGCTGTAGCGCGTCTGCGCGTCGGCTGTGGCGTGCTCCTCGAGCACCTGGGGCTGGTGGCCCTCGTGGTGGACGTGGGTGAGCAGCCACAGGTCGTTCCAGGCCTCGCGGGGATGGTCGGTCAGTTGCAGCAGGTGGCCGCTGAGCAGAAACGCCGCGTCGCTGGCCCCTTCGGCCAGGCAATGGTTGAAGCGACAGCGCTGCAACGCGCGCTTGCTCAGCGATGCGCCCCGCTGCTGGTCGAGGGTCTGGCGCAAGCCGCCGGGGTAGGCGTAGTGCTCCAGGGGCAGCACCTGGGCCTCGCCGGTGCTGCTCGGGTAGGCCAGTGGCAGCGCGGCCTTGCGAAAGTCGTGGTCACGCAGCTCCACCTGGTTGACCGCGGTGCGCACGCTCACGCCGAACTGGCTGACCACCTGGGTGTCGGCCCGCAGGCCGGTGGGGGGATGAAAGCCCAGGGCGCGCCCGAGGCGGGGGAAGTGCGACTGGTGGTCGGCGAACACCACGCCGTGGCCCTGGCGTGAATGCGTGAAGTGGTAGTGGATGCCGTCTTCCTGGCACAGCCGTTCGATGAACGCCAGGTCGCTCTCGCCGTACTGCACGCAGTACTCGCGCGGTGGGTAGGGTTCTTCGAGGAGGAAGCGGTAGCTGTCACCCAGCAGCCCGTGCTCTTCGAGCACCTGGCCGATGATCTGCGCCACCGTGCGTTGCTGGAAGACCCGCTGGTTGGTGCGCAGGCCCAGCCGCGCCAAGCGTGGCTCCAGCCGGGCGTGGTAGTGCGTGAGGCGGTCGCCGATGACGCCCTGGCGAAAACGGCTGATGACACCGTGGATACCGCAGTCCAGGCCATCGAAGGCGAGAAAGGCCGGTTGGTTGAGCATCCGCTCGAGCGGCAGGCGGGCATTTTCGCTGACCAGTTCGAGCTCGAAGCGGAAGAGCCTGCTGATGTATTCGTCGCCGTCGAATTTCAGGACCTGAAGCTCAGGCAGGACTGCCGGTACATGAAACCGCAGGCGGTCGGGGGGTAATGATTCGAACATCCGTTGTCCCTGGTTGGGCCACCTTGGCCGGGGTGCAACATCGCCCCCTGCAAAGTGGGGAAAACCGCCAAGCTAGCCGAACTTCTCCACCAGATATGCAGGACCGATCTGAGCTCGCGTAGGAGCTTTCCTTGAAGGCTGTAAGGCATTTACCAAGCCACGAGGCACGCAAATTGCTGCTGATTCCCCTCAGCCCCACGGGACACCGAGCATGCTGCACAGCCACCTCACCACCCTCAACGCGGTTTCGCTGATCCTCCAGGTGTTCCAGGAGGCCGGCGTCGACCCGCGGCAGCTGCTCGCCGGCAGCGGCATTGGCCCGGCGGACCTGGGCCACGCCGATGCGCGCATCACCACCCAGCAGGAGCTGCAGGTGTGCGCCAACGCCGTGGCCCGGCGCGAGGACATCGGCCTGGAGCTGGGCCGGCGCATGCATGTGTCGTGCTACGGCATGCTCGGTTACGCCCTGCTCTCCAGTGCCACTTTGGGTGACGCCCTGCGCCTGGCGCTGAGCTATCCGGCACTGCTGGGAACAGTCTTCCAGCTGCGCCTGGTCGACGATGGCCAGCGGGTCTGGCTGTGCGCCAGCGACCATCACGACGCGCCAGGGCTGGCGGCCTTCAACGCCGAGTTCTGCCTGGTGTCGCTCAAGGTGATCTGCGACGACCTGCTGGGCCGCCCGTTACCGCTGCTGGCGGCACGCTTCGAACATGCCCGGCCCGGCTATCACGCGCTCTACAACGGGGCATTCCAGTGCCCGCTGGGGTTCGAGGCCAGGGACAACGCCTTCGCCTTCGAACGCCGCTGGCTGGACATGCCGCTGCCGCTGGCCGACCCGATCACCCACAAGGCCATGGGCGAGCGCTGCCGGCGCCTGAACCTGGAGTTCACCGGGCGCCAGGCCTGGCTGGGGCGGATTCGCCAGCTACTGCTGCAGCAATTGGACGCGGCCCCCGGGCTGGACGGGCTGGCGCGGCAGATGAACTGCTCGTCGCGTACTTTGCGCCGGCACCTGCAGGCGCTGGGCAGCAGTTATCAACAACTGCTCGACGAGTTGCGTTTCGAGCGGGCCAAGCAGTTGCTGGCCGAGGACCAGATGCCGATCTATCGCATCGCGGAAACTCTGGGGTTCAGCGAGACCGCGAGTTTTCGGCATGCCTTCCAGCGCTGGAGTGGCGTGGCGCCGAGCCATTTTCGCGGGTAAACCCGCTCCTACAGGATCAGCATCGCTCTCAACATTTGCGCCATGCCCGCAAATGGGCCGGTTCAGGATGACCAGGATCCGGCCAACGCCCGTGGCCACATCGATCCCCTTTTGGCCGTTTGCGTCGTTCTCCCTGGCTTGGCCGCCCACCAGAATGGCCCCACGCCAGTCATAAACGGAGAACAACACGTGCTGACGATCTATTCCGATGACCACCGCCTGCACCACGGCCGCTGCGAGCTGATCGACGGCCAGCTGATGCCCTGCTTCGAGATGCCCTCCCGCGCCGACCACGTCCTCGATCAGGTGAAACAGCGCAACCTCGGCCCGGTGCAAGGCCCCACCGATTTCGGCCGCGCCCCGCTGCAGCGCATCCACAGCGCCGACTACCTGAATTTCTTCGAAGGCGCCTGGGCCCGCTGGGCGGCGCTGGGCCACGACGGCGACCTGCTGCCCTTCACCTGGCCGGCGCGCACCCTGCGCCAGGTCAAGCCCACCGGCCTGCACGGCGAACTGGGCTACTACAGCTTCGACGCCGGCGCGCCGATCACCGCCGGCACCTGGCAGGCCGCCTACAGCGCCGCGCAGGTGGCGCTGACCGCCCAGGCCGCGATCCAGCAGGGCGCCCATGCGGCCTTCGCCCTGTGCCGCCCGCCAGGGCACCATGCCGCTGCCGAGGTGATGGGCGGCTACTGCTACCTGAACAACGCCGCCATCGCCGCCCAGGCCTTCCTTGACCAAGGCCGGCGCAAGGTGGCCATCCTCGATGTCGACTACCACCACGGCAACGGCACCCAGGACATCTTCTATACCCGCAACGACGTGTTCTTCGCCTCGATCCACGGTGACCCGCAGGACGAGTTCCCATTCTTCCTGGGGTATGCCGATGAAGTCGGCGAAGGCGCGGGCGAAGGCTGCAACGTCAACTACCCGCTGCCCGCCGGCAGCGACTGGGCCGCCTGGAGCGCCGCCCTGGAAGAAGCCTGCCAGCGCATCGCCGCCTACAACGCCGACGTACTGGTGATTTCACTGGGCGTGGACACCTTCAAGGACGACCCCATCTCCCAGTTCAAGCTCGACAGCCCCGACTACCTGGCGATGGGCAAGCGCATCGCCCAGCTCGGCAAGCCGACCCTGTTCGTGATGGAGGGAGGCTACGCAGTAGAAGAAATCGGCATCAACGCGGTCAATGTGCTGGAAGGTTTCCAGCGCGCCCAGCCAGGAGCCTGAACATGGTCCGACTCAAGCGTCTGCTCGCCCCGCTCATCACCGCCGGCCTGCTCGCCGGCGCGCTCCACGCCCACGCCGACCAGCGCACCTTGCGGGTGTACAACTGGTTCGACTACATCACCCCGCAGACCCTCACCGACTTCCAGAAAGACAGTGCTGTGAAGCTGGTGTACGACATCTTCGACACCAACGAGGCGCTGGAAGCCAAGCTGCTGACCGGCAACTCCGGCTACGACGTGGTGGTGCCGTCCAACGTGTTCCTCGCCAAGCAGATCGAGGCCGGTGTGTTCCAGCCGCTCGATCGCTCGAAACTGCCGAACTGGCAGCACCTGGACCCGGCGTTGATGAAACTGATCGAGGCCAACGACCCGGGCAACAAATTCGCCGTGCCCTACATGTACGGCACCGTGCTGATCGGCTTCAACCCGGACAAGGTCAAGGCCGTGCTCGGCGCAGATGCCCCGGTGGACAGCTGGGACCTGATCTTCAAGGAAGAGAACATCGCCAAGCTCAAGCAATGTGGCGTGGCGCTGCTGGACTCGCCGTCCGAGATCCTGCCCCTGGCGCTCAAGTACCTGGGCCTGGACCCCAACAGCAACAAGCCAGCCGATTACCAGAAAGCCCAGGACCTGCTGCTGAAGATCCGCCCGCACATCACCTACTTCCACTCCTCCAAATACATGGCCGACATCGCCAATGGCGATATCTGCGTGGCGGTGGGCTATTCGGGCAGCTTCTCCCAGGCCGCCAACCGCGCCCGCGAAGCGAAGAATGGCGTGACGGTGGACATGCGCCTGCCCAAGGAGGGGGCGCCGATCTGGTTCGACATGCTGGCGATCCCGAAAAACGCGGCCAACCCGGAGGATGCCCACACGTTCATCAACTACCTGCTGCGGCCTGAGGTGATCGCGCCGATCAGCGACTTTGTCGGTTACCCGAACCCGAACAAGGATGCGACCGACAAGGTCAGCCCGGCGATTCGCAACAACCCCAACCTGTACCCGACGGCGGAGGCGATGGCCACGCTGTACACGCTCAAACCGTTGGTGCGGGATGCAGAACGCGCGCGCACGCGGGCCTGGACCAAGATCAAGTCCGGGACCTGAGCCTTCGCCGGCAAGCTGGCTCCGTGTAGGAGCCGGCTTGCCGGCGAACTATCTCCAAGCCTTGCGCAAGCGCATCAGCGCAGCCGCAATCCCGGCTTCCGGCACCGCCGCAAAACCCAGCACCAACCCCGCCCGCTTATCCACAGGCACCTCGCTGTCTTCCAGCCAGTACCCGCTCAAAGGATTGACCTCCACCCCCACCGCTTCGGCCCGGCGCACCAGTTCCTGCTCCCGCGAGAAGTTATCCACATCCACCTTCACATGGAGCCCCGCCGCCACCTCCGGCATCGGCCCCAACCCCGGTACATCCATCGGCCAGCCGGCCTTGAGCACATTGCGCCGCGCCAGCGCGGCCCGCCGCATGCGCCGGATATGCCGCTGGAAATGCCCCTGGGCCATGAACTGCGCCATGACGCACTGGGTGCCCACCTCGGAATGGCGCACCGCCAGCGCCCTCGCCTGGCTGAAGGCCTGCGCCAGCCCACGAGGCAGCACCAAGTAGCCCAGCCGCAACGCGGGGAAGGCGATCTTGCCGAAGGTGCCGACGTAGAGCACACGCCCCGCCCGGTCCAACGCGGCCAGCGGCGCCAGGGGCGCACCGCTGTAACGGTACTCGCCGTCGTAATCGTCCTCGATGATCCAGCCCTCCCGGCGCTCGGCCCAGGCCAGCAGTGCCAGGCGCCGGGCCAGGCTCATAGTGACCCCGGTGGGGTACTGGTGGGCCGGTGTCACGTAGGCCAGCCGGCACTCGGGCAGCTCGCCCAGCCTCGCGCAATCCATGCCCTCTTCATCCACCGGCACGCCATGGAGCTTCGCCCCGGCCATCGCGAAGGCATGCCCGGCGGCACGGTATCCCGGGTTTTCCACAGCCACGCCATCGCCAGGCCGCAACAGCAACTGTGCACAAAGGTTAATTGCTTCCTGCGAACCACTGGTGATCACAATTTGCTCAGCCGTGCAGGACAGGCCCCGAGAGCGGCGCAGGTAGGTGGCGATCAGCTCACGCAGCTGCGGTTCCCCTGCCGGATCGCCATAACCCAGCAACGCCGGGTCGGGGTTTCGCCAGAAACCCGCATGCAGCTTGGCCCACACCTCGAACGGGAAGAGATCGAACGCAGGCACTCCCACACGAAACGCCTTCGGAGCCCCTCCTCTGGGTAGCGGCAGTTGATGATTTTTCAGGCGTCCAAAAGGCTCGTCGGTGTCAGCGAAACTGGATAAATCCTCAGTATCAGAAGCACGAAATGTGGATAAGTCTGTTGATAAACCCCGGGATAACCCTGTGGATAGTTGTGTGGATAGTTTCGGTAGCTGGCTCACATAAGTGCCATCCCCTATCCGGCTCTCGATGAATCCTTCGGCGTACAACTGGTCATAGGCCCGCACCACGCTGTTGCGCGACAGCGCCAGCACCGCTGCCAGGTCCCGTGTCGCCGGCAGCCGCGTGCCGCTGCCCAGGCGCCCATCCAGTATGCGCACGCGCAGCGCCTGGTAAAGCTGTTGGCTGAGCCCCCGGCGACGGTCGAGCACGATGCCGGCCGGGTCGAAAGGCAAGGCGTGGGAACGTTCGCTCATGGTATTGGACCTATGAAAACAGAGGTTAATGGCTCTTACACAGGACCAATAGCCTGCCTAGGATGGGGCCACTGCACAAGGAACTCCGGCATGTACAACAACAAGCCCCATCAGGAACACGACCTCGCCCGCCTGCACCGGCACATGCTGGAAACACGCCTGGCATTGCTGGTCAGCCATGGCGAACAGGGCCTGCTGGCTACCCACCTGCCGGTGCTGGTCGACACCGCTGATGGTGAGTTCGGCACAGTTTATGGACACCTGGCCCGCGCCAACCCGCAATGGCGGGACCTGGAACAGGGGGGTGAAGCGCTGCTGGTGTTTCCCGGTGCCGATGCCTACGTCAGCCCAGGCTATTACCCCAGCAAGGCGGACAACCCCAAGGTGGTACCGACCTGGAACTACCTGTCCGTGCACGCCTACGGCCCGATCGAAGTTATCCACAATGCGCAGCCGCTGCTGGACATCGTCAGCCGCCTGACCGATCGCCATGAGCAGGGTCGCAGTGCCCCCTGGAAAGTGGCCGACGCCCCCAGCGACTACCTGGAAAGCATGCTCCGCGCCATCGTCGGTATCCGCATGCCCATCGCCCGCCTGCAAGGCGCGCGCAAGCTGAGCCAGAACCGTTCGGCGCAAGACATAGCCGGCGTGCGCGAAAGCCTGGGCGCCAGCACCGACACGCTGGACAACCAACTCGCCGCGCACATGCGCGATCTCTGAAGGAAAAGACCGATGACCACCGTTACCCTGCGCCCGGTGGGCGCCAACGATCAATCAGCCTGGCTGCCACTGTGGAACGCCTATCTGAAGTTCTACGAAACCGAATTGGCCGACGCGATCAGCACAAACACCTGGCAGCGCCTGCTCGACCCCGACGAGCCCACCCATTCGGCACTGGCCTGGGTCGATGGCAAGGCGGTGGGCATGGTCAACTTCATCTACCATCGCTCCAACTGGAGCATCGAGAACTCCTGCTACCTGCAGGACCTCTACGTGGACAGCGAAGTCCGTGGCCTGGGCATCGGTCGCCAGCTGATCGAGCATGTGTACGCCACGGCCAAGGCCGCAGGCTGCATCAAGGTGCACTGGCTGACCCACGAAACCAACGCCACCGCCATCGGCCTGTACGAGCAGGTCGCCGAGCGGCCGGGCTTCATCCAATTCCGCAAGCCACTGTAGGCCGACCATGACCGACGCATTGAACTGGAAACCTGCTGGCACGCCCAAGGCCGAGCCCATCGAAGGCCGCTTCATCCGCTTGGAAAAGCTCGACCCGGCCCGCCATGGCGATGATCTGTGGGACGTGTTGCAGGGGCCGGGGTCGGACCCGGTGCTGTGGGACTATTTGCCTTATGGACCCTTCCAGGAACGCGCCGGCTTCGACCGCTGGCTGGAGGGTAACGCCGCCAGTCGCGACCCGCTGTTCTACAGCGTCATCGACCGGGCCACCGGTCAGGTCCAGGGCATCCTCAGCTACATGTCGATCGTCCCGGAGCAGGGGCGCTTCGAGATTGGCCATATCGCCTTCAGCGCCGCCATGCAGCGCACCCCGAAAGGCACCGAGGCGGTATACCTGCTGGGCAAGCTCGGCTTCGAGCTGGGCAACCGTCGGCTGGAGTGGAAGTGCAACAATGCCAATGCGCGGTCCAAGCGGGCAGCGGAGCGTTTTGGCTTTGTCTTCGAGGGGGTGTTCCGCAACCACATGGTGGTGAAGGATCGCAATCGGGATACCGCCTGGTATTCGATCACCGATACAGAATGGCCGGCGGTGGCGACGGGGTTCGAGCGCTGGTTGAGCGTGGAGAACCAGCGGCCCGAAGGCCAGGTGCGAACCTTGGAGACATGCCGTCAGGGCTGAGTTTTGCTCGAACTTCACCGGCCTCTTCGCGGGTAAACCCGCGAAGAGGCCGGAAAACTCAGCACAAAAAAAGGGGAGCATTCGCTCCCCAGAGGTTAACCGCTTGCAGATGAAGGCTTCTGTCAGCCTTCGATCTCGATCAGGATTTCGCCCGGGGTCACCCGGTCGCCCTTGGCCACATGGATGGCCACGACCTTGCCGGCAATCGCCGCCTGGACTTCGGTTTCCATCTTCATCGCCTCGGTGATCAGCACCGCCTGCCCGGCCTTGACCACATCGCCTTCCTTGACCAGCACATCGACGATGTTGCCCGGCATGCTGGTGCTGACGTGGCCCGGCTCGCTGGCCTGCTTGCGCTTGCTGCCGCCACCGCCGACGAAGTCGTTGAGCGGCTCGAACACCACTTCTTCCGGCATGCCGTCGATGGACAGGTAGAAGTGGCGCTTGCCCTCGGCCTTGACGCCCACCCCGGTGATGTCGACGCGGTAGGTCTCGCCGTGCACGTCGATGACGAACTCGGTCGGCACACCCTCACCGCCCACCGACCCAACCGCGCCGGCTTCCGGAATCGGCAGCAGGGCTTCGGGCTTGAGGGTGCCGGCTTCGCGCTCCTCGAGGAACTTGCGGCCAATGTCCGGGAACATGGCGAAGGTCAGCACGTCTTCCTCGGATTGCGCGAGGTTGCCGATATCGGCGCGCAGCTTGGCCATCTCTGGCTTGAGCAGGTCGGCCGGGCGTACGTCGATCACTTCCTCGCTACCAATGGCCTGGCGGCGCAGCTGCTCGTTGACCACGCCTGGAGCCTTGCCGTAACCACCCTGGAGGTACAGCTTCACCTCGTTGGTGATGGTCTTGTAGCGCTCGCCGGCCAGCACGTTGAAGAACGCCTGGGTACCGACGATCTGCGAGGTCGGGGTGACCAGCGGCGGGAAGCCGAGGTCTTCGCGCACCCGCGGGATCTCCGCCAGCACTTCATTCATGCGGCTGAGCGCACCCTGTTCCTTGAGCTGGTTGGCCAGGTTGGAAATCATCCCGCCCGGCACCTGATTGACCTGCACGCGGGTGTCCACGGCGGTGAATTCGCTCTCGAACTGGTGGTACTTCTTGCGCACGGCGTAGAAGTACAAGCCGATTTCCTGCAGCAGCTCCAGATCCAGGCCGGTGTCGAACTCGCTGCCCTTGAGCGCGGCAACCATCGACTCGGTGCCCGGATGGCTGGTGCCCCAGGCGAAGCTGGAGATCGCGGTGTCGATATGGTCGGCGCCGTTTTCCACCGCCTTGAGCTGGCACATGGCGGCCAGGCCGGCGGTGTCGTGGGAATGGATGAATACCGGCAGTGACTGCTCGGCCTTCAGCGCCTTGACCAGCTCGCCGGTGGCGAATGGCGTGAGCAGGCCGGCCATGTCCTTGATCGCCACCGAGTCGCAGCCCATGGCTTCCATCTGCTTGGCCTGCTGCACGAAGGCCTCGATGGTGTGCACCGGACTGGTGGTGTAGGCGATGGTGCCCTGGGCGTGTTTGCCGGCAGCCTTCACCGCCTCGATGGCCACGCGCAGGTTACGCACGTCGTTCATGGCGTCGAAGATGCGGAACACGTCGATGCCGTTGACTGCGGCCTTGGCGACGAAGGCCTTGACCACGTCATCGCTGTAGTGGCGGTAACCAAGCAGGTTCTGGCCACGCAGGAGCATCTGCAAGCGCGTGTTGGGCAATGCGGCGCGCAGCTTGCGCAGGCGCTCCCACGGGTCTTCTTTCAGGAAGCGCACACAGGCGTCGAAGGTGGCGCCACCCCAGACTTCCAGCGACCAGTAGCCAACCTTGTCGAGCTTGTCGCAGATGGGCAGCATGTCTTCGGTGCGCATGCGGGTGGCCAGCAGGGACTGGTGGGCGTCGCGCAGGATCGTGTCGGTGACAAAGATTTTCTTGGACATTGTTCGGTTCCTCACAGGCCTGCGTGCGCGGCGATGGCGGCGGCGATGGCCAGGGCCAGCTCTTCGGGTTTGCGCTTGATCGAGTAGTTGGTCAGTTCAGGGTGGCTTTCGACGAAGCTGGTGTTGAACTGGCCGCTGCGGAATTCCGGGTTGCGCAGGATTTCCTGGTAGTACGCGGCGGTGGTCTTCACCCCTTGCACACGCATGTCGTCCAGGGCCCGCAGGCCGCGGTCCATGGCTTCTTCCCAGGTCAGCGCCCAGACCACCAGTTTCAGGCACATGGAGTCGTAGAACGGCGGGATGGTGTAGCCGGTGTAGATCGCCGTGTCGGTGCGCACACCTGGGCCGCCGGGCGCGTAGTAGCGGGTGATCTTGCCGAAGCTGGGCAGGAAGTTGTTCTTCGGGTCTTCGGCGTTGATACGGAACTGCAGCGCGTAGCCGCGGTGCTGGATGTCTTCCTGCTTGATCGACAGCGGCAGGCCGGAGGCGATGCGAATCTGCTCGCGGACGATGTCGATGCCGGTGATTTCCTCGGTGATGGTGTGCTCCACCTGCACCCGGGTGTTCATCTCCATGAAGTACACCTCGCCATCGGCGAGCAGGAACTCCACGGTACCGGCGTTCTCGTAGTTCACCGCCTTGGCCGCGCGTACCGCCAGGTCGCCGATGTAGGCGCGCTGTTCAGGAGTCAGCTGCGGGCTCGGGGCGATCTCGATGAGCTTCTGGTTGCGGCGCTGGATCGAACAGTCGCGCTCGAACAAGTGCACCACGTTGCCAAAGCTGTCACCAAGGATCTGCGCCTCGATGTGCTTGGGGTTGACGATGCACTTTTCCAGGAACACTTCCGCCGAACCGAAGGCCTTGGTGGCCTCGGAGATCACTCGGGGGAAGTTCTGTTCCAGCTCTTCACGGCTGTTGCAGCGGCGGATACCGCGGCCACCACCACCGGAAGTGGCCTTGAGCATCACCGGGTAACCAATGCGGTCGCCTTCCTGCAACGCTTCGTGGATATCGGCGACGTTGCCTTCGGTGCCGGGGGTAACCGGCACGCCAGCCGCGATCATGGTGCGGCGCGCCTCGGTCTTGTCGCCCATGCGGCGAATGACGTCGGCGGCCGGGCCGATGAACTTGATCCCGCGCTCGGCGCAGATTTCGGCAAGTTCGGCGTTTTCCGACAGGAAACCGTAACCCGGATGCAGGGCATCGCAGCCGGTCTCGACAGCAAGGTTCACCAGCTTGCGCGGGTTCAGGTAGCCGGCGAGGGGCTCGGCACCGATGCTGTAGGCCTCGTCGGCGCGCTTGACGTGCAGGGCGTGACGATCGGCGTCGGCATAGATCGCCACGGAGCGAATGCCCATTTCGGCGCAGGCACGCACGATCCGAACTGCGATTTCACCCCGGTTGGCGATCAGGATTTTTGTTATCACTGGAGTCTTCCCAAAGCCGTAGGAACAGACGATCCGGTTCTACCGGTCGGCGCGTGACCAGACGTCGCTGGCCAGTCGCATATTCACCCTAGCGCTGAAGGTCGATAAACAAAAATCAATATTTGTTAGAGGCAGTATTAGCAAAAGCTTATAGTCAGGTAACAAGGTTTTGCCGGAGCTCAGAACAAAATGCGTAAGTCCTTGATGCGTATGACTTTACGTCAGCTTCAGGTATTCAACGAGGTGTGCGATTTGCGCTCCTACAGCCGGGCCGCCGAGGAGATGTCACTGACGCAACCCGCCGTTAGTCTACAGATCCGTCAGCTCGAGGAGCTGGTCGGTCAGCCACTGTTCGAATATGTCGGCAAGAAGCTCTACCTGACCGAGGCAGCCGAGGCGCTGCAGCGCGCCAGCCGGGATATTTTCGGGCGCCTGGAGAACCTCGACATGCAGCTGTCGGACATGCAGGGCTCACTGCAGGGGCAACTGAAACTGGCGATCGAGTCCAGCGCCAAGTACTTCGTGCCACACCTGTTCGCCGCCTTCAAGCAACACCACCCGGAGGTCAACCTCACCCTGACGGTGGTCAACCGGGCCCAAGCGATCCGGCGCCTGTCGGACAACCGCGACGACCTGACCATCATGTCCATGGTGCCCCAGGACATGGGCCTGGAGTTCCTGCCGTTCCTCAACAACCCGATCATCGCCGTGGCGCCACCGGAGCATCCGTTGTGCAAGCTCGAACAGCTGCGCCTGCAAGACCTCGAGCCTCATACCCTGCTGGTCCGTGAGCAGGGCTCGGGCACGCGCAAGGCCTGCGAGGAGTTCTTCAAGGACAAGCGCGTGCACTTCACCCAGACCCTCGAAGTGGCCTCCAACGATGCCCAGCGCGAGTGCGTGGTGGCCGGCCTGGGCATCGCCCTGCTGACCCGCCATGCGGTGAACCTGGAGCTGGCCACCGGCGTGCTCAAGGAACTACCGGTGGAGGAGCTACCGCTGTACCGCAGCTGGTGCCTGGTGCAATCGAAAACCAAGCGGCAGTCACCGGTGGCGTTGGCGTTCCAGGCATTCATCCGCAGCGAACGAGTGAAGATCAGCGGGCTTGTGCAGCGTTTCTCGGGGAAGTTGCCGCCGATACCTGCCACACCGTGATGTCCTGCAGGTCGGGGTAGTCGGCCAGTTCGCGCAGCAGCTGGCGCTGGTCGCAGTAGCTTTCGATAGCGCGGCGGAACTCCATGCGGCGCTGGTCCTTTTCCTGCTGCTTGCGAGCTTTGGCGTTGGGTTGGTACACACCGTCGTGATCGCGTGCCATTGCCTGTCTCCCAGATAGGATGCGGGGAGTTCCAGACTGGCCTCAGGGGTTTACGGTTTGGCGGTGGAATGGTGACAGAATCGTGAATTTTCGCTGCCTATGAGGCTCTCTTCGCGGGCAACCGATATCAGTCGTCGGTAGCCTTGATCGACTTGGGCGACAAACGCAGGCTGCGCAAACTGCGCTTCACGCTCTTGAGGTGGTTGACCAGGCTCGGCCCGCGGGCCATGGCCACGCCCATGGCCAGCACGTCGATCACCACCAGGTGGGCGATACGCGAGGTCAACGGTGTATAGATCTCGGTGTCTTCGTGAACGTCGATGGCCAGGTTGACGGTCGACAGCTCCGCCAGCGGCGTCTGGCTCGGGCACAGGGTGATCAGGTTGGCGCCGCTCTCGCGTACCAGGTTGGCGGTGATCAGCAGGTCCTTGGAACGCCCCGACTGCGAAATGCACACCGCCACATCACCAGGTTTCAAGGTGACCGCCGACATCGCCTGCATGTGCGGGTCGGAATAGGCGGCGGCGCTGAGCAGCAGGCGGAAGAACTTGTGCTGGGCGTCGGCCGCGACCGCGCCCGATGCGCCAAACCCATAGAACTCCACGCGCTGGGCCTGGGCCATGGCCGTCACCGCCTGCTGCAGCGCCTGCGGGTCGAGGTGCTCGCGCACCTCCATCAGCGTGTGCAGGGTGGTGTCGAAGATCTTCAGGCTGTAGTCGGCGACCGAATCGTCTTCATGGATGGCGAACTGGCCGAAACTGGCGCCCGCGGCCAGGCTCTGCGCCAGCTTGAGCTTGAGGTCCTGGAAGCCCGAGCAGCCGATCGCCCGGCAGAAACGCACGATGGTCGGCTCGCTGATGCCCACACTGTGCGCCAGGTCGGCCATGGAGCTGTGCATGACGGCAGCCGGATCGAGCAGCACGTGGTCGGCCACTTTGAGTTCCGATTTGCGCAGCAGGTGGCGCGATTGGGCAATATGTTGCAACAGATTCACGGGCTGGACTCGGTTATGATCGGCTGGCCGGGATGTAGCTTTCTTGTAGTTATACTACATGCTTGCCAACCCGCCCAGCTAAACGAACGTGGAGTGTGGTGGTTTGACTATTCCTTGCGACATCCTGGTTTTCGGCGGCACTGGCGATCTTGCCCTGCACAAGCTGCTGCCGGCGCTCTACCACCTGTATCGCGAGGCCCGCCTGCACAATGCCGTGCGGATCATCTCCCTTGCCCGGCGGCCATTGCCACGCAACGACTATGTCAAGCTCGCCGAGCGCCACTGCCGGGCGCAGATCGCCCGCCAGGACTTCGACGAGGACGTCTGGCAGCGCTTCTCGGCACGCCTGGACTACTTCCCCATGGACGCCGCGCAAAGCGCCGACTTCGGCCGCCTGGCCCGCTACCTCGGTGAGCCCGGTGGGCTGACGCGCATCTACTACCTGGCCACCGCGCCCAAACTGTTCGTACCCATCGCCAACCACCTGCGTATCGCCGGGCTGGCCGACAGCGAGGCGCGCATCGTCCTGGAAAAGCCCATCGGCCATTCGCTGGAGTCGGCTACCGCGATCAACGAGGCCATCGGCAACGTGTTCGACGAGTCCCAGGTGTTCCGCATCGACCACTACCTGGGTAAGGAGACGGTGCAGAACCTGATGGCGCTGCGCTTCGCCAATGCCTTGCTGGAGCCTGTGTGGCGCAACAGCCAGGTCGACCATGTGCAGATCAGCGTCTGCGAGACGCTCGGGGTCGAAAACCGCGGCGCCTATTACGACCGTGCCGGGGCCACCCGCGACATGCTGCAGAACCACCTGCTGCAGCTGCTGTGCCTGGTGGCCATGGAGCCGCCCGCGCAGTTCGAGGCCGAGGCCGTGCGCGACGAAAAGGTGAAGATCCTCCGCGCCCTCAAGCCCATCACCGGGCAGGACGTGCAGGACAAGACCGTGCGCGGCCAGTACGGCGCCGGCAAGATCGGAGGCCAGGAAGTACCGGCCTATTACTTCGAGAAGGATGTGGACAACGACAGCGACACCGAGACCTTTGTCGCGGTCCAGGCACACATCGACAACTGGCGCTGGGCCGGCGTGCCGTTCTACCTGCGCACCGGCAAGCGCATGGCGCGGCGTTCGTCGCAGATCGTCATCCAGTTAAAGCCGGTGCCGCACGAGCTGTTCAGCGGCGGGCAGGTCAACCAGTTGCTGATCCAGTTGCAGCCGGACGAGCACATCAGCCTGCGCATGATGACCAAGAGTCCAGGCAAGGGCATGCGCCTGGCGCCGGTCGAGCTGGACCTCAACCTGGCCCAGGCCTTCGCCCAGACACGCCGTTGGGAAGCGTATGAACGCCTGCTGCTGGATGTGCTGGAGGGCGACTCGACGCTGTTCATGCGCCGTGACGAGGTGGAGGCGGCCTGGGCCTGGATCGATCCAATACTGCAGGGCTGGGAAGAGCACTTCCAGGCACCGCGCCCCTACCCGGCCGGAAGCAATGGTCCGGATCAGGCCAACAGCTTGCTAACGCGCGCGGGCCAGGCCTGGCACCTTTAAGCGCCAGCCAGGGGCCGCTGCGCGACCCTTTCGCGGCACAAGGCCGCTCCTACAGAGATTGCGCTGTACTGTAGAGCGGCCTTGTGCCGCGAAAGGGCTGCGACGCAGCCCCATCACCCGATCTGTACTAGTGGAACAAATCGGCGGTCGAACGTCGCAGCAACGCCTGGAACGACACCGCATCTACCGGCCGACTGATCAGATAGCCCTGCACTTCGTCACAGCCATGCTCACGCAGGAACTGCAACTGCTCGCGCGTCTCCACCCCCTCCGCGACCACCTTGAGCTGCAGGCTCTTGGCCATGGCAATGATCGCCCGGGTAATCGCCGCGTCCTGGCTACCCTCGAGCAAACCACGGATGAAGGCCTGGTCGATCTTCACGTAATCCACCGGGAAGCGTTTGAGATAGCTCAGTGACGAGTAGCCAGTACCAAAATCGTCGATGGCCAGCTTCACGCCCAATGCATGCAACTGCTCGAAGGTGGCGATGATGTGCTCCACGCTGTCCAGCAACTGGCTTTCGGTCAATTCAAGCTCCAGCAGGTGCGGCGCCAAACCTGACTCCTGCAGGACCTGGCGCACCAGGCTGACCAGTTTGCCCTGGCGCAACTGGTACACCGACAGGTTGACCGAGACCCGCACCTCCAGCCCCTGGCGCAACCATTCGCAGGCCTGCCAACACGCCTGGCGCAGGACGAACTCGCCCATCGGCGCAATTAGCCCGGTCTCCTCAGCCAGCCCGATGAACTCGCCGGGCGGCACCATGCCCCATTCCGGATGCTGCCAGCGCACCAGCGCCTCGGCCGCATGCAGTTGCCCTGTGCGCAGGCACAGCTTGGGCTGGTAGTACACCAGCAGCTGGCCTTCATCGATGGCCTTGCGCAGCTGGTTCTCCAGTTGCAGGCGCTCAAGGGTGCTGGCGCGAAGGCTCTCGGTATAGAACTGGAAGTTGTCGCCCCCCAGGTGCTTGGCGTGCTGTTTGGCCATGTCGGCCTGGCTGACCAACGCATTGATGTCGAAGGTGGCGTCCGCCAGCACGCTGATGCCCACCGATGCGCTGACCACCAGCTCATGGTCCCCCAGCCGCTGCGGCACTCGCAGCTTGTCCAGCAGGCGCGTGGTCACCCGCACCAGGCTCGACAGGTTGGTGTAGCCATCGAACAGGATGGCGAACTCGTCACCCGACAGGCGTGCCACGGTGTCGGCTTCCGGCACCGCGTTGGCGATGCGTTGCGCCATCCTCTTCAACAGCTCGTCAGCCAACTCGTGACCGAGGCTTTCGTTGAGCAGCTTGAAGCGGTCGAGGTCGACGTGCAGCAAGGCCAGGCTGCGCCCGTTCAGGCGCAGGCGCTGGGCGGCATCGTGCAAGCGCAGGCGGAACAGGGCACGGTTGGCAAGCCCGGTGAGATCGTCGTAGTGGGCCAGGTAGCGCAGGCGCTCTTCCGATTCACGGCGCGCCGACAGGTCGGTGAAGAAGCCGACGATGTTGACGATCCTGCCCCGTGCATCACGCACGCTGTTGAGCTGCAACCATTGCGGGTAGAGCTCGCCGTTCTTGCGCGCCTCGACCAACTCGCCCTGCCAGCCGCCGTGCTGTTCAAGCGCCTGGTCGATGGCCTGGCTGTGCCGGCGTGCGTCACGGCTGCAGGGCAGCTCCAGGGCGTTACGGGCAATCAGTTCGGCACGGCCATAGCCGGTGACGTCGCAAAACGCCTGGTTGACCGCCAGCAACTGGTAATCGGCCCCCAGGATGGCGATGCCTTCGCTGGCCGCCTCGAACACCGTGGCGGCCAGGCGCTGCTGTTCTTCCTGTTCCTTGCGGGCAGTAATATCGCGTCGAGTCCCCAACATTCGTGTCACCTTGCCGTCCGGGGAACGCTCCACCGCCCTTCCGCGGTCCTCGATCCAGCACCAATGGCCCTGAACGTGACGTATGCGGTACTCGACCCGGTAGTCTTCGGTACGGCCTTTCAGGTGCTCGACCAGTGTTCGCCGCAGTAGCGGCACGTCGTCTGGGTGCAGGCGCGGCTTGAGATCGGCGCGCACCGAACGCACCTGGTCGGAGTCCAGGCCAAACAACGTCTGCAGCTGAGTGTGGTGGACTTCGTCGGTCTGCAGGTTCCAGTCCCACAAGCCCAGCTCACTCGCCTCGAGTGCCAATGCCAGGCGTTCTTCGCTCTTGCTCAGCGCCTGGTTGGCCAGGTCCAGTTCATGGCTGCGCTGCGCCACGCGCAACTCCAGGCCCGCCTGGGCCAGGCGCAGTTCTTCTTCGGCTTGACGGCGCTGGCGGACTTCAGCGCTGAGCTGATGATTGAGGTCCTCGCCATGGCGCTGGGCACTTTGCAGGTGCTCGATCAGCGCCTGGTTCTGGAAGCGGCGCAGCAGGCCGCGTTCGATCAGTCGGTTGACCTGCCAGGCCACCACCATCAGCGCCCCCAGCAGGATCAGCCCGAGCCAGCCCCAGCCCCGCTGGTGACCCGTGTCATAGACGAACAGGAAAACGATCGGCGGCAGCAGGCAGGGCAAGGCGAAACTGAGGAATGCCGGCAGGCTCACGGCGTAGGCGACACTGGCCGACAACGCCGCCGTCCCCAGCAGGCCGAAGACCCAGGCTTGCTGCACGAAGTTGTCCACAGGCACCAGGGCGATCGCTGCGCTGGCGAGCGTCAACCCGCTGAACGCGGACCCGCACAGGAACATCCGCCGCCAGGTCGGCCTGGCCTGGCGCCCGGGCGTTGCGGCATCGAAGGCCGCCACCTGGATCACCCGCAAGGCAACCAACGCCAGCAGCCAGGCCAGCCACACGCCGACCAGCAAGTAGCGCGCAGGGCTCCACAACAGCCAGGCACTCAGCAGGCCGGTGATCAACATGAACAGCGTGGGCAACAGGGAGCCTTGGTACAACAGGCGGGTGCGCTCGACCGACAGCTGGGTGGCGAATTGCCTGCGAACGCTCCGTGTCGTCTCCGGCGATGCTCCGATCGCCATGCAATCCTGGGTCATAGGGCTGGATTCTTGTTGTGTTCTTGTTATGGCAGACCGCAAATGTGCAGCGAGCATACACAAGCGCCGCACCGGACCAAACTGCTCTGCGTCATGATTTCGAAAATGTCTGTCGCGTCGAAGTGCGACCGCTCAACCACGCCGACCCGCCGCCCTTATCGATGAACGGCGGATCGCCGACGAGACGAATTGCACCGCAGGCGTTTGCCCCTGCCCCCCACCCGGCCCTAGAATGGCCGGATGCGCAATGATGACCTCTCCCTCCTGCTGAACTCCCTCAACGACGCTCAACGCCAGGCCGTGGCGGCCCAGGTCGGGCGGCAACTGGTGCTGGCCGGCGCCGGCTCGGGCAAGACCCGCGTACTGGTGCACCGCATCGCCTGGCTGATCCAGGTCGTGCAGGCCTCGCCGCATTCGATCCTGTCGGTGACGTTCACTAACAAAGCCGCGGCGGAAATGCGCCACCGCATCGAGCAACTGCTGGGCATCAACCCGGCCGGCATGTGGGTCGGTACCTTCCACGGCCTGGCCCACCGCCTGTTGCGGGCGCACTGGCAGGAAGCGGGGCTGGCACAGAACTTCCAGATCCTCGACAGCGACGACCAGCAGCGCCTGATCAAGCGGGTGATCCGCGAAATGGGCCTCGACGAACAGAAATGGCCGGCGCGCCAGGTCCAGTGGTTCATCAACGGGCAGAAGGACGAAGGCCTGCGCCCGCGGCATATCCAGGCCAGCGGCGACCTGTTCCTGACCACCATGCGCGACATCTACAGCGCTTACGAGCAAGCCTGTGAGCGCGCCGGGGTCATCGACTTCTCCGAACTGCTGCTGCGCGCCCTCGACCTGTGGCGCGATCAGCCTGGGCTGCTCGAGCACTACCAGCGCCGCTTCCGGCACATCCTGGTGGACGAGTTCCAGGATACCAACGCCGTGCAGTACGCCTGGTTGCGCCTGCTGGCCGGCGGCGGCGACAGCCTGATGGCGGTGGGCGACGACGACCAGTCGATCTACGGCTGGCGCGGCGCCAAGATCGAGAACATCCACCAGTACACCGCCGACTTCCCGGACGCCGAGCTGATCCGCCTGGAGCAGAACTACCGCTCCACCGGTGGCATCCTCAAGGCCGCCAACGCCCTGATCGCCAACAACAGCGGACGCCTGGGCAAGGAACTGTGGACCGACCTGGGCGAAGGCGAACCGCTGACGCTCTATGCCGCCTTCAACGAGCACGACGAAGCGCGCTACGTGGTCGAGACCATCGAAAGCCTGATCAAGCAGGGCAACGCGCGCAGCGATATCGCCATCCTGTACCGCTCCAACGCCCAGTCGCGGGTTTTGGAAGAGGCCCTGCTGCGCGAGCGCATCCCTTATCGCATCTATGGCGGCCAGCGCTTCTTCGAGCGCGCCGAGATCAAGAACGCCATGGCCTACCTGCGCCTGCTCGAAGGCCGTGGCAACGACGCCGCGCTGGAGCGGGTGATCAATGTTCCGCCGCGCGGTATCGGCGAGAAGACCGTCGAGGCCATTCGCGAGCATGCCCGTCACAGCCAGTCGTCGATGTGGGACGCGATGTGCCAGTTGCTTGCCGCCAAGGCCCTGAAGGGCCGCGCCGCCAGTGCCCTGGGGGCGTTCATCGAACTGCTCGAGAACCTCGCCGCCAAGGTCCTGGAGATGCCCCTGCACCTGATGACCCAGACGGTCATCGAGCAGTCCGGCCTGATCATCTACCACCAGGAAGAAAAGGGCGAGAAAGGCCAGGCACGGGTGGAAAACCTTGAGGAACTGGTCAGCGCCGCGCGCAACTTCGAGACCAGCGACGAAGATGCCGACCTGACGCCGTTGTCGGCATTCCTCGGCCACGCCTCGCTGGAGGCCGGCGACAGCCAGGCCGACGAGCACGAGGACAGCATCCAGCTGATGACCCTGCACAGCGCCAAGGGCCTGGAATTCCCCTACGTGTTCCTGGTGGGCATGGAGGAAGGGCTGTTCCCGCACAAGATGAGCCTGGAAGAGCCCGGCCGCCTGGAAGAGGAACGCCGCCTGGCCTATGTCGGCATTACCCGGGCCATGCGTCAGCTGGTCATGACCTACGCCGAGACCCGCCGCCTGTATGGCAGCGAGACGTACAACAAGGTGTCACGCTTCGTCCGCGAGATCCCGGCGGGCCTGGTGCAGGAAGTGCGCCTGTCGAACTCCGTCAGCCGCCCTTTCGGTGGTGCCAAGACGCCTGCCAGCAGCCTGTTCGCCAACGCCAGCATCCCGCAAACCGCCTTCAGCCTCGGCCAGCGGGTGCAGCACGCGGTGTTCGGCGAGGGCGTGATCCTCAACTTCGAAGGTTCCGGGGCCCAGGCACGGGTGCAGGTGAACTTCTCCGAGGGCAGCAAGTGGCTGATGCTTGGCTATGCCAAGCTGGAAGCCATCTGACGTAGGAGCCAGCCTTGCTGGTGAAGCAGGCGACGCGGTGGATGGCACCGGCTGCGCCGGCTCCTGCAATAGCGCGCCCCTTCTGATCATCAGGCAAAAGCTCGAAACATCTTGTCGCTGGCCATGTCTGCTGCTTCATGTGCACCATGGCGCGCGTGCAATCCACAAAAATGGGAACCCCCAACTTATGCAACGTTTTCTTAGCATCGCTCTGGCGCTCTGCGTCGGCCTGACGCTGAGCCTCGACGCCAACGCCAAGCGCTTCGGTGGTGGCAAGAGCTCGGGCTCCGCGCCAATCCACCAGACCCGCCAGGCCACCCCGACCACGCCAGCCGCCGCACCGACCGTTCCAGGCCGTGCGCCAGCCGCCAGCGGCGCTTCGCGTTGGCTGGGCCCGCTGGCCGGCATCGCCGCCGGTGGCCTGCTGGCCTCCATGTTCATGGGCGACGGCTTCGAGGGCATGCAGATCCTCGACTTCCTGCTCATGGGCCTGATCGCCTTCCTGGTCTTCCGCTTCATCGCCGCGCGCCGTCGCCAGCAGCAGCCGCAACACGCTGCTGCTGGTCACGCCCCGTACCAGCGCGAAGCCCAGCCACAGGCCGCTCCACAGCCGATCTTCGGCGGTTCCGCCGCACCGGTCGCCTCGCCTGTGATCAACGCCCCTGCCTGGTTCAACGAAGCCAGCTTCCTGGCCGCCGCCCGTTCGCACTTCCAGTCGCTGCAGCAGCACTGGGACGCCAACGAGATGGACAAGATCGCCGAGTTCGTCACCCCGCAGATGCTCGACTTCCTCAAGCGCGAGCGCGCTGAAGAAGGTGAAGGCTTCCAGTCCACCTACATCGACGACCTCGATGTACAGCTGGAAGGCGTCGACGACCGCGCCGACAAGACCATCGCCACCCTCACCTTCCGTGGCGTGTCGAAGACCTCGCGCTTCGACCAGGGCGAGGTGTTCAACGAGAGCTGGCACATGGAACGCGCACAGGGCGAAAACCAGCCTTGGCTGCTGGCCGGTATCCGCCAAAACGGTTAACCGTCGCACGTTGCACAAAAAACCCCGGGCCTGTCCCGGGGTTTTTGCTTTTGCCAGAGCGGCCTACTAGGGTATAACGCGCAGCGTTGTCATAAGGTCAGAGGATGTGAACCGTGGAAGAAGTGATCGAACAACTCCGTGAAGCCAACGAGCCGGTGCCGGTGCCACTGGAGCTACCGGACGAGGATCAGCTGGTCGAAGTCGAGGAACAGCTGTTCATCAACATTCCGTTCGTGTTCAAGGAATTCCTGCTGACCGTCAGTGACGTGGTGTATGGCAGCCTGGAGCCGGTGACCGCCACCGACCCGCAATCCCACACCTACCTGCCAGAAGTGGCAGCCAATGCCTGGGACGCTGGCGTCCCTCGCGATCTCATCCCGATCTGCCAGGACGGCGACGATTACTACTGCGTCGAGGAAGACGGCACTGTGGTGCTGTGGTCCGGCGAAGAAGAGATCGTCACCGAAGAAAGCTGGGAGTCGGTGTGGCACTGGGCCCGGGATGTCTGGCTGGAAAGCTGAATGAGAAATATCCGCACAAAATAATGGCTCTTAGCTATCAAGCCTCGTAGAATCGCCAGGCTCTCTGCGCCTGGCGACATCGCTACCGCTCCATCCCCTCGGACGACGATGAAGTCTCGCGCAGAAGGCGTTGCTCGCTCAGTGCGAACTTTCCCGGTTGTTCTCCAGCGTCTCCAGCAAGGCGACTTGCATCCGTGTATGCACCCGGACGAACCAGCGCCATAGCAACGCCACCACCACTGCCGCGACCACCGCGATGATCAGCAACAGTTCATTGGTCGGCAGGATGCTCGCCGACAACGCCGACAGCAGCAGGAAGATCACCAGCAGCGACAGCAGCGGAATCACTTCGGCGATCACGCGCCGCACGCGCTGGGTGTGCCGCCCGGCCATCTCCGGCTTGACCCCCATCTCCGCCAGCAGCATCGACAACGCCTTGAGCTTGCGGTAGGCCGCGATCAGGAACGGCAACGACAGCAGCAAGGCAGCCCCCCAGATCAACGCCTTCTGCTGGCTCAGGTCGTCGACCCACTCGCTGAGCCAGGTACCGATACGCGCGGCGAAATAACCACCGCTGAAAAAGATGGCGATCACCAGCGCCAGGTTCACCCCTACCTGCAACAGGATGCGCCGAATCATCGCCGCCAGCATGGCCCCCTCACCCTGGGGCTGGATGCTGCGCAGCCATTCGCCATACAGCGACAGCACCCGTGCCAGGCGGCTCGGTACCACTTTGCCGAGCTTCAGCGACAACGGGTCGGCCGCGCGGATCAGGTAAGGCGTCAACAAGGTGGTGATGGCCGATACCGCCACCGCGACGGGGTAGAGAAAATCGCTGGTCACCTGCAGGGTCATGCCCAGCGCGGCAATGATGAACGAGAACTCGCCGATCTGCGAAAGCCCCATGCCCACGCGCAGCGAAGTACGTCCGTCGTTGCCGGCAATGAAGGCCCCCATGCCGCAGGAGAGCATCTTGCCCAGCACCACCGCCAGGGTGATCACCACGATCGGCCAGGCGTACTCGACGAGGATCGCCGGGTCGATCATCAAGCCGATGGCGACGAAGAAGATGGCGCTGAACAGGTCGCGAACCGGCTCGATCAAGCGTTCGATCTTCAGCAACTGGCGTGACTCGGCCATGATCGCGCCGATCAGGAAGGCCCCGAGCACCATGCTGTATTCGAGCTTGACCACCAGCAGGCAGAAGCCAAAGCACAGCCCCAGCACGGTGATCAGCAGCATCTCGTTGCTCTCGAACTTCGCCACGTAGGCCAACAGCCGCGGCACCAGCAAGATGCCGATGACCAGCGCGACGATCATGAACAGCGACAGCTTGCCCACGGTGGAGAACACCTCGCCGGAACTGACCGTGCCGCTGACGGCGATGCCCGACAGCAGCGCGATGATGCCAATGCCGAGAATGTCCTCGACGATCAGCACGCCGAAGATCAGTTGGGCGAAGCGCTCGTTCTTCATCTTCAGGTCGTTGAGCGCCTTGACGATGATGGTGGTCGAGGAAATCGCCAGGATCGCCCCGAGGAACAGCGAATCCATGGTGCTCCAACCGAACCAGCGGCCGATCTCGAAACCGATCCAGATCATCAGGACGATTTCCAGGAAGGCGGCGATGAATGCCGTGGCCCCCACCTTGAACAGCTTGCGCAGGCTGAACTCCAGCCCCAGGCAGAACATCAGGAAGATCACCCCCAGTTCAGCCAGGGTCTTGATCGTGTCTTCATCATGAATCAGCCCGAACGGAGGCGTATGCGGGCCGATGATGAAGCCTGCGACGATGTAGCCCAGCACCACGGGCTGCTTGAGGCGGTGGAAGAGAATGGTGACCACCCCGGCGACCAGCATGATCACCGCCAGATCCTGGATGAAGCTGATGGCATGCATGGCGTGGTACTCCTTGTTCTCGATGCACGGGGCGAACCGCTCCTCTGCCGGAAAACCCTGAGCACGGAGCAGGCACATACTGTTTTGATAGACGGAAAAGCCCACGTTGCAGGGGCTTCGTCAGGTTAACATCGCGCCTTGCCACAAATGCCCGATGCAATATGCGGAAACAGATCGGCCGATTCGACACCGCCGATGGCAAAATTGTCGTGACGATGGAGCGTCAGCCGACGTCCCGTACCAGGATGGGAAACCTCAAAAGAGGGGAACAGAAGTGTCTGCAGATACCCGCCCCGATTCAGCGCAAATTCACCGTGAGCTCTCTATGGAACCTGGAAACGCCCAGTTGACCATGACTGTCCTGATGACACCGGACATGGCCAACTTCTCTGGCAACGTACACGGCGGCACCCTGCTCAAGTACCTCGACGAAGTGGCCTATGCCTGCGCCAGCCGTTATGCCGGCACCTACGTGGTCACCCTGTCGGTGGACCAGGTGATCTTCCGCGAACCGGTGCATGTCGGCGAGCTGGTGACTTTCCTGGCCTCGGTCAACTACACCGGCAACACCTCGATGGAAGTGGGTATCAAGGTGGTCACCGAGAACATCCGTGAACGCTCGGTGCGTCACTCCAACAGCTGCTTCTTCACCATGGTCGCGGTCGACGACGACCGCCGCCCGGTGAAAGTGCCAGCGCGCCAGCCCCAGTCCAGCGAAGAGAAGCGCCGCTTCCTGCAGGGCCAGCAGCGCCGCCAGATCCGCCAGGAGCTGGAGCAGCGCTACCAGGACCTGAAGACCGACGCGATCTAGTACGGAAGTCGCTGCGCCTCGAAGCGCACCCGTGGATGGGCGATGCGATCCTGGGCCCGCACCAGCTGCAGTTCGTAGCTGGCGCAGGCCTGGGTTTCCAGTAGCACCTCATGCACCGCCGCCGCCGCGAACTCGAACGCCTGCACGTCGCTGTCCCCCAACAGCAGCCGGGCCATGAACAGCCCCGAGGTCAGGTCCCCCACCCCGACCGGCTGGCGTGGGAAGGCCAGCAAAGGCCGGCGCAGGTGCCAGCTCTCCTCGCTCGTCACCAGCAGCATTTCGAACGCATCGTCGGCGCGCCCAGGGTAGTTCAGGTGCTTGACCAGCACGATACGCGGCCCACGCTCCAGCAGGCCACGGGCCATGCCCACGCAATCCTCGAGGGACTCGGCACGCCGGCCGCAGAAACTGTCCAGTTCAAGCTGGTTGGGGCAGAGTATGTCGGCCTTGGCGACGGCCTCCTCGAGCAGGAACTCGCTCACCTCGGTAGGGACGATGCAGCCCTTTTCGGCGTGGCCCATGACCGGGTCGCACAGGTACAACGCCTTGGGGTTGACCGCCTTGATTCGCGCGACCCCGGCCAGGATCGCCCGGCCTTGCTCGGCGCTGCCCAGATAACCCGACAGCACCGCGTCGCAGTTGCCCAGCTCGCCGATGTTGGAAATGCCTTCCACCAACGCGGGAATTTGCGCTGGGGCAAGCACTTCCCCGGCCCACTGTCCATACTGAGTATGGTTGGAGAACTGCACGGTGTTGAGCGGCCAGACGTTGACCCCGACCCGCTGCATGGGAAACACCGCGGCGCTGTTGCCGGCGTGTCCAAAGACCACGTGGGACTGAATGGCGAGCAAGTGCGGCGTACGTTTCATGCAGGGCTATTCCGAAACTGTGTGGATAAGTGTGCGGCCCGCAGTATGAACCCGATTGCCATCTGTACGACAGGCCAGAGACGCAGTTAAGCTGGATCGACCTGTCTGGAGCTTACGCAAATGCTGACCCTGGAAAACCTTTTCGTCCTGATGCTGGTGGCGACCGCAGGCGCCTGGCTGTGGCACAACCACGGGCTGCGCGAAAAGGCCCTGGCCAGGGTCAAGCAGCATTGCATGAAGCTCGACCTGGAGCTGCTCGATGACGCCGTGGCGCTCAAGCGCATCGCCTTCGTGCGCGATGCCAATGGCAAGAAGCGCCTGGCGCGCATCTACAACTTCGAGTTCACCGTTACCGGTGAGCAACGCCATCCCGGCACCGTCACGCAGTTCGGCGCCCACACCATGCAGATCGAACTCGCGCCCTACCCCTTCGAGATCAAGACGCCGCCGCGCACCGACAACGTCATCGAAATGCAGCAGTGGCGCCAGGAGCACAACCGCTGGCGTAACTGATCAGGCACACAGCCGGCACGCGGCAAGCGCCTCCTGCAGCTCGTCCTCGGGTTGCGCATCGGCGAAAATCAGTTCCACCCGCGAATCCTTGCGCCACTCGCTCGGCTGCCAGTCGGGCAACTGCCCATCGAGCCCATTGAACGACAGCCAGCCCAGGTCGCTGTGGATAACACCCTTGGCCCGGCGCCATGGCCAGATTTGGAGAAAGGCGCGCAATCTTGCCGCGTCGAAGCGTTGGCTGGGGTGCCAGCGCCAGCCGATGCTCCAGCCACCTTCGCCCTGCTGGGCCTGGCATAGCGGCCGAGTTGGGTCTGTCCACAGGGCAGCAAGCGCCGGGATTGGATTATCCACAACCTGTCGATTTGTATCAGAACAATCCTTCCTTTCTGTGGAAAAGCCCGCCAGCCGGGTCAAAGGCAAGGCGCCGTGATCGACCCAAACACTTGGTAACGCGGGCAATCTGCCAGTTATCAACAGGCGGGTCTGGCTGTCCACAGCGGACGACTTGTTCAACACCAGCAACCCTGCAGCGGGCAACGCCAATTGCTGCGCTTCAGGCAAGGCTTCGCCACGGGCCATGGCCTGAGCATCCAGCACCATGAGCAATGGCTGCACAGCCAATACATCCGTCCAGGGTGCTTGCTCAAGTTGTTGCAGCAACTGCTGGGGATGACCCAGCCCCGAAGGCTCGATGAACAAGCGATCGGGGCGTGCCTTGCGCAGGAGACGTGCCAGCCCGACTTGGAACGGCGCGCCGTTGACACAGCAAAGGCAGCCCCCCGCCACTTCGCCAATGGCAATGCCGTCTTCATCGCCTGCCAACAGCGCGGCATCCAAGCCAATCTGCCCAAATTCGTTGACCAGCACCGCCCAGCGTTCATTAGCCGGACGCTGGCTCATCAGATGGCGGATCAAGCTGGTCTTGCCGGCCCCCAACGGGCCGGCGATCACATGGGTAGGGATGTTCTGCAGCATGGCTCGGTGTCGGGTCGGGGTTGATGCAAGTCTATCGCGAGCCAAAGCAACGCGACACACACTCTGTAGGAGCGGCTTCAGCCGCGATCACCCGCGACGCGGGTGCCAGGCACCGCGTTGCACGCATCGCGGCTAAAGCCGCTCCTACAAAGGGGTTGTGAACAACTCAAGCGAGCCAATCCAGGCTCAGCAACAACCGCCGATTGCCTGAAGAAGCCTGCGGCGAACGGTGGATAAGTCCGCCGCCCTCGTTGCCCTGCCATTTCTCGCCCTTGAGCAACGCGACATCACCCACCGCCAGGCGGCGAATGTTATCCACAGGCGGTTGGTCGCTGAGCAAGCGTGATCGATCGATTGCGCCTTCTTCCAACCACTCGCTGCCTGTGCCTGCATAACTGCTCAGCAACCGCAGCGGCACATGATCCACATGGAAACGGGGGCACATCGCATTGTCCAGCACACGCAGACGCAACCCGACCCGTCGAGCGCCCAACAGGCAGGTGTAGGCCGCCACCAGCCAGCACACGTCGGCGACAAAGCCGTCATAGCCATGCAGGTCCTGCGCCTCCCTGAGCAAACCTGGCAGCCGGGGTGGCTGCCGTTCATCCACCTCGATCACCCGCTCATCCGCCAGGGGCTGGCCAAGACTGAGTACCAGCGCGGCGAAATCTTCCACCTGGGCGGGCAGGCGTCGCTGCCATACCGCCAGGTTGATGCCGTCCTGAAGAATCTCCGTCATGATCTGGGGCGACTCGCCGAAAACCTGGCGGATATCCACAGCGCTCACGCGGCCTCCTCTTCGTGCCAGGCACCGAACGGATCAGGCAGCCGTAACCAGGCCAGCGGTCCCAGTTCCATTTCGTCATCATCCAGCAGGCAGGCATCCAGCTCTGTGGATAACCTTGCAAAGTCGATGTTCTGCCCGATGAACACCAGTTCCTGACGACAGTCTCCCGCTTCGGGCGACCACTGCTTGAGAATCGCGGCCCGATCGTCCCCATCCTGCGGCCACTGCTCACGAGGCACAAAGCGCCACCAGCGCCCGGCCAGGCCATGGCGCATCATGCCGCCGGCCTGGGACCAACTGCCGGCTTCCTGGTATTTACTGGCCAGCCAGAAGAACCCCTTGGAGCGCAGCAACCGCCCATTGCTCCAGGGCTTGTGGATAAAGTCATGGAAGCGTTGCGGATGGAACGGCCGGCGCGCCTGCCAGGTGGTGGCAGCGATACCGTACTCCTCGGTTTCCGGCACATGCTCGCCGCGCAGCTCCTTCAACCATCCTGGCGCCTGGGCGGCCTGGTCGAAGTCGAACAGGCCGGTGTCGAGGATGCGCGAAAGCGCGACCTGGCCCATCACCATGGGCAGTATCTGAGCCCGGGCATTGAGGCTGCGCAGGATGGCGATCAACTCTTCGCGTTCGTGCTGGCTGATCAGGTCGATCTTGCTCAACAACAGCACATCGGCGAACTCGACCTGTTCGATCAGCAAATCACTGATCGAACGCTCGTCCTCTTCACCTAGCGTTTCACCACGGCTGGCAAGACTGTCGGCAGCCTGGTAGTCGCGCAGGAAATTGAGGCCGTCGACTACCGTGACCATGGTGTCCAGCCGCGCCATGTCGGAGAGGCTGCGGCCTTGTTCGTCACGGAACGTGAACGTCTCGGCAACCGGCAGGGGTTCGGAGATGCCGGTCGACTCGATCAGCAGGTAATCGAAGCGGCCCTCCCGCGCCAGCCGGGCAACTTCCTCCAGCAGATCCTCGCGCAGGGTGCAGCAGATGCAGCCATTGCTCATCTCCACCAGTTTCTCCTCGGCGCGATTGAGGCTGACATTGCGCTGGACTTCACTGGCATCGATGTTGATTTCACTCATGTCGTTGACGATCACGGCGACACGCAGGTCGTCGCGATTGCGCAAGACGTGGTTGAGCAGCGTGCTCTTGCCGGCGCCCAGGAAGCCGGACAGCACGGTGACGGGAAGACGGTTGGGCATGATGGACCTCATCGGGCGGGCGCATTCGAAACGATGCATTGCATAATGTTATATTATAACAATACAATTTAGCCAAGCCGCTTTGGCCGAACGGTTGTCTGGAGAGCGCCATGAAATCACCTGGCATCGCTGCATTGCTGCTGGTCACCCTGCCGGCCCCGGTATTTGCCATGCCCCACACCGACCTCGCCCTGTGCACCCGCAGCGCCACCTTGCTCGCCTGCCAGGACAGCCAGGGCAACTACTACAGCGTTCGCACCGAAGGCAGCACCTTCTACCTGCGCGGCTATGAAGTGGCAGGCAAACGGTTATGGGCGCAAACCAACAGCCGCTATGGCCCGCTGACCTTCTTCACCGGCCTGGCCAGCGACGGTGAAGCCTGGGTCGGTTACAGCCGGCGTGTCGGCTGGACCACCCTCAATCGTGTTTCCAGTTCCAGCGGCCAACGCTTCGACCTGCATTGCAGCCTGATCGGCGGCTGCCGCTGAACGCCCCCTTCCCAGGAATTTGCCATGACCAGCCTTACCCTTCCCGACATCGCCAAACAGAGTGCACAACAACCCTTGCCACTGGACTGGGTGGGCATGTGCGGTATTGCCGTGCCGTTGCAGTTCGAGGGGCGCCACCTGAGTGCGTTCGCCGATGCGGGGGTCAGCCTGGATGACGGCTCGGCGCGGGGCATTCATATGTCACGGCTGTATCTGGCGCTGGAGGCGCTGGAAGGAGAAGCGCTGACCCCACCGCTCATTCGCCGGGTACTCGGGCAGTTCCTGCTCAGCCATGAGGGCCTTTCGCAGAGCGCCCACCTGCGCCTGCAGTTCGACCACCTGCTCAAACGCCCTGCCCTGGTCAGCCCGCTGGCCGGTTGGAAACGCTATCCCGTGACCATCGACGCACGACTGAACGGTGAAATGTTCCACGTGGAACTATCAGTAGATATTCCCTACTCCTCAACCTGCCCTTGCTCAGCCGCGCTGGCCAGGCAACTGATCCAGGCACAGTTCGACAGGGATTTCGCGGAACAGGCAGCGGACCGGCAAAGCATGAGGGCATGGCTGGGCAGCAGCAGCGGCATCGTTGCAACGCCCCATAGCCAGCGCAGCATGGCGAAGCTACAGATACGCCTGGTGGGGGATGAGATGCCGATCACCGCGTTGATCGACAAGGCCGAAGCAGCCCTGGGCACAGCGGTGCAGACCGCCGTGAAACGTGCCGACGAGCAGGCCTTCGCCTTGGCCAATGGCCAGAACCTGATGTTCTGCGAGGATGCCGCCCGACGCCTGAACCTGGCCTTGCGCCAGATCGATTGGATAGCGGGGTTCACTGTGCGCGTGGAACATGCAGAAAGCCTGCATGCCCACGACGCGGTGGCGGTGAGTCGGTTCCAGAGGTAGAGCGATCAGCTGCGCGGCTTGACTGTTCCACAGTCGTTGCCCAGCCATACCGCGCGGGTGTCCATACTGCCAGCCTGCTGAACCCCAGACGCGTTGAAGGTGCCGTTGACCTTGGTCAGGAACTCCCGGTCGCTGAGGAACGTGGCCTGGCCTTGCCCCTGGGCCTTCGGGCAACTGAACTGGAACTTCCAGACTTTGCCATTGCGCTCGGTGATCTTCTGGGTGCACCCGGACTGCGGGTCCTGCAGCGGGATGTCATTGGTGCGGACCTGCTCCGGCGTCAGGCACGAACGCACGCCCTTGCCGCCCACGCTGATACCCTGCTTGGCCAGCACCCCCTCCATCATTGCCCGTTGTTCGGGCGGCAGGTTCTTCAGTTGGCCCAGCATGAAGGCCATGTCCGGCAATGGCTTGCCATCGACCTGCATGTTGCTGGTGGTGAGCTCCCACAAGCCAGGTTGCAACATCTGCGCATGTACCAACGGGCTGCCCAGCCCCAGGACCAGGGCAAGCAGTGGCAGGCGAATCTTCATGGATCTAGGCTCCTCGAAATACCGGCTCCGGCCGGACTGTGCCGTTAGACGTCATTTTCCCCTACAGGTTGCAGCCCACCCCACTAACGTGGTCTGTTAAGCAGGACTGTGATTGGCAAGCAGGATGCGTATGGATTACCACAGCCCCTACTTCTTCGGTTACTTGATCGGCCTGATTCATCTGCTCGGCATCATCGCCGCGCTGCACGCGGTGTTCACCGTACGCACCGCCCAAGGTGCGATCGCCTGGGCCTTGTCATTACTGTTCATCCCCTACTTCACCCTCATCCCTTACCTGATCTTCGGTGCCCGCTCGTTCTACGCCTACATCCAGGCGCGTCGCCAGGCCAACCAGGAAATGCACGTGGCCATGGCCAACCTCAACTGGCGCCCCTGGGTGGAAGAGGCGTTGACCGCGCGCGAGTCCGACAGTTACGCAGCCTTGCGAGCAATGCCCAAGCTCGGGCGGATGCCTTGCCTAGCCAATAATGAAGTCAAGCTGCTGATCGACGGCGAAGCCACCTTCAAGGCGATCTTCGCAGCCATCGACGCAGCCCGGCACACGGTGCTGGTGCAATTCTTCATCATTCACGACGATACCCTGGGCAGGCAGTTGCAACAGTTGCTGATACGAAAGGCCGCCGAAGGGGTGCAGGTATTCGTGCTCTATGACCGGGTCGGCAGCCACGCCTTGCCGGGCAGCTACAGCCAGGTGCTGCGCGACGGCGGTGTGCAGATCCAGGCGTTCGCCACCCGCCGCGGCTGGTTCAACCGCTTCCAGGTCAACTTCCGCAACCACCGCAAGATCGTCGTGGTGGATGGCGTGCGTGGCTTCCTCGGTGGGCACAACGTGGGTGATGAGTACCTCGGCGCCAATCCCCATCTATCGCCCTGGCGCGATACCCACGTGCAGATCGCCGGCCCGGTGCTGGCCTGCCTGCAGGAGTCGTTCGCCGAGGACTGGTACTGGGCCACGCGCCAGCTGCCACCGCTGATCCTGCCAGACACCTACCCCGAAAACGGCGTGCTCTGCCAGGCGCTGGCCAGCGGGCCGGCGGACCCACAGGAAACCTGTGCGCTGTTCTTCCTCGAGGCTATCCACTCGGCTACCCGCCGGGTGTGGATCACCAGCCCCTACTTCATCCCCGACGAAGCGATTTTCGCAGCCCTGCGCCTGGCCGTGCTGCGCGGGGTGGATGTTCGCGTCCTGATCCCCTCGCGCCCGGATCATCGCATCGTCTACGCCGCCTCCAGCCTGTTCGCCTTCGAGGCGGTGCGCGCCGGGGTGCGCATGTTCCGTTACCAGCCGGGGTTCCTGCATCAGAAGGTGGTGCTGGTGGACGATGAGGTAAGCGCCATCGGCAGCGCCAACCTGGACAACCGCTCCTTCCGCCTGAATTTCGAGATCACCCTGCTGACCGTCGATCGCGCCTTCGCGGATCAGGTGGAACAAATGCTGCAAAGCGACTTCGACCAGGCCCGGGAGATCACGGCGGAGGACAGCCGTGACACCCACCGCCTGCAACAGTTGGGGATGCGCATCGCGCGATTGATTTCACCGATTCTCTAAAGACAAGGGCCTGCTTGAAGCAGGCCCTTGGCGTCTCAGCGGTAGAGATCCTCACGCGTCCACGGCAGGTCATGGTGCCCATCCGCATAAGGCTTCACGGCGAGAATCTGGTGCAGGTTGATCCAACCCTTGGAGAACGCGTAGGCACAGCCGGCCAGATACAGGCGCCAGATACGCAGGGCCTGCTCAGGCACCAGCGCTGCTGCGCGGTGCAGCTGGTTCTCCAGGTTCTCGCTCCAATGGTTGAGGGTCTTGGCATAGTGCAGGCGCAAGCTCTCCACATCGACCACTTCCAGGCCCACCTCACCAATGCTGGCGCTGATCATCGAGATGTGCGGCAGCTCGCCATGGGGGAAGACATAGCGGTCGATGAACTCACCCGCACCACGCCCGACCGGCCGGCCGTCCACATGCTTGGCGGTGATGCCGTGGTTCATCACCAGGCCACCCTCGCGCACCGCGCTGAACAACTTCCGGCAATACAGTTCCAGGTTGGCGTGGCCGACATGTTCGAACATGCCCACACTGACCACCTTGTCGAAACGGCCATCCTCGGGCAGGTCGCGGTAGTCGAGTATCTGCAGATCGACCTTATCTTCCAGCCCCTCTTCCTTGACCCGTTCACGGGCCAGCTGCAATTGCTCCTTGCTCAGGGTGATACCGAACACCCTGGTGCCGTATTCACGGGCGGCGAAACGCGCCAGCCCACCCCAGCCGCAACCGACATCGAGCAGGTAGTCCCCGGCCTGCAAGCGCAGCTTGCGGCACAGGAGATCGAACTTGTCCTGTTGCGCCTGGGCCAGGGTGTTGTCGGGCTCCTTGAAGTAGGCGCAGGAGTAGGCCATGTCCGGATCCAACCACAGCTGATAGAACTCGTTGGACAGGTCGTAGTGATAGGAGATGGCTTCGGCGTCGGTGCGCTTGTCGTGCGCGGTACGGACGGCCCGCGGTTCGTCTTCACCCTTGAGCAGCGCTTCACTGAGCTCGTCACAGACGCGGATGACCTCGCCGATATCGCCTTCCAGCTCCAGCTTGCCCTCGACGAAGGCTGCACCCAGCTCGGCCAGGCTGGGGTGGGTGAGCTGGGCGATCAGTTGGGGTTCCTTGACCAGGATGGTGACCTGCGGGCTGGGCCCCAGATCGAAGTGGTTGCCGTCCCACAGCTTGACGCGCAAAGGCAAGTGCAGGCTCTGCAACGCGGGTGGAAGTTGCGCAAGCATTCATGACCCTCCCTATCTTTGATTCGGGACGCCACGCCTTACATTACGGACGTCACCGGATCAGGGTAGTTCATTCGTGCGAAGTTTCCGTTAATCGCGACCATGGTCCAGCACTATCTGGCGCGGCAAGGCCAACAGATTGTATACAATCCTTCGCACTCGGACTAACCTTGTGCCCCTCTTCGCTTCCTCACTCTGGAGTAGAACCCATGAAATCCTATGACGTGGTGATCATCGGCGGCGGCCCCGGCGGCTACAACGCAGCCATCCGTGCCGGCCAGCTGGGTCTGAGCGTGGCCTGTGTCGAAGGCCGTTCGACCCTCGGCGGCACCTGCCTGAACGTGGGCTGCATGCCCTCCAAGGCACTGCTGCATGCCTCCGAGCTGTTCGAAGCGGCCAGTGGCGAGGAATTCGCGCACCTGGGTATCGAGGTCAAGCCGACCCTGAACCTGGCCCAGATGATGAAGCAGAAAGACGAAAGCGTGACCGGCCTGACCAAGGGCATCGAGTACCTGTTCCGCAAGAACAAGGTCGACTGGGTCAAGGGCTGGGGCCGCCTGGATGGCGTTGGCAAGGTGATCGTCAAGGCCGAGGATGGCAGCGAGACCCTCCTGCAGGCCAAGGATATCGTCATCGCCACCGGCTCCGAACCCACGCCACTGCCCGGCGTGACCATCGACAACCAGCGCATCGTCGACTCCACCGGCGCGCTCGCCCTGCCCCAGGTTCCCAAGCACCTGGTGGTGATCGGTGCCGGTGTGATCGGCCTGGAGTTGGGGTCAGTCTGGCGTCGCCTGGGGGCTGAAGTGACCGTGATCGAGTACCTGGACCGCATCTGCCCAGGCACCGACAACGAGACTGCGAAGACGCTGCAGAAGGCCTTGGCCAAGCAGGGCATGACCTTCAAGCTCGGCAGCAAGGTGACTCAGGCCACGGCCTCGGCCGACGGTGTCAGCCTGACCCTGGAGCCCGCCGCCGGTGGCACCGCCGAAACCCTGCAGGCCGACTATGTGCTGGTGGCCATCGGCCGGCGCCCGTACACCCAAGGCCTGAACCTGGAGAGCGTGGGGCTGGAAACCGACAAGCGCGGCATGCTCGCCAACGATCACCACCGTAGTTCGGTGCCCGGCATCTGGGTGATCGGCGACGTCACCTCAGGCCCCATGCTGGCGCACAAGGCCGAGGACGAAGCGGTCGCCTGCATCGAGCGCATCGCCGGCAAGCCCCACGAGGTCAACTACAACCTGATCCCGGGTGTCATCTATACCCGCCCTGAAATGGCCACGGTCGGCAAGACCGAAGAACAGCTCAAGGCCGAGGGCCGCGCCTACAAGGTCGGCAAGTTCCCCTTCACCGCCAACAGCCGCGCCAAGATCAACCACGAGACCGAGGGCTTCGCCAAGGTCATCGCCGATGCCAACACCGACGAGGTGCTGGGCGTGCACCTGGTCGGTCCGAGCGTCAGCGAGATGATCGGTGAGTTCTGCGTGGCGATGGAGTTCGCCGCCTCCGCCGAAGACATCGCCCTGATCTGCCACCCCCACCCGACCCGCTCCGAGGCCCTGCGCCAGGCGGCGATGAATGTGGATGGCAAGGCAATGCAGATCTGATCGCCCCGCCGGCAGGCTCGCTCCCCCGCAGGAGCCGGCTTGCCGGCGAACCGTCTTCAGCCATGCGCCAGCTTCTTGTCCGCCCCCTCCCGAAACCGCGAGGCCAGGAAAGGCGTGATATCCAGCGGCAACGCCTCATTGTGGATAACCTTGTCCAACAGCACCCCGGTAATGGCCGACGTGAGAATCCCGGTACGGAAGTGTCCACAGGCATTGAAATAGCCCTGAACATTATCCACAGGCCCGAGAATCGGCAGCTCATCCGGCGACCCCGGCCGTAGCCCGGCCCAGGTACGCTTGAGGTTGACCTGTGCCAGCTGCGGTACGCAACGTATCGCCCCCTGCACCAATCCATTGATCTCCGGGAAGGTGTTGCTGACATCGAAGCCCTTCTCTTCGGTCGTACTGCCGATCAGAATCTCGCCGTTGTCCTTCTGCGCCATGTAGCAATCGCTGGTGGTCAGGCAGCCATCGAGCAGCTTGGGCAAGCGCTCGGTCAGGACGATCTGCCCTTTCACCGGCTTGACCGGGATACTCTCGCCGGTTGCCCATTCACTCAGCTCGGCCGCCCAGGCGCCAGCGGCGTTGATCAATGTGCCGCAGTGGAACTCGCCGGCTTCGGCGGTGCGCACGCCCTTGATCCGCGAACCTTCGTGCAGTACGCCGGTGATGTTCACGTTGGGGTACAGGTCGACGCCGTTCTGCCGCGCCGCCTCCATGAACGCATCGCCCAGGCGGAATGGGCTGACCTGGTGATCGCACAGGAACTCCAGCGCACCGGTGGCCTTCAATGTCACCGCAGGCTCGGTGGCACGCAGTGCATCGCGGTCAAGCCAGCGTACCTGGTCGGCCAGGTGGGGGATCTGCTTGACGATGTGCTCGGCGTACAGCTGGTCCTCTTCATCCTGGATGATGTACTTGAGCCCGGTGCGCTCGAACTTGAAGTCCATGCCGTGGCGCTCGATCAGTTCCTGGTGCAGCTGTGGATAAATCGCATTGGACTGCAGGGCGAAGTCGAAGAAGCACTGCGGCAGGATATGCGGCGTGCTGGAATCGACCGCCACGGCCGCGCCGTGGGCTTCGCGCTTGCTGCGCGTGGACATCATGCGGAAGAAGATCACCCCGCAGCCCAGCCCCACCGATTCACCGATGGCCCACAAACCGCCTGCCGAAGCTCGGGTGGCGTTGCCTGGGCGCTTGCAGTCGATCAGCGCGATCTTCAGGTTGCCGCGCTTGGACAACTGGTAGGCACAGGACGCGCCGATCACCCCGCCGCCCGCGATGATGATGTCGTAATGCTTGTTCATGCTCAGGCCTCCGTGGCCAGTTTTTCGAATGCGGAAAACGGAATCGGGTCGACCGGGAAACGCGGCCGCAGCCAGCCCACGTCCTTGCGCCCAGTGGCGCTGCGCAGGCGATCGCTGCAATAGCCGACGCACATCCGCCCCTGGCAGTCGCCCATGCTCACCCGGGTACGCATCTTCAGGCTGGCCATGTCCTGCACGCCCTGCTCCAGGGCCAGGTCGATCTGGTCGCGGGTCACGTGCTCGCAGCGGCAGATCACGGTGTCGGCCTGGGGCAGGTCGATCTGTGCGGCGCCACGCGCGGTGTAGCGTTCCACGCCAGAACGGAAACGCTTGATCGCCGCCAATTTGCCCAGGTACTGCTCGCGCCGTTCGATAGCGTTCTCGGCGTCGAGCTTGCCCATCTGCTGGAGCATCGACACCGCGGCGATGCGCCCGGTCAGCATGGCCGCCTCACCGCCACGAATACCGGCCATGTCACCGGCCAGGTGCACATTGGGTCGGCTGCTCTGCTGCCAGACGTTGCACTCGGCACGCAGGTAGCCGTCCTCGCTGAACCCATGCGCCAGCCCCAACTGCTGGCTGAGCTGGGTGCGCGGAATGAAGCCGTAGCCCACGGCCAGCGTCTGCACCGACTCGCGCTGGACGCGGGTCATGTCCGGCTTCCAGTCCTGGGTGTAGGGCGCAACGCTGACTTCGCGCAGTTCCCCTTCCCCGGTGGCGCCGACCACACCCCAGCCGTAGTGCATGGGGATACCGTTGAGCTTCATGTAGGCGAGCATGCTCAAGCCATCGAGGAACAACTGCGGCTTGTTCATCAGCGCCAGGCTTTCCTTGGCGATGCGGTTGAACGAACAGGCTTCGTACACGCCAGCGACCTTGGCCCCAGCGGCGTGCAGTTGGCAAGCCACCAGCGGCAGCAGCGGCCCGGTACCGGCGATCAGGGTGCTGCCCAGGGGTTTGACCACACCGCTCTTGATTTGCAACTGCAGCCCACCCAGCAGGATGACGCCCGGTAGCGTCCAGCCCGGGAACGGCACGTTGCGTTCATGACAGCCGGCGGCCAGCAACAGGTGGGAATAGTCGATCTCGTGCAGTTGCTCGTCACCGTCGAGCACCATCAAACGCTGATCGTCCCCACCCACCACTCGGTGGTTCAGGCGCAAGTCGATATGTTGGGCACTGGCGGCGAAATCCTCGTGCAGCTTGTTCAGTGCCTTGGTGTAGCGCGGCCCCAGATATCCCAGGTCGACACCCGCGCGCAGCGGGCCGCGATAGACCACCCCGCCAGGGCGTGACGCTTCGTCGAACAACAGGCAATCGACACCATGCTCGGCCAGCTCGATGGCCGCCCCCATGCCGGCCGAGCCACCACCGACAATTACAGGACGCAGGCTCATGGGCGTTCCTCCTCTTGCACGCGGTTGACCTCGGTCTCCACGCGCATGCCGGGCCTCACCACCGTCTGGCAGGCGCGCCGCTTGGGCCGGCCATCGATCTGCACCAGGCAGCAGTGGCAGACGCCCATGCCGCAGTAGGCGCCGCTGAGCTGGCCATGATCATTGAGCGCCAACTGGCGCAGGCCGACCGCATTGAGCACACTGAGGACGGTTTCGCCCGCGCTCGCCACGGTGGGCAGACCGTTGACCAGCAAGGTCATCTCGGCCTCGCCCAGCGGCTGAATATCGTACTTTCGTTCCAGAATCTGCATTTCCTGTCGTCCTTGGTGGCTCGTGAGACGGCGACGTTAGGTGAAACGCAGTGTGAAAACATTGATCCATGCCAGATGCCGGTCGTAGGGATTTTCCTCAGATGACGAACTGCAACCTGGGTCACGATCCGGACAGCAAGTTTGGACATGCCGATGCGGTCGCCGCAAATGAAAACGCCCCTGGCTAGCAGGGGCGTTTTCTCGACAGCGGATGTCGCGATGGCCTTACTCGACCGTCACCGACTTGGCCAGGTTGCGCGGCTGGTCGACATCGGTGCCCTTGAGCACGGCGACGTAGTACGACAGCAACTGCAGCGGGATGGTGTAGAGGATCGGCGCCAGGGCGTCGTTGATGTGCGGCACCTTGATCACGTGGGTGCCCTCGCCATTGCTCATGCCGGCGTTCTCATCGGCGAACACCACCAGCTCGCCACCACGGGCACGCACTTCCTGCAGGTTGGACTTGAGCTTTTCCAGCAGCTCGTTGTTCGGTGCCACGGTAACCACTGGCATGTCGTTGTCCACCAGCGCCAGCGGGCCATGCTTGAGCTCACCGGCCGGGTAGGCTTCGGCGTGGATGTAGGAGATTTCCTTGAGCTTGAGCGCACCTTCCATCGCCACCGGGTACTGGGCACCGCGGCCGAGGAACAGGGTGTGGTGCTTGTCGGCGAACAGCTCGGCAGTCTTCTCCACGACGCTGTCCATCGCCAGCGCTTCACCCAGGCGAGCTGGCAGGCGACGCAGCTCTTCTACCAGCTCGGCTTCGACGCCGGCTTCCAGGGTGCCGCGCACTTGGCCCAGGGCCAGGGTCAGCAGCATCAGCGATACCAGCTGGGTGGTGAAGGCCTTGGTCGAAGCCACGCCGATTTCCGGGCCTGCCAGGGTCAGCAGGGTCAGGTCGGACTCACGCACCAGCGAGCTGATGCCAACGTTGCAGATCGCCAGGCTGCCCAGGAAGCCCAGCTCCTTGGCATTGCGTAGGGCCGCCAGGGTATCGGCGGTCTCGCCCGACTGGGAGATGGAAACGAACAGGGTGTCTGGCTGTACCACGACCTTGCGGTAGCGGAACTCGCTGGCCACTTCTACCTGGCACGGGATACCGGCCAGGCTTTCGAGCCAGTAACGGGCAACCATGCCGGCGTGGTAGCTGGTACCGCAGGCGACGATCTGCACATTACGCACTTTGGCGAACAGCTCGGCCGCCTTCGGGCCGAAGGCCTGGACCATGACGTGGTCCTTGCCCAGGCGACCTTCCAGGGTACGCTGCACCACGGTCGGCTGCTCATGGATCTCCTTGAGCATGAAGTGGCGGAATGCGCCCTTGTCGGCGGCTTCGGCACCTTCGTGATACTGCACGGTTTCCCGCTGGACAGGGCGGCCGGCCTGATCCCAGATCTTCACCTGGTCGCGGCGGATCTCGGCGATGTCGCCCTCCTCCAGGTACATGAAGCGGTCGGTGACCTGGCGCAGGGCCAACTGGTCGGACGCCAGGAAGTTCTCACCCAGACCCAGGCCGATCACCAACGGGCTGCCGCTGCGCGCGGCCACCAGGCGATCAGGCTGCTGCTTGCTGATCAGCGCCAGGCCGTAGGCGCCATGCAGGCGCTTGACCGCAGACTTGAGTGCGTCGGTGAGGTCCGGAATGCTCTTGAGGGTGTGGTGGATCAGGTGGACTATGACCTCGGTGTCGGTCTGCGAATCAAACACATAGCCCAGCCCCTTGAGCTCCTCACGCAGCTCTTCGTGGTTTTCGATGATGCCGTTGTGCACCACCGCTACATCGCTGCCGGAGAAATGCGGGTGGGCATTGCCCTCGGTCGGCGCGCCATGGGTGGCCCAGCGGGTGTGGGCGATGCCCAGTTGGCCGATCAGCGGGTCGGCGGCATTGGCGGCGTCCAGTTCGGCGACCTTACCGATGCGGCGGCGGCGCTGCAGTTCACCCTGCTGGGTGTAGACAGCCAGGCCGGCGCTGTCATAGCCGCGGTACTCGAGGCGTTTGAGACCCTCGATGAGGATGGCCGTGATGTTGCGCTCGGCTACGGCACCAACGATTCCACACATGGTTATTGCTCCTGGCTGATCGCGGCACAGATCAGGTTGATGCCGCGGGCTTGAATGTGTTCGCGTGCCGCTGCGGGCAGGCGTTCGTCTGTAATAAGGGTGTGCACGCTGCCCCAGGGCAGCTCGAGGTTGGGGATCTTGCGTCCGACCTTGTCGGATTCGACCATCACGATCACCTCGCGGGCCACCTCGGCCATCACCCGGCTCAGGCCGAGCAGTTCATTGAAGGTCGTAGTGCCACGGTTGAGGTCGATGCCATCGGCACCAATGAACAACTGGTCGAAATCGTAGGAACGCAGGACCTGTTCGGCGACCTGCCCCTGGAACGATTCGGAGTGCGGATCCCAGGTACCACCGGTCATCAGCAGCACTGGCTCGTGCTCGAGCTCGCTGATGGCACGGGCCACGTTCAGTGAGTTGGTCATCACCACCAGTCCCGGCTGACGGCCCAGTTCCGGGATCATGGCGGCCGTGGTGCTGCCGCTGTCGATGATGATGCGCGCGTGTTCGCGAATCCGGCCCACGGCGGCCCGGGCGATGGCCTTCTTGTAGGCCGAAACGGGCTGTGCGGGCTCGCCCAGCATTTCTTGCGGAACGGGTACTGCGCCACCGTAGCGGCGCAGCAGCAGGCCGTGGGATTCGAGTGCCGCGAGGTCCTTGCGGATGGTCACTTCCGAGGTTTCGAAGCGTTTGGCCAACGCATCCACGCTCACCTCGCCCTGCTCGCTGAGCAAGGCCAGGATGTTGCGGCGGCGTTGGGGCGTGTTTCGTTTCGACATTGGCGCTTAAGTTTCGATTCGAAAGATATTGGTTGCAATCAAAACCTAAGTTTGGGGATTCGTCAAGGTTAGCGATCAGAAATCGCAGGCTGTGGATAAGTGGCCGATGTTCATAAGACGCATTCGCTCTGCGAGAGTCTCTTCGCTGTATAGACCCGCTTTCATGGAACTAACTGTTGTAGGAGCGGCTTTAGCCGCGATCACCCGCGAGCACCGCGTTGCCTGTATCGCGGCTAAAGCCGCTCCTACAGACAATAAAAAAGCCGACTTACTCACATAAGTCGGCTTTCGATCGAAAGGGCTGTGGGTAATCAGCTCTTCTTGATCTTCTCCGGCCGCTTCCAGCCTTCGATATTGCGTTGACGGGCCCGCGCCACGCCCAGTTGCCCGGTTTCCACCGTCTGGGTGATGGTCGAACCCGCCGCCGTGGTGGCGCCGGCCCGGATTTCCACAGGTGCCACCAGCGAGTTGTTGGAACCGATGAACACATCCTCGCCCATCACGGTGCGGAATTTATTGGCGCCATCGTAGTTGCAGGTAATGGTGCCGGCACCGATGTTGGTGCGCGCGCCGATCTCGGCGTCTCCCAGATAAGTCAGGTGGCCAGCCTTGGCACCTTCGCCCAGGTGCGCATTCTTCAGCTCGACGAAGTTACCCACATGGGCCTTGGCTTCCAGCACACTGCCTGGACGCAGGCGAGCGAACGGGCCGGCATCGCTGCCTTCGCCCAGCACCGCACCTTCGATGTGGCTGTTGGCCTTGATCACCACGCCCTTGCGCAGGGTGCTGTCCTTGATCACACAGTTGGGGCCGATCTGCACGTCATCCTCGATGACCACCTTGCCTTCGAGAATCACGTTGATATCGATCAGCACATCGCGGCCGACGGTGACGTCGCCACGCACATCGAACCGCGCAGGATCACGCAGGGTCACGCCCTGGGCCATCAAACGACGCCCCTCGCGCAACTGGTAATGACGCTCGAGTTCGGACAGTTGGCGACGGTCGTTCGCCCCCTGCACTTCCATCGGATCGTGGGGTTGCTCGGTGGCTACCACCAAGCCATCGGCAACGGCCATGGCGATGACGTCGGTAAGGTAGTACTCGCCCTGGGCGTTGTTGTTGGACAAACGGCCCATCCAGTCGGCCAAACGCGCTGCGGGCAGAGCGAGAATGCCAGTGTTGCCTTCCTTGATAGCCTTCTGCGCTTCACTGGCGTCCTTGTGCTCGACGATAGCGGTCACGTTACCCGCCGCGTCGCGCACGATGCGACCGTAACCGGTCGGGTCCTGCAACGTCACGGTGAGCAGGCCCAATTGCTGCTCGCTGACCTTGGCCAGCAGGCGCTGCAAGGTCTCCACCTCGATCAGCGGCACGTCACCGTACAGCACCAGCACAGTATCGGCAGTAATGGCCGGAAGCGCCTGGGCCACGGCATGACCGGTACCGAGTTGTTTGTCCTGCATGACGAAGTTCAGATCGTCAGCGGCCAGTCGCTCACGTACCTGCTCGGCACCATGGCCGATGACCACGTGGATACCTTGGGGCTGCAGTTGGCGCGCGCTGTGGATAACATGGCCGAGCATGGAGTTGCCGGCGACCGGGTGCAGCACCTTGGGCAATGCGGAACGCATGCGGGTGCCCTGGCCTGCGGCGAGAATGACGATATCGAGGGACATGACTGGCTACCAATCCTGGGCGGTCAGGGACGTGACCGAAGAGGGAATTTCGGAAAAAGAAAAAGGGTAGCCGAGGCTACCCTTTAACTCAATCGCAATGGAAGTGACCGGCCAAAGCCAGGTTACTTGCCTTTGCGCAATTGCTGGACAGTACGCAACTGAGCTGCAGCCTCGGCCAGACGTGCGGCGGCAGCGCCGTAGTCGAAGTCCGAGCTTTTCGCGTTCAGGGCGTTCTCGGCAGCCTTGAGGGCTTCCTGAGCCTGAGCTTCGTCCAGGTCGGCAGCGCGCTGCACGGTGTCGGCAAGAACCTTGACCATGTTCGGCTGCACTTCGAGGAAGCCACCGGAGATGTAGAACACCTCACGATCGCCACCTTGCTTGGTCAGCGTGATCGGACCTGGCTTGAGATTGGTGATCAGCGGCGCGTGGCCTGGAGCGATACCCAGATCGCCCAGGTTGCCGTGCGCTACTACCATCTCGACCAGGCCGGAGAAGATCTCTCCTTCCGCGCTGACGATATCGCAATGGACTGTCATAGCCATCTGCTTGCCTCAACCTGAAAAGCGCCCCTTGCGGGGCGCCGGGATTACAGTTTCTTGGCTTTCTCGATCGCTTCGTCGATGCTGCCGACCATGTAGAACGCTTGTTCTGGCAGGTGGTCGTAGTCACCTTTGAGGATACCGCTGAAGCCAGCGATGGTGTCCTTGAGCGAAACGTACTTGCCTGGCGAGCCGGTGAAGACTTCGGCCACGAAGAACGGCTGCGACAGGAAGCGCTGGATCTTACGAGCGCGGGCAACCAGTTGCTTGTCGGCTTCGGACAGCTCGTCCATACCCAGGATCGCGATGATGTCTTTCAGCTCTTTGTAGCGCTGCAGAACATACTGGACCTGACGGGCAGTTTCGTAGTGCTCGTTGCCGATCACGTTCGGGTCCAGCTGGCGCGAAGTCGAGTCCAGTGGGTCGACCGCTGGGTAGATACCCAGGGAGGCGATGTCACGGGACAGAACGACGGTGGCGTCCAGGTGGGCGAAGGTGGTGGCTGGCGACGGGTCGGTCAGGTCGTCCGCAGGTACGTATACGGCCTGGATCGAGGTGATCGAACCTTCCTTGGTGGAAGTGATGCGCTCTTGCAGAACGCCCATCTCTTCGGCCAGGGTCGGCTGGTAACCTACTGCCGAAGGCATACGGCCCAGCAGTGCGGATACTTCGGTACCGGCCAGGGTGTAACGATAGATGTTGTCGACGAACAGCAGAACGTCGTTACCTTCGTCACGGAACTTCTCAGCCATGGTCAGGCCGGTCAGCGCTACGCGCAGACGGTTTCCTGGTGGCTCGTTCATCTGACCGTAGACCAGCGCTACCTTGTCGAGAACGTTGGAGTCCTTCATCTCGTGGTAGAAGTCGTTACCCTCACGAGTACGCTCACCCACACCGGCGAACACGGAGTAACCGCTGTGCTCGATGGCGATGTTACGGATCAGTTCCATCATGTTTACGGTCTTGCCGACACCGGCGCCACCGAACAGACCAACCTTACCACCCTTGGCGAACGGGCAGACCAGGTCGATAACCTTGATGCCGGTTTCCAGCAGGTCGTTGCCACCTGCCTGGTCAGCGAACGAAGGGGCGGCGCGGTGGATACCACGACGCTCTTCTTCGCCGATCGGGCCAGCTTCGTCGATCGGGTTGCCCAGGACGTCCATGATACGGCCCAGGGTGGCCTTACCAACTGGAACGGAGATGGCAGCGCCGGTGTCGACGACATCCAGACCGCGCTTCAGGCCTTCGGTCGAGCCCATCGCAATGGTACGAACCACGCCGTCGCCCAGCTGCTGCTGAACTTCCAGGGTGGTTTCCGCGCCTTGTACTTTCAGCGCGTTGTAAACACTCGGCACGACGTCACGTGGGAATTCCACGTCGATGACGGCGCCGATGATTTGAACGATACGTCCGCTACTCATAGCTGGATCCTCTGAATATTTGAACCGTTAAACCGCGGCAGCGCCGCCGACGATTTCCGAGATCTCCTGGGTGATCGCAGCCTGACGCGCCTTGTTGTAGATCAGCTGGAGTTCGCTGATCAGGTCACCGGCGTTGTCTGTGGCGTTCTTCATGGCGATCATCCGGGCCGCTTGTTCAGCAGCGTTGTTCTCGACCACCGCCTGGTACACCTGCGACTCCACGTAACGCACCATCAAGCCGTCCAGCAGCTCTTTTGCGTCGGGTTCGTACAGGTAGTCCCAGTGATGCTTGAGATCCTGATCCGGGGTTGCCACCAACGGTACCAACTGCTCTACCGTCGGTTTTTGGGTCATGGTGTTGATGAACTTGTTCGAAACCACCGAAAGGCGATCGATGCGGCCGTCCAGGTAGGCGTCCAGCATCACCTTGACCGAGCCGATCAGATCGTTGATCGATGGCTCTTCGCCCAGGTGGCTGATCGCGGCTACGACGTTGCCGCCAAAGATGCGGAAGAAGGTCGCACCTTTGCTGCCGATCACGCACAGGTCGATTTCCACGCCCTGTTCGCGGTTTTCGTTCATGTCCTTGACCAGGGCCTTGAACAGGTTGGTGTTCAAGCCACCGCACAGACCACGGTCACTGCTCACCACGATATAACCGGCGCGCTTTACAGGGCGCTCGATCATGAACGGGTGGCGGTATTCCGGGTTGGCGTTGGCCAGATGACCGATCACCTGGCGGATACGCTCCGCGTAAGGACGGCTAGCAGCCATGCGCATTTGTGCCTTGCGCATCTTGCTGACCGCCACTTTCTCCATGGCGCTGGTAATTTTTTGCGTGCTTTTGATGCTCGCAATCTTACTGCGAATCTCTTTTGCGCCTGCCATGTATCACCTATCAGGTTAGCAAGCGGGGGCCGTAGCCCCCGCTGCGGCTTACCAGGTCTGGGTGGCCTTGAACTTCTCGATACCGGCTTTCATGCCAGCATCGATTTCGTCGTTGAAGTCACCCTTCACGTTGATCTTGGCCATCAGTTCGGCGTGATCACGGTTGAAGTAGGCGATCAGAGCTTGCTCGAAGCTGCCGACCTTGGAGACTTCTACGTCGGTCAGGAAGCCACGCTCAGCGGCGTACAGCGACAGGGCCATGTCGGCGATCGACATCGGCGCGTACTGCTTCTGCTTCATCAGCTCGGTAACGCGCTGACCATGCTCCAGCTGCTTGCGGGTCGCTTCGTCCAGATCGGAAGCGAACTGGGCGAATGCAGCCAGTTCACGGTACTGGGCCAGTGCGGTACGGATACCACCGGACAGCTTCTTGATGATCTTGGTCTGAGCGGCACCACCTACGCGGGATACCGAAACACCGGCGTTCACTGCAGGGCGGATGCCCGAGTTGAACATGGCCGATTCCAGGAAGATCTGACCGTCGGTGATCGAGATCACGTTGGTCGGAACGAACGCGGAAACGTCGCCAGCCTGGGTTTCGATGATCGGCAGCGCGGTCAGCGAGCCGGTCTTGCCGGTTACGGCACCGTTGGTGAACTTCTCGACGTACTCTTCGGAAACGCGCGATGCACGCTCCAGCAGACGGGAGTGGAGATAGAACACGTCGCCTGGGTATGCTTCACGTCCTGGTGGACGGCGCAGCAGCAGGGAGATCTGACGATAAGCAACGGCCTGCTTGGACAGGTCATCGTAAACGATCAGTGCGTCTTCACCGCGGTCACGGAAGTATTCGCCCATGGTGCAGCCGGCGTACGGGGCCAGGAACTGCAGCGCGGCCGATTCCGAGGCGCTGGCGGCAACAACGATGGTGTTGGCCAGGGCGCCGGCTTCTTCCAGCTTGCGAACAACGTTGGCGATGGTCGACTGCTTCTGGCCGACGGCCACGTAGACGCAGAAGATGCCGCTGTTTTTCTGGTTGATGATCGCGTCGACCGCCATGGCGGTCTTGCCGATCTGACGGTCACCGATGATCAGCTCACGCTGGCCACGGCCAACCGGGATCATGGCGTCGACCGACTTGTAGCCAGTCTGTACAGGCTGGTCTACCGATTTACGCCAGATAACGCCCGGAGCCACCTTTTCGACTGCGTCGGTTTCGGTGGTGGTCAGAGGGCCTTTGCCATCGATCGGGTTACCCAGAGCGTCGACGACGCGGCCCAGCAGGCCCTTGCCGACTGGAACTTCCAGGATGCGACCGGTGCACTTGGCGCTCATGCCCTCGGCGAGGGAGGTGTACGCACCCAGTACCACTGCACCCACGGAGTCTTGCTCCAGGTTCAGTGCCATACCGTATACGCCGCCCGGGAACTCGATCATTTCGCCGTACATGACGTCGGCCAGACCGTGAATCCGCACGATACCGTCGGAAACGCTTACGACGGTACCTTCGTTGCGGGCTTGGGAGCCGACATCGAGCTTCTCGATGCGACCCTTGATGATTTCACTAATTTCGGAAGGATTGAGTTGCTGCATTGCTCTGCTGCCCCTTCAAACTCAAGATTTCAATGCTTCGGCCAGTTTCGCGATCTTGCCGCGAACCGAGCCATCGATTACCAGGTCGCCGGCGCGGATGACGACGCCGCCGATCAGGCTGGCATCCTCCGACGCGTGCAGGCGCACTTCCCGGCTGAGCCGTGCACTGAGAACCTTGGCGAGTTTGTCTTGCTGTTCTTGGTTCAACGCAAAAGCACTGGTGACTTCCACGTCCACGGATTTCTCTTGCTCGGCCTTGTACAGGTCGAACAGAGTCGCAATCTCCGGCAGAAGCAGGAGACGGTCGTTTTCCGCGGCAACATGAATGAAATTCTGTGCCTGAGCGTCGAACTTGTCACCGCACACTTCGATGAATGCGGCGGCCTTGTCTGCGCTAGTCAGTTGCGGGGCCTTGAGCAGGCGCTGCATGGTGCCGTCTTCCGACACCGCAGCAGCCAGGCCGAGCATGGCTGACCAATTGGCCAGTTGCTGATGGGCCTGGGCATACTCAAAGGCAGCCTTAGCGTAAGGTCGGGCCAACGTGGTCAGTTCTGCCATGATCGCCCTCGCTTAAATTTCAGCGGCCAGTTTGTTAACCAGCTCCGCATGCGCGTTTTGATCGATTGTGGCGCCAAGGATCTTTTCAGCACCGCCAACGGCCAGGGCACCCACTTGGGCACGCAGGGCGTCTTTGACGCTGTTCAGTTCCTGTTCGATCTCGGCTTGAGCCTGAGCCTTCACACGGTCAGCTTCGACGCGAGCCTGTTCACGGGCTTCCTCGACAAGCTGAGCAGCGCGTTTCTTGCTTTGCTCAATGATTTCGGCTGCCTGTGCCTTCGCTTCACGCAGTTGCTGACCCGCTTTCTCTTGGGCCAGCTCCAGGTCGCGAGCTGCGCGGTTGGCAGCGTCCAAGCCGTCGGCAATCTTCTTTTGGCGCTCTTGCAGGGCAGTGATGACCGGAGGCCATACGTACTTCATGCAGAAGAGTACAAAAATCAGAAAAGCAACGGATTGGCCAATCAGGGTTGCATTAATGTTCACGCCAACACCTCGCTCGGTCTTTGTCCATCACACCAATCAACTCGTAAGAACGAGTGATTAGCCGGCGATCTGACCAACGAAGGGGTTCGCGAAGGTGAAGAACAGAGCGATACCAACACCGATCATGGTGACGGCGTCGAGCAGACCGGCAACGATGAACATTTTGACCTGCAGCATCGGAACCATTTCTGGTTGACGAGCAGCGCCTTCCAGGAACTTGCCGCCCAGCAGGCCGAAACCAATGGCGGTACCCAGAGCACCCAGGCCGATCAGCAGAGCAACAGCGATAGCGGTCAGACCAACTACAGTTTCCATCTTTCCTCCCGACTTTTACGTCGTATTGGTTAGGTTTTTAGTTTGAAGCGGTAAAACAAATCGTTTGGTACAGCTGCCCTTGCGGACTTTTTAAGCCCTCCCCCCGAATAGGCGGGGAAGGCTATCAGACACGCCAGGCGGTCTTAATGGTTATCTTCGTGAGCCATCGACAGGTAGACGATGGTCAGCATCATGAAGATGAAGGCTTGCAGGGTGATGATCAGGATGTGGAACACCGCCCACGCCCACTGCAGCACCACACCCAGGCCGCTGAGCCAGAGAATGCCGGCGCCGAACATCACGGCGATCAGGATGAACACCAGTTCGCCGGCGTACATGTTGCCGAACAGACGCAGGGCCAGCGAGATTGGTTTGGCGATCAGGGTGACGAATTCGAGCAGGAAGTTCACCGGGATCAGCAGGATCTGAACGAAGATGTTCTTGCTGCCGAACGGGTGCAGGGTGAGCTCGCCGAGGAAGCCGCCCAGGCCCTTGACCTTGATGCTGTAGAAGATGATCAGGGCGAACACGCTGAAGGCCATGGCCAGCGTGGCGTTCGGGTCGGTGGTCGACACCGCGCGGAACGGAATGTGCGGATCACCGGAGATGAGCATCGCCAGTTGCGGGATCCAGTCGACCGGTACCAGGTCGATGGCGTTCATCAGGAAGACCCAGACGAAGATGGTCAGCGCCAGCGGGGCGATCACCGGGCTACGGCCGTGGAACGAGTCCTTGACGCTGCCGTTGACGAAGTCCACCAGCACTTCCACGAAGTTCTGCAGGCCGCTCGGTTGGCCGGAAGTCGCCTTCTTGGCCGCCATGCGGAAGATGAACAGGAAGATCAGACCCAGCGCAACGGACCAGCCGAGGGTGTCGACGTGGAACGCCCAGAAGCCCATTGCCTTGGCTTCCGCAGCCGAATGGGCGAAGCCCCAGCTGCCGTCTGGTAGTTGACCGTAGGTCAGGTTCTGCAAGTGGTGCTGGATATAGCCCGAAGCGGTTTCTGCTGCCATGGTTGCCTCAAACGCCCTAAGGTCTCGAAAGTCTTTTATTCATCAGCAGGGGCGCGAACCAGCTGACCAAAAGGGTCAGCACGAAGACGCCGAATACTGCCAACGGCGCCAATGGCTTCACTCCTGCGAAGGTCAGTGCAAAAAGCACTGCCGTCAAAATCATCTTGCCTGCCTCGCCCGCGTAGAACGACTTGACGATGGCCTGCGCCGCCCGGGCTCCGCTGAAGCGAAAAGCCTTCCAGGCGAAATACACATTGGGCAGCCAGGCAATCAGCCCTCCGCAGAGACCTGAATATCCACTGACCACCCCTTTCCACTGCCACAACACCAACGTTGCCAGCAGCAGCACGACAAATTGAGCCAGCAGTACCGGAAAAACCGCCCAGCGATGGAAAGGCAGGCGGTTTGGCGTGCGGATTTCCATCACAACTGCTCCTCGAAAGTCGACCGCCTAGTCAGCAATGACTTGGCATAATTTGTGCCGACAAAATGCGCGCAGAGTATAGGGGTGGATTAACCCCTATTCAACTCTTCGGTAGTGATTTCCGACTGCGCGCTACAACGGGAATTGTTTCAGCGGATGTGAGCAAGCACACCTTGCAACTCGTCAAGCGAGTTGTAGCGAATAACCAACTGGCCCTTGCCCTTGTTGCCATGGCGAATTTGCACCGCCGAGCCCAGCCGCTCTGCCAGACGCTGTTCGAGGCGCGCGATATCCGGATCAGGTTTGCTCGCTTCGACCGGTTCAGGTTTGCCGTTGAGCCACTGGCGCACCAGTGCCTCGGTTTGGCGCACGGTGAGGCCGCGTGCGACAACATGACGCGCCCCTTCTTCCTGGCGATCTTCCTCGAGGCCGAGCAAGGCGCGGGCGTGGCCCATCTCCAGGTCGCCGTGGGCGAGCATGGTCTTGATCGCCTCGGGCAGCGAGATCAGGCGCAGCAGGTTGGCCACGGTCACCCGCGACTTGCCGACGGCGTCGGCCACTTGCTGTTGCGTGAGCTCGAACTCCTGCTGCAGGCGCTGCAGGGCGAGCGCCTCTTCCAGCGGGTTGAGGTCCTCGCGCTGGATGTTCTCGATCAGCGCCATGGCGATGGCGGCTTCGTCGGGCACTTCGCGGACCATGGCCGGAACGGTGTCCAGGCCAGCCTGCTGGGTGGCGCGCCAGCGGCGCTCACCGGCGATGATCTCGTAGCGGTTGTCGCCGATCGGGCGCACCACGATCGGTTGCATGACGCCATGGGTGCGGATCGAATGCGCCAGTTCTTCCAGCGCCTCGGGATCCATGTCGCGGCGCGGCTGGTACTTGCCGCGCTGGATCAGCTCGACCGGCAGCTGTTGCAGTTCTTTCTGGTCGATCTTGACAGCCTGCGCCTCGAGCGCGCTGACGGAAGGACCACTGAGCAGTGCATCCAACCCACGTCCGAGACCGCGTTTCTTGATGGCCATGCGGATTCCTTAAGTTGTTTGTGCAATGCGTGATGGACGACGCTGGCGGCGCACCAGTTCCCCGGCCAGCGCCAGGTAAGCGAGCGCGCCACGGGATTGCTTGTCGTAGGCCAGGGCCGGCATGCCGAAGCTCGGGGCCTCGGCCAGGCGAATGTTGCGCGGGATCACCGTGTCGTACAGCTGGTCGCCGAAGTGTTCCTTGAGCTGGGCCGAAACATCGTTGTTCAAGCTCAGGCGCGGGTCGTACATAGTCCGCAGCAGGCCTTCGATCTTCAGCTCCGGGTTCAACCGGGCGGCGATGCGCTTGATGTTATCCACAAGGTCGCTGAGACCTTCCAGCGCGTAGTACTCGCACTGCATGGGAATGATCACGCCATCGGAGGCGACCAGGGCGTTGAGCGTCAGCATCGACAGCGACGGTGGGCAGTCGATGAGGATGTAGTCGTAATTCTCGCGGATCGGCGCCAGTGCGTTGCGCAGGCGGCTCTCCTTCATCTGCATTTCCAGCAGGACCACTTCCGCGGCGGTCAGGTCGCGGTTGGCCGGCAACAGCTGGTAACCGCCGTGCTCGGAATAGTGCATGGCCTGGGCCAGGTCGCATTCCCCGATGAGCAGGTCGTACACCGAGTGCTCGAGCTCGTGTTTATCCACACCGCTGCCCATGGTGGCGTTGCCCTGTGGATCGAGGTCGATCAGCAGCACGCGACGCTTGGTCGCGGCCAGCGATGCGGCGAGATTGATGCAGGTGGTGGTCTTGCCCACACCACCTTTCTGGTTCGCGATTGCGAATACCTTAGCCATTGTTGCGTGTGTTCCCAGTCATGCCTTGCGGCGCAGTATCAGCAGATGGCGCTGGCCCTGGCAACCTGGAACGGTCAGGGCCTGCTCGCTTTCCACTGTGAAGTCTGCGGGCAATGCTACCAGTTCATCGGCAGGATGCAGCCCCTTCATTGCAAGCCATTGCGTGCGGCTGTCACCCAAGTGGCGGGTCCAGTTGGTGAAATTCTCCATGCTGCTGAAGGCGCGGGAGATGATCCCGCAGAACGGCTGCTCGGGCTGGACCTCTTCCACCCGGCTGTGGATAACCGTGAGGTTGTCCAGTTTCAGTTCCATCTTCACCTGCGTCAGGAAGCGCGTCTTCTTGCCGTTGCTGTCGAGCACGGTCACCTGCTTGTGCGGATGCAGGATGGCCAGCGGGATGCCCGGCATGCCGCCGCCGCTTCCCACATCCAGCCAGCGTTGGGTGTCATTGTGGATAAACGGCATGACACTCAGGCTGTCGAGCAGATGGCGCGAGACCATCTCGTCCGGGTCGCGCACCGCGGTCAGGTTGTAGGCCTTGTTCCATTTGATCAGCAGGGTCAGGTAACCCAGCAGCAGTTCGTGCTGCTGCGCGCTCAGCTCGACACCGAGCTGGCGCGCACCTGTGGACAACTCTTCGGCGTGTTGCGGGGTGACCAGGGAACTCAAGCGCTTTGCTCCAATTCGCGGCCTGCGCCGCGTTTTTTCAAGTGAATCAGCAACAGGGAAATCGCCGCCGGGGTGACGCCCGGGATGCGCGAAGCCTGGCCCAGGGTTTGCGGGCGGGTCTGCCCGAGCTTGCCCTGGATCTCCTTGGACAGGCCGGAAATCGTGGTGTAGTCGATATCCACAGGCAGGCGAATGTCTTCGCTGGCACGCAAGCGGGCGATCTCTTCCTGCTGACGGTCGATGTAGCCGGCGTACTTGGTCTTGATCTCGACCTGTTCGGCGACCTGTGGATCGATGACCTCGCCCCCCGTGGCCTCGATCAGCCCAGCGTAGTCGACTTCTGGACGGGCAAGCAGGTTCAGCAGGCTGTATTCATGGGCCAATGGCGTGCCGAACTTATCCACAACGGCCTGGCCCTGCGGCGTGCCTGGGCGAACCCAGGTGCTCTTCAGGCGCTGCTCTTCACGTTCGATACCCTCGCGCTTGGCGCAGAAGGCCGCCCAGCGCGCATCGTCGATCAGACCCAGTTCGCGGCCTTTTTCGGTAAGACGAAGGTCGGCATTGTCCTCGCGCAGGATCAAACGGTATTCGGCACGTGAAGTGAACATCCGGTAGGGCTCTTGGGTACCCAGGGTGATCAGGTCGTCGACCAGTACGCCGATGTAGGCCTCGTCGCGGCGTGGGCACCAGCTTTCGCGGCCCTGCGCGCGCAGCGCGGCGTTGGTACCGGCCAGCAGGCCCTGGGCGCCGGCCTCTTCGTAACCGGTGGTGCCATTGATCTGGCCTGCGAAGAACAGGCCGCCGATGACCTTGGTCTCGAGGCTGTACTTCAGGTCGCGGGGGTCGAAGTAGTCGTACTCGATGGCATAGCCCGGGCGCACGATGTGGGCGTTCTCCATGCCGCGGATCGAGCGCACGATCTCCAACTGCACGTCGAACGGCAGCGAAGTCGAGATGCCGTTGGGGTAGAGCTCATGGGTGGTCAGGCCTTCCGGCTCGATGAACACCTGGTGGCTTTCCTTGTCGGCGAAGCGATGGATCTTGTCTTCGATCGAAGGGCAGTAGCGCGGGCCGATACCTTCGATCACGCCCGAGTACATCGGCGAACGGTCGAGGTTCGAGGCGATGATCTCGTGGGTGCGGGCGTTGGTGTGGGTGATCCAGCAGCTCACCTGGCGGGGGTGCATTTCGGCATTGCCCATGAACGACATCACCGGGATCGGTGTGTCGCCCGGTTGCTCGGTCATCACCGAGAAGTCCACCGAACGGCCATCGATACGCGGTGGTGTGCCGGTTTTCAGACGGCCGACGCGCAGCGGCAGTTCACGCATGCGTTGCGCCAGGGCGTTGGCGGGTGGATCGCCGGCGCGGCCACCGGAGTAGTTCTGCAGGCCGATGTGGATAAGTCCACCGAGGAAGGTGCCGCTGGTCAGCACCACCGAGTCGGCGAAGAAACGCAGGCCCATTTGCGTGACCACGCCCTTGACCTGGTCCTGCTCGACGATCAGGTCATCGCACGACTGCTGGAATATCCACAGGTTCGGCTGGTTTTCCAGGATCTCACGCACCACCGCCTTGTAGATGGCGCGGTCGGCCTGTGCACGGGTGGCGCGCACGGCCGGGCCCTTGCGGTTGTTCAGAACACGGAACTGGATGCCGCTCATGTCGGTGGCCAGCGCCATGGCGCCGCCGAGCGCATCGATCTCCTTGACCAGGTGGCTCTTGCCGATGCCACCGATGGCCGGGTTGCAGCTCATGTGACCGAGGGTTTCCACGTTATGGGTCAGCAGCAGGGTCTTCACACCCATGCGTGCGGACGCAAGCGCAGCCTCGGTACCGGCATGGCCGCCGCCGATGACGATCACTTCAAAACGGGAAGGGAAATCCACCACGCACCTCGTGCCTGTTTTTGCGAATAGAGAAGGTAAGCGGACAAGTATAGGGACTTCCCCCCCTTCAAAGGAACCTTCTGAGCAAAATTTGACCAGGCTGTGGATGAGTGGCAGGCAAAAGTAAACAAAGAGGAAAAATTTATAAAAGCTTTGTTTTTATGTTTATGTTTAGGCAGCTATCCACATGTGGGTAAGTAGCTTAAGCCTTACTCCTGTCTGCCTTTGCTGGAATCATAACCCTGTGGCGTAGTGGGGCTGAGGGTTCTGGATAACGGCGTGTAACCTGTGGATTAAAGTACTGCTTACCCACAGGCGGGTTTGTCCTCAGAAAAAAAGGTCAGTTATCAACGGAGCTGATGGTGAGTTTTCCACAGAGCTCCTGAGCGGTCGCTCGCATCTGTTGATGAAATTCATCCCTGTAGGAGCGGGTTTACCCGCGATCACCGGCATCGCCGGTGCCATGCAACGCGCAGATGTGTAAATCACAGGCAAAAAAAAGCCGCTCCAGTCAGGAGCGGCTTCGATATCGCGAGGCGGCGGCTACTTGCCGATGCAGAAGCTCGAGAAGATCCTGCCGAGCAAGTCATCCGAACTGAACGCCCCGGTGATCTCTCCCAACGCCTGCTGTGCCTGGCGCAGATCCTCCGCCAGCAGTTCTCCGGCACCCGCCAGGGTCAGTTGTGCCCGACCATGCTCCAGGTGCTCGCTGGCCTGGCGCAGCGCTTCGAGGTGCCGGCGACGGGCGCTGAAGCTGCTTTCCGCCGTCTGTTCATAACCCATGCAGGCCTTGAGGTGATCTCGCAGCAGATCCAGCCCCATGTCGTCTTCGCGGGCACTCAGGGTAATGGTCACGTGCCCATCGTCACTCTGCTCCATGCCGACGTGCTCACCGCTCAAATCGGCCTTGTTACGGATCAGCGTGACTTTTGCCACATCTGGGCGCTGATCAAGGAACTCAGGCCACAGGGCGAAGGGGTCACTGGCCTCCGCCGCGGTCGAATCGACCACCAGCAGCACACGATCTGCCTCGCCGATGGCCTTGAGCGCCCTTTCCACCCCGATCTTTTCCACATGATCGTCGGTATCGCGCAGGCCGGCGGTGTCGACCACATGCAGTGGCATGCCATCGATGTGGATATGTTCACGCAGAATATCCCGGGTGGTGCCGGCGATATCAGTAACGATCGCCGCCTCGCGCCCGGCCAGCTGGTTGAGCAGGCTGGATTTGCCGGCATTCGGACGGCCGGCGATGACCACGGTCATGCCATCGCGCAACAGGGCACCCTGCCCGGCCTCACGCTGCACTGTGGACAACTCGCTGCGCACGTCATCGAGCATGCGCAACACATGGCCGTCGGCGAGGAAGTCGATTTCTTCCTCAGGGAAGTCGATCGCCGCCTCGACGTAGATGCGCAAGGCAATCAGCGCCTCGGTCAGCCCATGCACGCGCTTGGAAAACGCCCCCTGCAGCGAACGCAAGGCGTTGCGGGCGGCCTGGGTGGAACTGGCTTCGATCAGGTCGGCAATGGCTTCGGCCTGGGCCAAATCAAGCTTGTCATTGAGGAACGCACGTTCGCTGAACTCGCCAGGCCGTGCCAGGCGGCAGCCCAACTGCAGGCAACGCTGCAGCAGCATGTCCATCACCACAGGGCCGCCATGGCCCTGCAGTTCCAGCACATCTTCACCGGTGAACGAGTTCGGCCCAGGGAAAAACAAGGCGATGCCTTCGTCCAGGACCAGGCCATCGGCATCACGGAACGGGCCGTAATGGGCGTGCCGCGGTGTCAGCGTGCGGCCGGTGATGGCCAGCCCGGCCTGGCTGGCCAGCGGCCCGGACAAGCGAACGATACCGACACCACCCCGGCCCTGGGCGGTGGCGATGGCGGCAATGGTTTCACGCACAGTGTTCATGCTCGAAAGCCTCTACAACGAATTCGTCAGATAGCAAAAACGCCCCACTAGGGGGCGTTTTTATTCACAGGCAAACCGGGTTGCCCGTCAAGCGGCAGCTTTTTTGGTTGCCGCTTCGATGCTACGGGTGATGTACCACTGCTGTGCGATCGACAGGCAGTTGTTCACAACCCAGTACAGCACCAGACCGGCCGGGAACCACAGGAAGAAGAAGGTGAAGATGATCGGCATCATTTTCATGACCTTCGCCTGCATCGGATCCGGCGGCGTCGGGTTCAGGCGCTGCTGGATGAACATGGTGGCGCCCATGATGATCGGCAGGATAAAGAACGGATCCTTGATCGACAGGTCGGTAATCCACAACATCCATGGGGCCTGGCGCATCTCGACGCTTTCCAGCAGTACCCAGTACAGGGCCAGGAACACCGGCATCTGCACCAGGATCGGCAGGCAGCCGCCCAGCGGGTTGATCTTCTCTTTCTTGTACAGCTCCATCATCGCCTGGGACATCTTCTGGCGATCGTCACCGAAGCGTTCCTTGAGCTGGGCAAGCTTCGGCGCCACGGCACGCATGCGTGCCATCGAGCGGTAGCTGGCGGCCGACAGCGGGAAGAACAGGCCCTTGATGAGCATGGTCAGGACGATGATCGACCAGCCCCAGTTGCCCAGCAGGCTGTGGATATGTTGCAGCAGCCAGAAGATCGGCTGGGCGATGAACCACAGGAAACCATAGTCGACGGTCAGTTCCAGGCCTGGGGACAACTCCTTGAGCTTGGACTGGATCTTCGGGCCGGCATACAGCATGGCGCTGGTTTCGACCTTGCCACCGGCAGGGACGTTAAGCGCAGGGCCGGTGTAACCGATGATGTAGTTGCCTTGGCTGTCCTTGCGAGTCTGGACGGCGTTGTTGTCCGACTTGTTCGGGATCCAGGCGGTCACGAAGTAGTGCTGCAGCCAGGCGACCCAGCCGCCGGCGACGCTTTCCTGCAGGCCGCCCTTGTCCATGTCCTTCATCGACACTTTCTTGTACGGCTCGGAAGCTGTCCACAGGGCGGCGCCCAGGTAAGTGGCGGTACCGGTGGCGGTGCTCGACGACGGATCGGAGCTGGCGTCACGCTTGAGCTGGGCAAACATGTTGCCGCTCCAGGCCTGGGCGCTCTGGTTGTCGATCAGGTAGCTGACGGTCAGGTCGTACTCGCCGCGCTTCAAGCTGAAGCGCTTGATGTAGTTGACGCCGTTCTCGCTGAACTTGAGGTCGACCACCAGTTGGTCCTGGCCATCGGCCAGCTGGTAGCTCTTCTGTTCGGTGGCGTACAGCGGTCGACCGCTGGCGCGGTCCGGGCCGTCGCTGCCGATCAGGCCGCTCTGTGCCAGGTAGACACGCTCGCCGCCGTTGTCGAACAGCTGGAACGGAATCTCAGGGTGGTCCTGGCGACGCGGGAACTTGGGCAGGGTCAGTTGGACGATATCACCGCCAACCGGGTCGATAGCCAGGTTCAGGACATCGGTCTTGACCTGAATCAGGTCCTTGCTGATCGCAACTGGCGCCGGAGCCAGGCCGGTGGTGCCGTTTTGCGCATTGACGCTCGGCAAATCAGCGTTCGCGCCGTTGTTGCCGGCGGGCACGCTGTCCGGCAAGGACGCGTTGGCAGTGCTGGCAGCAGTATTCTGAGTCGGCAGGGCAGCCTGGCCGTAGTCCTGGTTCCACTTGAGGACCATGACGTAGGACACGATTGCCAGGGCGACGATCAGGATCGTGCGTTTAATATCCATGATTACTCGGCTATCGAAGAAGTTCGGGAGGAAGGAGCAGGTGGAACGGGATCGAAACCGCCGTCGTTCCACGGATGACAACGCCCCAGGCGACGAACGGCCAGCCACCCACCACGCAAGAGGCCATGGTTTTCGATGGCTTCATAGGCGTAACAGGAACAGCTGGGATAGAAACGACAGTGACTGGCCATCAGTGGACTGATGGCATAACGGTAGAACTGGATCGGAACGAGGGCCAGTTTACGCATTGTGACTGTCTACCCCTGCGGAATCGGCGACCGCTGGAGAGGGCCGACTGCGGACCAGTCGCTTCCAGAGCTTGCCAAAGTGTTGGTGCAATTCTGGGTTTTCCACTTCGCCCAACCCCTTGCGCGCGACGATCACGATATCCAGCCCTGCCAGCATGTGCTGGTTGAGGCGGAACGAATCACGCATCAGGCGTTTCAGGCGATTGCGTTGAACGGCGAGCTTGACGCTCTTCTTGCCGATCACCAGGCCGAGGCGTGGATGATCGAGGCCGTTCTCGCGGGCAAGGATAAGCAGGTTTTTCCCTGGAACCTTGCCGGTTGGGGAGTCGAAGACCGCTTTGAAGTGCCGGGGTGTAAGCAGTCGCTTGTCCCGACTGAAGTCCTGACTCACCACCTGTGCCGAAAAATCAAATTGCCAGACGCTTACGGCCTTTGGCACGGCGACGCGACAGAACAGCACGGCCGTTCTTGGTAGCCATACGGGCACGGAAACCGTGGGTGCGGGCGCGCTTGATGGTGCTTGGTTGGAAAGTACGTTTCATGGCGTGTTACCTGGGTTGGTCGACAACGGGCCGGATGGGCCCCCTTTTTAAGAGATCGGCGATTCTAGAGAAAGCAAGCCAATAGGTCAATTTCCAACCAGCCTTTCCTTATGGAAGGTCATTGCGGATCTGTTGCCGGGTTTTGCTTGATGACACGGACAAGAGACACCAACATGAAAAAAAGAAAGAGGCATATAAAAAGCTTTTCTGAAGAACTTATAGAGCTTATGTGGACAACCATCTGTGGATAACCATCTCAAAGCTACAATTCGCGCCTTGTACAGAGATTCACAACCTTGTCGGTAACAGGTGCTCTGCTTGTGCCGGGCATGGGTAAAACCTGTGTAGCAATAGGCCGGTTATCCACAGGTGAATTATCCACAGATCAGAACCCAGGGTTGTGCATAGCCCTCAATGGCGTTTATCCACAGGGCTTATTCACAGTGTAGGGGTACCATTTCTGTCTTTTTTTGGCGTGTCAGTCCCTGTGTCTGGTGCTGCCACGTGTGGATAACTGGTCGCCCGCCCGGTACAATGGCGGTTTGTTTTTGCCTCATCCGGCTTTCAACTCAGGGGATATCC